>JAFUIW010000011.1 GCA_017473945.1 Methanobrevibacter sp. | reverse complement strand
TTTACCATATCCATCAGCTGCTGAGGATGGTAATTTTGCTGCAACATCTGCAATATCATCGTTTTCATCAGATTCTACATAGTAGTAAGTTCTTCCACCGAATAAAACAGCATCGTTGGTTTTACCCATTGCTTTAAGACCATCTGGGTCAATTGGTGCAATTGGTGCAATACCTGCTGCATGTTTTACTTTAGTTACATCGAATTTGATTGCTTCTAACATTTTGTATGTTCCGTTTTCAACAACTCTTCCGGAAATTTGGATAGATCCGACTAAAGAGGAAGTAGGAGCTACAAGCAAGTAGACATTTTTAACGTCAACATCACATTCATCAGCAATGTATTGAGCTACATCATCACCAGGCAATACGTCTGCTTCTAAAGTTAAGATTGCTAAATCAGCATCTTTGTCTTCATATCCGATTTCTTCATAGGTTTCTGCTGGTTTTAATGCAATAGCTCTAGCAGGACCAGAACCTAATGCAAAGAAGTCACCTACAGATACAGACCAACCTGCCTTTTGTGAACCTAAAGTTGAAATAGAAGGTGAGTCAGTTTTAATTTTTACTGAAGGAAGTGCGAATTTTTCAGATAAATCTCCTGGAATTGAAATTCCAACGTCTGCAAGTCCACCAAGACAAACTTTGGTATAAAGTTCTCCTGCTTTGAAACTTCCATCTACATTTACACCACAGTCAATAACAGTAGCGCCATTGTCTAAAGTTTCTACTGCGATGTTTAATTCATCTGCTTTTTCAATCATAACATCTACGGTTTTTTTAGCTTCAACGTTTACACTTACCATAGTTTAACCTCTTATAAATTTAACTTATTGACTAAGTTATTGAGTAAAAATTTATATTTATTCTTATTTATATTTGCCTAAATGAATTTAAAAAAAGTTAAGATAGAAAAAAGTCCGTAATACCTAAATAATATTTTCAAATTTTTCTACAAATGCATCATCAATTATCTTTAAAAGTGCATTTTGCCTAATTTCCAAACTGAATTCTTCATCACAGGCAATGGCTTTTAATTTTTCCTGATTGGCAGGTGAGTCTATTTCATCAAAACGAATATGGAACAGTATCTTTTCCAGTTTTCCTTCAGCTTCAAGCCTTACAAAACGGTTAAAGTCATTTGATGCAATATCCTTTAGTGTATCTATATCATCAATTTCATTTATTTTGGATAGCCTGTCCTCCCATAAATACAAATCATCCAAGGTAGCCTGAGCCATTGAAGAGACATCTTTATCTGGATTTTCAATTAACCTTCCCAAGGTTCCCCTATGCTCAATTTGCTTGATGTCCTCGAAAAGCGAGTCCAATCTCTTTTGCGCTTCAAAACGATTTACATCATCTCCAGTAGCAATTTCCTCTAAAAATCCCTTATCCATAATTTTACTGGTGGCAATCTTTCTTATATCCCCATCCTTGTCATTTAATGCCATTTCCTTTAATGAAAATATGAAAGGCACATCCTTCAGTGAATGAGTGAAAATTGATCCCAAATAGTTGTCAATCAGTTTCTTATCCTTAATTTGCTTTAGTGCGGAAATTCGTATGTTTTTTTCTTGGCGATTTTTAGCAACTTCAATCAAGTCATTTCTGGTTTTCATGGATTTTATTGCAATCAAACAGATTTTCTCATCGCTTTCAGTCAATGCGATGTCTCTTAATATCCCATTAACATCACTCAATTGGGAAATCCTTTTAACCGCTTCAAGACGTATTTCTGAATCAGGATGAACAGATAGTCTCTCCAATAAAGAAATGTCCCTTATTCTTGAAATTGCTTTGAAAATCACATCATTTGGCTCTAAATTATTTATAATGAAATTGCCTAAAAGTTCCTGATTTTCCATCCTGGATACGACTTCAAAAAGAATTTCAGGGTTTTCATCATTTAAAATCAAGTCATCCATTATTTTTTGATTTGTGAAATTTGGGTTTTTTATTGCATCCTCCCGTATTTTATCGCTGGTTTCATTTAAAATAATGCCATCCAATATTTCGCCATCACCTAGGAAACTAACCGAAACCTGACGTGAGTATTCATCTGTTTCTCTATCCAAAATGTTTAAAAAGTAATCGTCAGATAAAAAGTTAGTATTTTGGGCAATTTGAGCCAATCTGTGATGTAAGGATTCGTTGAAAATTAGTTCAATCAATGATTCGCTATCAGGAATTTTATAAATTGCAATTACTCTATTTAATTCATCACAGTCATTTTTTATAATTTCACAAATAATTTCAAAATCTGCTAAATTTGGATTTTGAATAGCTTCACGGCGAATAAAAGGATTTCCACTATTCAATGCAAAATCAGTTAATATTTTTTCATCCGTTATCTTTCGAAGCAATGGTCTTCGAATATCAATGTCATCAAAATAATTTATTGCATCAACCACTGTTTTCTGATTTTTCAAATTTGGATTTTCACATACACATTTCACAATAACCTTGTTTGGGTCATTGAATAGCATATTTTCTAAAAGAGATGATAATTTTTCTTTTAAAAGAAGTGATTCATCAGAAATGCGATTTATGCATGCGAGACGCAAATATGCATCGGGATGATTTAAACAGATATCCGATAAAAATTCAATATCGTTGATGTTTTCCATGGCTTTTATAGCTACAGCAGAAGTCAATTCACAATTCACTATATCCTTTAGGATTTTCTCATCAGGTATATGTTCCGCTGCAACTCGACGAACTTGCCAATCTACGTCAGTTTTAGCAAAATCAATGATTTTTTCTTGATTATTTGATTTTTCAATGGAGTTTATCTTATCTTCTCTTGAAGTCATATTGACCTATTCAACATGCAATGCTGCCAATCTTTCAACAGCTGCTTTTTTAACATCATTGTCAGCGTCATTTTGAATGATTCTAAGTAAAACATTATCATCGTCTATTTTGTTTATAGCAGCAATTCTAACATGACTTCCAGGATTGTTCAAGGCCAAATCAATTAATTGATCATCATCAAATCTGGTTTCAACTTTAATTTTTGCCTTTTTATTATCTTTTTCAAAATACCAATTGGAATTTTCAAGTGTTAAAATATCAAAAAGAGCCTCACCAGCATCGTATTCATAATCTTCAGGTCGGGTCATATGTATTTTATTTTCCAAACATTCAGATACAATTTCCTGACCGGACTTATTTCTTTTAATGGACATTTTTACTAAATCAGCTCGTCTTACATCATAAACCATGTTTGTCACCTATTACTATAATATATAATCTTTTGAATTAAAAAAATTTTCTAATATTACTCTTTATAATCTTCATAATTTGGAAGCACAATATCAAAAAACCTTTGATTGTACTTTTCAAAATCCCTGGAATCATCGGTTTTTGGGAAGTCTCGCCTCATCATTTCCAAATTATGACCCATCCATTCCTTGATGTTTTCAGTTACATTTGTATTCAAATCATTTTTACAATTATCTTTATAAAAGCTAATTAAATCGTTAATGTCATGAGCAATATCATCATCCAAGTTTTTAACCTGATTTAACAAATCAAAGATATTTATTGAAGGATCAACTCCCTGATTGATAACAGTCCATGTGAGAATGCATCTGCAATTGTAGAGAAACATTTTATATGCCCTTTTTGTAAACTTCAAATCATCACGGGATAACATTTTCCAGTTATTGTTAGCTATACTGGTGTAGTGATATTTAAGTTTTGCCGTGTCAAATTCCTCAAGGCCATCGAAAATGTCATAATCCCAATCGACATATTTGACGGGACTTATCAGCCACTCCCTCAAGTTTGGATTTCCTGAATAGTGAAGTTTAAACGCTTTTTTAATATCCCAACCGACAACATCAAGCTTACCATCCATACATTCAATTACATCGCTTGTATCAGACAATGTGACATATTCATGAATATCATTGCTTTTATAGATGAATCTGACATCATAATCGCTATCAACGTTGTCGAATCCCCATGCTCTTGAGCCAGATTCACAGGCATACAATATTGTAACATCATTTTCATCCTCAATATTTCTCAATTTGCCGATTATCTCTGTTTTCATGATTATGACACCTGAAAATAGTTTGTAACTAATAAGTTAAATAGTTTAAAAAAAAGTGAATAATCTAAAACATAGATTAACCTATTCCAAGTTTTGATATATCTGTTTAAGTTCATCAATGGATTTTTCAGACAATTCCTGATTTTCTTTAGATTTAAAATAGTATATGGCCCGGATCTTTTATGATATCAATATCCCCACGGCCAGTGCACTTGTTGTATCTGGAATTTCCGTCAAATGTAACCACAACTTTATATGATCCAAGTCCCAGATGACTGACGTCTATTTCACTTCCGTACTTTCCAGTCTTTACGGTATATGAATAACATTTTTTGCCGTCATAGATTTTAACATGAAGCTTAATGCCTTTTATGACCTTTTCGTTGTTTTTGTTGAACAGTGCAATGTCATATGTTTTGGCCTTTTTAATGTAGATTGCATCAACCTCATTCAAAAATGTAGTTGAAGCCTTTTTCACAGTAATCTTGCCTGTTTTGGCCTTTGCACTGACACCATTTGAAACCTCGCTTACCTTAACTTTATGGACCCCAACATCCAAGCCAGCCGCATTATATTTTGCAATACCCTGAGAGTCTGTTGTCAGATATAGCTTTTTAACATTTTTACCAGTATATACCTTCACAAGCAGTTTCACACCACCAATGCCCTTTTTGGTTTTTAGGTTGATAACCTTAATTTCCATGTATTTTTTGGCACCATAAGAAGCGGTTAACTTTTTAATAGCAATTTTTGAATCTGCCTTTTTGATAACAATATTTTTCAACACCTGATTTTTAACGTCAATATAATTTGAATTGACACTTGCCTTAACACTATACTTTCCAGGATTGAAAGGCAAATTATAACTCGCAACACCTTTTGAATCTGTAATTACAGTTGCAGATATTCGGTTTGAAAACTTAAGTGTTATCGGAACCGGATATAGCGAGGCGTTTGTATTGTTGATGACCTTGACTGTCAATTTCTTATCACCATAGTATTGACCTGATTGCTGGATTTGGATTTTAGCAGGAATTTTATCCTGAACTACCAGAGTCATATTGCATGATGATTGTGCCTGGTCTTCCACAATGTCACATGGTCCACCCACAAAAAATGAATCATAATCAATATCATTTGACTCATCAAAATCGTCAGCTATTGCAGTATCGTTTAAATCCTGCGCACTAACGACAGAAAGAGCACTTATTGCAATTATTGCCACTAATAGTATAAAAAGAATTTTTTTAGAAATGTTTACATCCTCCAGTGTTTTTATAAAAATATGGAGAATAAAGTATATAACTCAAATAAAGCGAAAGCTTTAGCTAAAAAAAGAGTGGAAGATAAGGCCGATTAAACCTTATCCAATGCATGGTCAACATCAGCCAAGATGTCCTCTATATCCTCAATACCGACTGAAAACCTGATTAGATCAGGTGTTACACCTGTAGACAACTGCTGTTCTTCTGTCAGCTGGGAGTGAGTGGTTGAAGCCGGATGAGTTACCAATGATTTTGCATCTCCGATGTTTGCCAAAAATGAAATCAATTCAACGTTTTCAATGAATTTCAATGCTCCGTCATAGCCTGCCTTAAGACCGAATGAAACTATTCCACCATATCCTTTCTCTGCATATTTTTTAGCAACTTCATGGTTTGGAGAGGATTCAAGACCTGAATAGGTTACCCAGGCGACTTTAGGATGGGCTTCCAGATGCTCTGCAACCGCCATTGCATTTGAAGCATGCCTCTCGATTCTTAAACCTAAGGTTTCAAGACCTTGCAGGAGTAAAAATGAATTGAATGGAGAAGGCACTGCGCCGGTATCTCTTCCAACAACAGTTCGAAGTCTAGTAGTAAAAGCCGCTTCACAAAATGTTTGGGCAAATACCAAACCATTATATGTTTCATCAGGTTCAGATAATGTCGGGAATTTGCCGTTCATCCAGTTGAAATCACCTTTTTCGATGACAATTCCTCCAAGAGTGGTTCCGTGACCTCCAATGTATTTGGTTGCAGATGAAGCAATGATATCTGCCCCATGGTCAAACGGTCTTACAGAACCTATACCTACGGTGTTGTCAGCTATCAATGGGATGTCATGGGAATGTGCAATTTCAGCAAGCCTGTCGAAATCTGGAATGTCCAGTTTAGGATTACCGATTGATTCTACATAAATCGCTTTTGTCTTATCATTTATAGCTTCTTCAAAAAGTTCAGGTGACTGAGAGTCGACAAATGTTACTGTACGTGCCAATTCCTCTAAGGTATTTTCAAATAGCTCATATGTACCGCCATACAGATTATCTGCTGAAACAATATTGTCTCCAACCTGTGTCAGGTTAATGATTACGTAAAATATTGCAGCCATTCCGGAAGCTGTTGCATAAGCTGCAGTTCCCCCTTCAATGGCGGCCATCCTTTTTTCAAACGCTTCAGTAGTTGGATTATTCAACCTAGTGTAAATGTTTCCGCCTTCTTTAAGTGCAAATCTGTTTGCAGCCTGTTCAGGTGAGTCAAATACATAAGATGTTGTCTGATAAATCGGTGTTACCCTTGAACCGGTCTCGTCTACTTCCTCCTGACCGGCATGAACACCGATTGTTGATATGTTTTTTTTGTTTTTGATTTCATACGCCATGATTATAATATTGTAAAATAAAATATTTATAGTTGAATGAAAATTGATATGATTTAGTAAAATTGATTTTAAATATAAAAATTATTGTTAAAATGTCATTTATTAAGTTAATTTCTATTTAAATCAAATAATAACTTTATATATTGAATTAAAACTAATTTAAGGATATGATAATTAGAATAATATTTTTGATAATTATGCTAATGATAAGTGATGTGACTGATAATGATTTGGAAAAATATCAGAAATTGGAAACTTCAAATGCAGCATCAGTCAAAAAATCAGATTTTGCCCTCAGAATTCAGTGATGAAGCTTTTAAAGTAGTTGATGAATTTATAAGAAAAACTATTGATTTGGATTATGAAATAGTAATATTCTTTGATTATGTCACCGGAGAAATACTTAAATGCAAAATAGGAAGTGAAAACAATGTTGAAATAGATTATACTGATGATGAATTTAATGGACATCATGTTGCATCCATACATAACCACACCAAAGATATGTACACTCCACCATCAGATAAAAATTTTGGAATTTTTTCAAGAGAATGGGAGAATTATGAATTAATAGCCGCAAATAACTGCTTATGGATTTTGAAGGGAAAATATGTAGACTTAAATTTAGTTAAAGAACTAAGAAAAAAATCAATGATGCTTTTTACATCATCACATCATTATTGTTCAAGAAAATACAAAAATACCGAAGAAATAAATGAAAAATGTGATGAATTATATGGAAAAAGACTATCAAAATATATAAATAATAAAAATATAAATGATATACAATTAACAAAAAGAAGGTATTACAATGTCCGCAAATAAGAAAAATATAGCCGAATATGGTCATTTTAAAAAAGTAAATGACCCTAAAATTATTGAGGAAATTTCTAAAATTGACTTAAACTATGAAATGTTTCCATCTGAAGAATATTATAAAATTTGCGAATTATTAGAAATCAATATTGAATATTAAAAAAGAAAAATTAATTTATTTAGATTAAAAATCCAATTTGACCCTAAAATCCAAACAAATCCTGTGCATCAAGCATAACATCAACTATGTGAACATTGAAAGGACATCTAGGTTCACAGTCACCGCATGCAATACACTCTGAAGCATTATATTTCAAATTGTTATAGTGCTCCTGAACACTTGCCGGTACTTCATCCTTGTTTTTAGCCAAATCATACAACTTATTTACCATTGCAATATCTATTTCAGATGTGCATGGAGCGCAATGTCCACAGTAAGTGCACTGACCTTCAAATGAATGTTTCGGTGCGTTTTTCAATACTTCAGCATAGTCCTTTTCAGCTTCAGTCGCATCACAGTATTTCAAAGATTCCATCAGTTCGTCAACTGTTTTTACACCGACAAAAATGCTGTTTACTCCTTTCTGTTCCAGGCAGTAGTGGATGCACTGAATTGGTGAGAGTGCCACACCGAATGGTGAAGTCTCATCTGACAAGAGGTTTCCTCCGGCAAATCCTTTCATTACTGTTAAAGCAGTCCCATTTTCTTCGCATAATTCATAGATTTCTACCCTTTGAGGATTCAAACCGAACATTTGCTCGTCATATGCATCGTCCTTTCTGTATTCTTCAATGTCAGGCATTGATCCGAACATGTCATATGCAGGGTTGATTGAAAACATCAAAAGTTCTATTTCAGGATTCTGTGCTGCCAAAAGTCCAATATCTGGATTGTGAGTGCTCAATCCAATGTGTGCAATTGTTCCTTCCTCTTTAAGCTTGCGAACATATTCAATGAATGGACCGTTCATTATCTCATCATAATCTTCAATCTGGTCAACGTAGTGAATCATTCCGAAATCAAGCGTGTCAATCTGGAATCTTTCCATGAAATCTTCAAATGCCGGAATTACCTTATCCATTTCACGTGTTCTTACATACTGGTTGTTCTGCCAGGTTGAACCGATATGGCCCTGAATTACCCAGTTTTCACGATTATCTTTGATTGCACGGCCTAGGTGTGAGCGTACATCAGGTTCACTCATCCAGCAGTCTACAAAGTTAATTCCGTTTTCTTCACAAGCCCTGATTAACTCTTCAGTATCTTCGTAAGGCCTTTCAACTAAAAATTCAGCACCGAATGCAATTTCAGATACTTCAATTCCTGTGTTACCTAACTTTCTATATTCCATAATAATATTCTATAAAAAGTATTACTTTAATATTATCAAAATCAATATAGTTATAAGGTGAAATAATGAATATTGCAATACTCGGTGCAACAGGAAAATTTGGAAGACCCTTTACTGCTAAACTGCTTGCAAAACCTGATTATCATTTGACATTGCTGTCAAAATCTGCAGGCAACAGCTATGAGGACAGTTACAGAATAACTGCTAGAAATATTGATGCTACCAATTTAAAAGACTTAAAAAAATTATTAGAAGACCAAGATGTGGTATTCTGCGCAATTTCAGGCACTGACCAGCCGGTAATAGCCAGAAATCTCGTTGAAATAAATCCAAAAAGATTGATTTACATGACCGTTGTTGGAATTTATAACGAGCTTGCTGATGACAACGGCGGCGAATATAACGTGGAAAATGAAACTGAACAGATTCCAAACAGAAATGCAGTTGCAATAATCGAGAACAGTGAACTTGACTATACAATTTTGAGATGCGGATATCTGATATTCGGCAAGGAAGACGATTATGTGATAACCAAGAAAGGGGAGACACCTAAAGGTTATGTTTCAACTTCAAAATCCGTTGAAAAAATCGCATTGGAAATTATTGAAAATCCTGAATTGTATTCCCGTGAAAGCATAAGCATCACAAGAGACATGAGTTAAATGTATACCAAAGAATTCATTTTAGATGAAGTGAACAAAATCCGAGACGAAATCGGACATGACAACGTAAATATATTCATTGAAGAGATTTACTTTGAGAATAACGAGCTGTGGATTATAACAGAAGACCGCCCCGACAAGTCAGCAATTATCGGGAAAGGAGGATGGGTTGTCGGAAAGCTAAGAGAAAAACTGGGCGTTGATAGTATCCATGTAGAATCCTACGGTGACTTTTTAAACAAGAATTACAAGCTAAAGCTATCCAAAAAAACTGTCCGCAATCTGAATTCAGATTTGGTTGGGCTGAAAAACCTGGAAAAAGTTATTGATGATAAATTAGATAATATTTACAGTTTTAACTTTGAAGATTACTTCAATGAAAATGCATTTGAAGAATCACAAAATGTTGAAGCGGTCGTTGCGCTTTCAGGTGGTGTTGACAGTAGCTTTTCTGTGATTTTAGCCAAAAAATTAGGATTTAATCCCATTGCAGTTACAGTTGATCCCGGAACAATTATTTTACCTAAACAGTTTAAGGACAATATCAAATCAGTGACTGAAAAGTTAAACATTGCCCATGAATATATCGAAACCGATTACACAGATGTTATTCAGGAGGCATTTACAGGAAAGCTCCATCCATGCGGAAGATGTTCCAAAAACACCGGCGAGCTTGTAAAGCAATATGCAAAAGATAAAGAAATTCCAATAATTATCTTTGGTGATATGCTTGCAACAGGCAGTCAATGCATTAATCTGCAAGAGGATTCATTATATCGACTGAACCTTCCAGCAAGTTTAAGTGTCGGCAAGCAAGAGATAAAATCCTTAATCAGAAACTATGATTTAAAGACATTTAAAGGATTCGGCTGTCCGCTGCTTTATGAGGTTCACAGAAAATTCCCATATCAAAAAAAATTTTCAATTCAAAGAATTTTAAGGGAAACCCGTTCAGGTGCACTTGAACCTGGTGAGGCGCTTGACCTAATATGGAGTTTCTACAAAACCAAACAGTAACAATAAGTATAATAACTATAGTGTAAAAGGAGTATTATGATGCGAAAAATCTGTCCAAGATGCGGGTCTCACAACGTAAAATGGATCATACCTCAAAACTGGTCACAGTGGATATGTTACGACTGCGATTATACAGACCCAATCATTGAAGGAAATCAAGAATTAGCTGACGAGATTCATGAAAGCTATATGGAATCTCAAAAAGACGAATAAACTCATTTTAACTTTTTTATAAAAAGAAGTTAATGATTAAGCACTTGAGATAAAGTAGGAGCTGAGCTTTACTTATTGAATTCATTGAGGAACAATTTAATAAGTTTCCTACAATATCTCTTGTGTCAATCATGCTTCAGCAAACAATTGTTTACATCCACAATACTACTTTGTTCGTATACCTATATAAAGTTTAGGCATACCTAAACAAAATTTTAATTAAAAAAATATAGGAATGTTCAAATTCCTTTCTTTTCAAACTCTTCATTTAAGAAATCTTTAATGTTACTGCGAGCAATTTCAACCATTTCAGGAGCAGGACCTCCAGGAACAGCTCTGATTCTAACGTTTTCAGCAGGATTTAAAGCTCTTTGAATCAAATCATCATTAAGATTTAACTCTTCAAAACCTAATTCCACTGCAATATCATCAATAAATTTGGAAGTGATGTCCTCTTCTGCAATATCGTTAGCAGTTGCTTCATTGACAATTCTTCCAACAATCTTGTGAGCAGTTCTGAATGGTATCTTTTTCTCACGAACCATAATGTCTGCAAGATCAGTTGCAGTTGCAAAGTTCTTGCCTGCAAGCTCAGCACATCTGTCTACTTTAAATTCAACTGAAAGCAACATTTTGGTTACGATGGATAATGTGTCCTGAGTTACTTTAACTGCATTCCATAAGTGAGGAGTAATCTCCTGCAAATCCCTGTTATAAGTATATGGAATAGCTTTTAAAATAGTTAAGATAGTAATTAACTCACCTGTAGCGATACTGGTTTTTCCTCTTGCAAGTTCAGCTACATCAGGGTTTTTCTTTTGCGGCATAATAGAAGAAGTTGATGAATATTCATCGGCCATGTCAATGATACCAAATTCATAGGTACTCCATAAAACCAGTTCTTCACATATTTTAGCGAGAGTTGATGATAATGACACCAAATCAAAAACTGTTTCTGTTATAAAGTCACGTGCTGAAACACCATCCATGGAGTTTTCAAGATATGCGTCAAAACCCAATAAGTCTGTTGTCAATTGCCTGTTTATTGGAAAACTGGTAGTGGCCATAGCTGCTGAACCCAAAGGATTTAAATTTACACGTTTATAAGTATCTGCCAAACGTTCATAATCCCTTTTAAGTGCTTGAACATGTGCCATCAGATGATGGGCAATTGTTATTGGTTGAGCATGCTGCAAGTGTGTAAAACCAATGAAAACATCTTCCAAGTGTTCTCCGGCCATTTCAACTATTCCTTCCATAAATTCCAAAATGCCTATTTGAATTTCTTCAATCATTTCACGAAGAACCAATCTCACATCACATGCAACCTGGTCGTTACGTGATTTGGCAGTGTGCATGAATCCAGCTTCAGGACCAATTTTAGAGGTTACATAATTTTCAATTGCCATGTGGACATCTTCAATTGATGCATCGAAAACCAAAGCTTCAAAACCTTCTTCCTTAAGATTGTCCAAAGCACATAAGATTTTATCTGCAATTTCCTCATCAATGATTCCTTCATGTTTCAACATGGAAGTATGTGCAAAATTAGTTTTTATATCGGCTTCAAAAAGGAGCATGTCAGCTTCAAGTGATGAAGTGTATTCCGCTGCTTCATCAGTCATTCCAGTCTTAAAACGACCATTTCTAATATTATCCAAAAAAATCCCTTCTAAAAAGTGAGTTAAAAATAAAAATAATAAAAAAAGAAATTAAGATTTAAAAAATCTTATTTTTTCATTTCAGTGTATCCGCATTTACCGCAAGCAACTCTGTCACCATGGTCAGCCATGAATACACCTTCACCACAACGAGGACAAATTTGGTTTTTTCTAACAATTTTGTCTCCATCTACTTCATATAAATCAGATTTTCTTACCATTATAATCACCTATTCTTCAGCTTCTTCTTCAGCAGGTTCTTCTTCAGGTTCTGCATTTTTAGCTAAAACATGTTCAGTTTCAATGTATTTTAAATCATCTACAGTGTCGTAGACTTTTGCGTAACCTAATGCTTTAGGCTCACCGTAGTGTGGTTGTACATTGTCGACTACAATTAAATCTTTTTTAGTATTTAATAAAGCAACTAATTTAGATTTGATATCTAAAACTTTAGGAGTTGCTTCTCCATCATAATCAACATAAAATTTAATTTCTTTTCTGTTAAACAATTTGTTTTCTTTTTCTTCGATAAATTCGATTTCCATGATTAAACCTCAGTTAAATTTATTCTTTAATAAATCCATCAATAAGCTTTTGAGCTTTATTTTTAACGTCAGAAACTTTTAAAAGCACCAATCCTTCGTTTGGTTGACCGTATAAAATTGTAGTTTCTGGATTTGCCATGATGATGCAAGGAAGAACTGCAAGATCTTCTTCCCCCGCTACTTCAATTACATAACATTCGCCATTGTCAGATAATTCAAGAGCTTGGCCTATGGTTTCCCATAGATCATCTGTGATATATCCAGCAGGATTATCCGCTTTTAAAATATGGTCTGCGCGTATAACATCATGAGTATGATTTTTTCTTTGAATTAAATTATCAATAATACCAATATTCGGATATAATTCATGTTCAGTAAGATTTTTAAAAGTTTCATCCCCAACAGAAATTAAAAACTCGGAAGAGCTGATTTCTTCAACCGCATCTTCAAAGTCAGGATATAATTTACCTAACGGTTTTTTGAGTTCCACAATTATATCTTTATTTAATTCTGCATCCAATCTCAACACGATAAAACCTCTATCTAACTCTTAAACAATATTCGCCTGGAATTTCGATATTTAATTCACGAGCTAATTCAGATTCTTCAGGATCAGTTATGATTAAAAGACCGCTCCAGTTATCAGAAGTAGGGCTTCCACAACTAGGACAATGGTCCTTATTTGAAATCATTTTACAAACGGTACATGCTTTCATTGTTTTGCACTCCTACTTTTTTCTTTAGCTTCTTGAATCCATTCAAATCTACCTAAATTGGTTTGTCTCATTGTAAGTGGAATTTTGGAATTCCTGTTATTTTCAATATTATTAGTAGATTCATCTTTAATGGATACACTAACTGCTCTAGCTCTTACCAAGTCACCTTCATCTAAGGTTTTATTAGACTCTTTTGCAAGTAATGCTCCTCTTTTAGCATCATAGTTGATGTAATCATCAGTTACTTGAGAAACATGTATTAGACCATCCATAGGTCCAATTCTTACGAAAGCACCATAATCAACAATATCAATTACTTCACCATCAAATATCTCATGTTGTTCCGGTTTGAAGAAAATAGCTTCAAAAACAACATTGTGGTAAGAAGCTCCATCACCCATTATGAGTCTTCCGTCACTGATTTCATCAATATCGTTAACACAGATAAGTAAACCAAGTTTTTTGTCTAAACGGCCTTCATACTTTTTGTTTAAAGTTTGAATAGCAACTTCTTCAAGAGGATCATCAAATCTGTAAGGTGGAATTCTTACAGTGTCCTCGATTTTTGTTTTATAATACAAAATAATCCCTCATTTATTAATAAGTTTAATTAATATTATATTTTACCTTCAACAGCAATATATTTTTTTTGTCTCAAATATGCAACTGTTATTCCTTTATCTTTTGCACGATTTTTCAATTCAATATCGTTTGTAGCTAATACTTCTGAAACTCTAAGTAACGCATCATCCACAGTTTCATTTTCTAATAATGAAATATCCTTTATTTCAATTTTTGAAGAATTAGCTAATTTTAAGGCTAAATTTGCATTTAACCTTGTTTTTCCTTTATTATTTCTTTTCAAACCCTTCAATTCATTGATAACAAAGCTTGGAGTAGTTAATTTATAAGAAGGTAATAATTTTTCAAGTTCAGTGATAATATCAACATTGAACTGAAAAGGAACCATAAAAAAATTGGTATCTATTACAACTTCTTTAGAGTCCATTATTTGCCCTCTATTTAATAATACCGTAACCTATTAATCTCCAACGGGCTCCAACTCTACGACTTAAAGCAACTCTATCACCCGGACTTGCACAGACAGGTAATTTAAGAGCAACATCAACATTATTTTTCTTAGTTGAAGTAACAACACCAATTGTAGTTGTTGTACCACAATTAATCATCAATGGTTCTTTAATTTTAATTGGAGCGACATCACGTTCTTCTTTAGTACCTACAACACGGTCAAGTAAATTAGCTTCCATCGTGAAACTATCCAATACATCAGGCAATGTACCTTCTTCACCAGCAACAGTTCCAGATAATGAATCTGATTTAGTTAATGACGGATCTAATTTAGTTGCAATACCTACAAGTCCACCAGGACCTATCTCTTCAACTTGTTCTCCATTAGCTTCAAGACCGATAATTTCAGATTTTAAGGTGAGTCTTTCACCATTATTAGTAGGACCAGGTCTTATTTCAATGGTATCTCCTAATTTGAAAGTACCTTGAACTAAGGTTCCTCCAATAACTCCACCTTTGATTTTATCCGCACCTGAACCCGGTTTGTTAATATCAAATGACCTTGCTACATGCATTAATGTAGTGTCATCAATATTTCTTTCCGGAGGTTGAATTTGCTTAAGCATTGCTTCGATTAATATATCGATATTAGCACCTTGTTGAGCAGATACAGGTATTATTAAAGCATCTTCAGCACAAGTACCTTTAACAAATTCCTTAATTTCATTATAACTTTCAATAGCTCTTTCTTTTGAAACAATATCAATTTTATTTTGAACTACGATAACATCCTTAACACCGATAACATCAAGTGCCATGAGATGTTCTTTTGTTTGTGGCTGTGGACAAGACTCATTTGCAGCAATTACTAACACTGCACCATCCATAATTGCAGCACCAGATAACATAGTTGCCATAAGAGTTTCGTGACCAGGAGCATCAACAAAAGATACTTTCCTAATTAATTCAGTTTCGCTCCCACAGATTTCACAAGTTTCAGAAGTAGTGTAACATTCAGGTTCACCGCATTCAGGACATTTTCTAAATTCAATGTCTGCATAACCTAAACGAATAGAAATACCTCTTTTTGTTTCCTCACTGTGAGTATCAGTCCATATTCCTGATAATGCTTTGGTAAGAGTAGTCTTACCGTGGTCTACGTGACCAACTAAACCTATGTTAACATCTGACTGTACGTTCACAGATAACCACCTTTTTTAATAATTTTAATTCAACTTAAAAGTAAAATAAGAAAAATAGTTAAACTATTCTTCCTCTTCTTCATCAGCACCAAGAATATCAGCTATTGATTTACTACCAGCTTTAGTAACTACAGTGTTGATTTGTACAATATCTTCAGCAATAGTGTTTCCTCTTACGGTTTTTCTCCTTTTAACACCATCTGCTTTAGGATGATAACCGATACCACCAGTTAATAAACTTTTAATTCTTCTGGTACCTGAAACATCTTTTTTCATAGTAAAACCGTTTTTATCACTACCACCAGTAATTTTTAAAGTGTAACCGTCTAAACCAACAAGTCCACCATCAAATTCATCACCGATGACTAAACCATTGAAAGCTTTAGTTTCATCGACTTCAACTTGATAAGAATCAGCTTTATCAGACACAACTACTTTGAATGCCATGGTATTCCTCCTTAATTTTTTCTATAACCCTTAATTTATTATTCAAAAAGACCAAATTTACCCCAATCAGGATCCTGTTTACGTTTAATCTCTAAAAACTCATATAAAGTTTCATATTCATCTTCAGTTAATTTGTCTTTAAATTCTCTTTCAATGAATTTATAATGTTTTTCAGGAACATCAATATACAATTCGTCCCCTTCTTCGAAATGTTTACCAACTATAGCATCTTTAATGGCCATAGCAACCCTTTGACCTCTGGAAATGTCAGGTAATGTTTCACCTTTATCTTCCATACTAGCAATCACACCAACATATTCACCATTTTTATTAATTACAGTTTGACCTTGTTTAACTGTACCGCTAAGTGATTCAATTCCAATAATTGCAGGTTTACTTTGACGGAAGACAAGTTTTGGTAAAGACATGAATTTTGCAGGTTTGATAATAGCATTGTAAAATGCTTTTTTCTTGGCTCTTTCGATTTCATCAATCCATTCTTCATAATCTTCAATGATTTGATAGATTACATCCCCCTTAAAGAGTTTGACATCAGAATTATTGAGATCATCAGCAGAATTCGGATGAACATCTACATTGAAAGCAATGATTGCACCGTGTGTATCATTTTCATTTAAAGCAATGGATGAATTTATGATATCTCTACGATTTACATCACCAATGTTTGCTTCACGAATAGGAATTTCCAATTCTCTTAATAATTTTACAATTGCTTCAAGAGAACCTAATGTATCGGCTTTAACTAAAATACCCTCATCTTCTGTACTGATGGTAATATCTTCAATTTCTTTTAAGATTTCTTCTTCAACATTTTCATTTTCACTTAACACTCTGAGTGGTGAACCTGAAACAACATCATCTAAATTAGGAGCTGCAATTTTAATTCCTGCAGCTGCAACGACTTCATCAAATTTTTGGAATTTCTTTTTAGAATCCCTCATTTCCTCTAAAGGAAGTGGTCTTAAAATAGATCGGATTTTTGTTGTTAAAACTTCATTTGAAGAAGTCATTAAAGCTATTTCATCATTAGTTCGTAAAACACCATCATAAATAATACTATCAATGGTAAGACCTAATCCTACTTCTTCCTTAATTTCTAAAACAGTACCTTTTGCAGGAGCATCTTCATTAATTTCAAGCTGCTCTGTCAAGTATTCCTGTGCAAGACCTAAAAGCATTGCTAATACTTCAATAATTCCTTCACCTGATTTAGCACTAATCGGAATAATGGTAATCTGTGAAGCAAAATTGCTAACCCTGTCAAATCTTTCGGATTGGAAACCTTCCTTGTGAAGTTCACCAACAATTTCATAAACTTTATAGTCTAATTCTTGTTGAACACTAGGAGCCTGTTTTGAGAAAGTTTCTTTAAAAGAAGCACCTTCATGTGTCTCCCAACCAAAAATCATATCTATTTTGTTAGCTACCACAATAAAAGGAGTTTTATACATCTTTAAAATGTTTAATGCTTCATAGGTTTGAGGTTTAAAACCTTCATTAATATCAAGAATCAATACTGCTAAGTCTGCTAAAGCTCCACCACGTTTTCTCAAACTGGTGAAAGCAGCATGCCCTGGAGTATCAATAAAGAACAAACCTGGAATTAAATCTTTGATAGTTAATCTAGAGATAAAATTTCCACAGATTTCTTCAATAGTATCATTAGGGATTTCAGTAGCACCTATATGTTGAGTAATACCTCCAGCCTCTCTGTCAGCTATAGTACTGCCTCGAATATAATCTAACAATGTTGTTTTTCCATGGTCTACATGACCTAAAACTGATACAATCGGGGATCTGATTTTCATAGTATCTTTTATTATAATAAATTTGTAAATTTATTTATTCGTAAATTAAATCATTGTCAACGATTTTGTAATCGCAAATTTCATCTTCATTAAAGAAAAGAGCAATTTCTCTTTCTGCAGATTCTGGAGCATCTGAAGCATGAATAATGTTTCTACCTGTATCCATACCAAAGTCTCCTCTAATAGTTCCAAGATCTGCTTCTAAAGGATTAGTTGCACCAACTAATTTCCTGATAGTAGTAATAGCTTCTTCCCCTTCAATTACCATAGCTAATGATGGTGATGAAGTGATGTATTCTACTAAACTTGGGAAAAATGGTTTTTCAGCATGTTCTCCATAATGAGTTTTTGCTAAATCTTCATCAATTTGAATTAATTTACAAGCAACGATTTGAAGACCTTTTTCTTCAAAACGGGATAATATTTTACCCATAAGACGTCTTTGAACGGCGTCTGGTTTCATCATTACAAAACTTTTTTGAATCATTCTTTAACCCATTTAACTTTTCTTGGAACTCTTCCGAGTTTAATCATATTTTTTTCACATTTACTGCTACAAAAGAAATATATTGATCCATCTTTTTTAACGTACATTTTTCCTGTACCTTCTTCAATTTCTTTATTACAGAATGAACAAGTTCTCATGTTGTTACACCTTCTTATGGAGTCTTAATTTCCTTAGCTTCTCTAATAGTATCAAGTAACATTAAGATGTCGCCTTCTCTTACAGGTCCCATAATGTTTCTTGTTAAAATTCTTCCTTTATCTCTACCATCGAGGATTCTGCATTTAATTTGCATTACCTCATCAGTCATACCAGTTCTTTTTAAAACTTCAATGACTTCAGCAGGAGTTCCTTCTTCCATTTTATCACCGTAAAAATCCTTTAAAAGAATTTATTTATTCTTTTAATTCTGCAACTTTTTCTACGATTTCAGCAACAGCAGCTTCAGCGTCACCAGCATCAACAATACATGCAGATGCAGTACCAACGGTTAATCCAGCAGCTCCACCAACTTGTTCTTTGGTAGGTAAGTATACGTAAGGAATTTCTTTTTCATCAGCTAAAACAGGAATGTGTGCAACGATTTCAGCAGGATCTACATCTTCTGCGATAACAACTAATGCAGCGTCTCCTCTTTCAATGAATTTAGTTACTTCGTTAGTACCTTTTGCTACTTTACCGGTAGCTTGTGCGGTTTCTAATGCTTCTTCAGCTTGTTTAGCTAATTCTTCAGGTGTGTCAAATTTTACATAAATGTTTGCCATAAAATATACCTCCTTTTTCATCTGGCTATGCCATCCATCGGCAGATATTATAATTCTTTTGAATCATAATATAATGTAATTATATATAGTTATATTATTTTTTAACCATAGAAATTACCCAAATTATTCAATAGATGAATAATTTAATATAGTTTTTAATAATACTAATTCTTGAATAATTCATATATCACTAAATATAACTCCATTAGAAAAAAATAAGAGGAGTTAAACTTTCAATACAAATACTTCTGAATTTCATATAATTTTTAGCAAAACTAAAAATAAAAATTTAGTAATTAATGAAATAATTCTAGAGAACTAGACAATAATAAATTGGTCAGTATAGTATATAAATGTTTTTAAAAATAGGTCAAAAATAAGAAATAATCGAAACAAGAAAAGAAATTAAAAATCTAAAAAGTGTAAAAGAGATAGTAAAAAATTACTATCTACATAAAAAAAGCAAATCTATTTGATTGCTAATTTGATGTCTTCTGCTTTTACAGTTTTTCTACCAGCGTGACGAGCAAATCCTACAGCTTTTGCTGCAATTTCATTACCGCAGTCTTCGATAGCTTCGGTTAATGCGATTTTTGCATCATCACTTACTCTTTGTGCACCAGCATTTTTTAAGATTCTTCCTACAGGAGCAATTGGTAATTCACTCATTATTTCACCTCATTATTTTGTTAATAATTAATTTTAATTTGCTTATATATAAATATATTGGTTTAATAGTGTTGATTTTAAAAAATTTCAACACTAAAAAGCAAATTATAATAACCTAAAAAGTGCAAGTATTATCTTTGAAAATGTTTTTCATACAATACTTTAATTAAAAAAAGTACAAAGTACAATAAAAAGAATTAAAAATAAAAAGCAAAATTGTAAAATAAAAGTAAAAATAAGATTTTATTGAAATCTTATTTATTCATCAGAATTTCTCTTAAAGTGTCTATATCAGCATCCACCTGTGTAGGCTGAGTACATGCATCAATAGCGGTGTTAGGATCTTTAAGTAAATGTCCTGTAACAACACAGGTTATTGTTTCACCTTTATCAACCACACCTTCATCAACAAGTTTTTTAAGACCTGCAATGGAAGCTGCAGAAGCCGGTTCAACACCAATACCCTCAGTTCTTGCAAGCAACTTTTGAGCATCTAGAATTTCTTCATCAGTTACAGTTTCAGAATAACCGTTGGAATCATAAATTGCATTTAATGCTTTGATGTCACTTACCGGTGCACCAATACGGATTGCTGTAGCAATAGTTTCAGGGTTTTCCACAGGAACTACCCTTTTATCTCCTTTTTTAAATGCATTGGTAACAGGGCATGCACCTTCTGCCTGAATACCAGTCATCATTGGTAAATCTTTAATAAAACCAGCGTCATAGAATTCTTTAACACCTTTCCAAATAGCGGAAATGTTTCCTGCATTTCCAACAGGTAATATGATTCTGTCAGGAGCTTGCCAGCCTAAATCACGAACGATTTCATATCCGATAGTTTTTTGCCCTTCCAATCTGTAAGGGTTAATTGAGTTTAATAAATAAAGATGCTTTTCCAATGCAAGTGCAGTCATAGCCTCAAGCGCTTCATCAAAGTTACCGTTAATAGACATTACTTCAGCACCATGGAACATCGCCTGAGCCAATTTACCGAGCGCAACTTTTCCTGAAGGTAAAAATACAATACATCTTAATCCTGCACGAGCTGCATAAGCAGAAAGTGAAGCTGAAGTGTTACCGGTAGAAGCACATCCTACAGTGCTAACACCCAATTCCATAGCTTTAGTCATTCCAACAGTCATACCTCTGTCTTTAAAACTGCCTGTTGGATTGGAACCTTCCACTTTAACATATAGGTTTACTCCCAATTCTTCACCCAATTTATCACATTTGCAGAATGGGGTTCCACCTTCATCAAGAGAAACAATTTTTTTCTCATCTACTGGAATGCATTCTTTAAATTTCCATAAATTATCTTTTCTACCATCAAAAGTATCTTTAGAAACATCAATTTCATTGACGAGTTCAAGTACAGATCCACATTTTTCACAAGTGTAGATTACTTCATCATCGTCGTATTCTTGTCCACATGAAACACATCTTATCATAAAATCACACTATATTATTTTTTTAAAATTTGTATTATATAAAAGTTTAACTTAAAATTGAAATAATTGATTTGGCAATCTGCAATGTTAAATATGCTTCAACAAAACCGGCTATCGCCATCAAAATTGAGGCAATGACCAATAGAATCACCGCCTGTTTAAATTTGATAGAACTTGCATCAAATGAATTTAACAAACAAACTTTTAGGGAATCACTTTCTTCTTTCCAAAGAGTCTTTAAAAATCTATAAAGGAAATTAAATAAGACTAATCCGCTTGAGCATGCAAGAATGCATGATGAAAACTCAAAAATCCCATGAGGAATTATCAAAAGTACAGTGTATAACAAATTATCTGCAGTGGCTACATAATAACCTGCAAAAAATCCATTAAAAGCCAATATTACTGCTGAAAAACAAAATACCAACCCATAAATGAACATCTGAAATACTATTTTAATGTTATTGAAAAATATATCCGTAAATGTTAATTTAATAACGCCACTTTGAACTTTTTGAGTCAATTCATCAACTACAGGATTTAGATAAGCATAAAGCTGAGGTTCTAAAATGTAGCCTAAAATCAGAGAAATAAACAGTATGGCTATTGAAATAAAAATAGCCAACTTATTATCCCTGAAAGCGGATTTAACTTCATCAATCATCATATCAATGTTTTAGCAATTTCACGAGCTTCAATCTGTTTATCGTGCAATTCATCAAAGAACTCTTCCATTAACTCTGCGGTTCTAACTTTACAATCCCCACAACGCAGGGTTCCGTTCAAGCAGTCTGTTCTGATTTTTTTAAGTTCTTCATCATCATCAATTAAATGGTAAAGTAACATTTCATAAATTACACATTTATCCACTTCTCCACCCAATTCCTGTTGCTCTTTTAGGCTTTCTCTTCCACCGGTTTTGGCAGATTTAACTTTTTTAACCGCATCTTTAGTATCGTCGTTTAGATAAATTGCAGTATTTGGTTTGGAACTGCTCATTTTATCTCCAGTCAATCCAGTCAAAAATCTGTGGTATGTTGAGGCAGGAGTTAAAAATCCTAACTCTTCATGAAGCTTTTGAGCAATGTCTCTTGTTAATCTGATATGTGGGTCTTGGTCTATACCCACAGGTACAACAACCTTCTTTGGACCTCCAAACTCTTCGATTTGTGGAAGTAAAATGTCTGCAACCTGAACCAGCGGTGCTTGAATATGCGCAATATTTGTTGAAGGAGTGAAACCATAAATTGCTTTTAATTGATTAAAATTAGTTTTACTGGATGCTTTAAATGCTAAATCCTGCAATAATTTATTTTGGGATTGAAGATAAACATTAACATTGTCCTTTTCAAGGTCAAGGCCCAATGCAATCCAGTTGGTTAAATATTCATCAACAGCAATTTGGCGACCCTTTTCAAAGCTCATTCCACGTGCAGCATATGATTCCAAATCTGCAATAGGCAATGACAGCATCGCACCTTTTTCATGATACCATTTTAGTTGATCCACAACCATTTTGTGGCCTATGTGCATTTGACCACTCGGCATCATACCGGTTACAACAGCAAAATCCTTATTTTGGTTTATTAAATTGTTAATTTCATTGAATTCCCTGTGACCAAAAATTACCCCCCGTTTCATCAATCTTTGAGGGTTTTTAATTTCATCAACAATATCCGAAACCTTACCGATTCCAAACTGATTGACTAACTTATCATAATCTAGGCTAAATGATGCCCATGGATCGATTAAATTTTCCACATTATCACTCTCTCATAAATTAAATTAAATATATTATCAATAATCTTAATATTTTACAATTAAACCATGTGAAATATAATTGCTTTCTTTAATTTAAATCAAGGTCTTGTCCATTCAATATTATAGTATGTAATATCCAAATCATCATCCACTATAGCTAAAAGAAGTTTTTTATTTACGCCATGTGAGACCCTGACATAACTTGCAAAATCAAGTGCATCAATATTATAGTTTTCATAAATAATTTTAACTAAATAATCGGAGTGACCTTGACCAGGAGCCCTGCCACGGTCATATAATCTGAATTCAGAACCATATTTAAATCCTGTTTTAATAACATATCCCCTATCCTTCAAATCACGATAGACAATATATTTAGCATAATTATCTTGCTCTTTTAAAATATCTATCAAATAACCAATGCTGCACTCAACATCATCCTCATAAATATTTAAACGTCCTTTTTCTAACAAATAGCATGCTTCCATTAAAGAAAGATTAAGGCAATCCGCTTCAATTTTACCAAACTTACTTTTTTCATGCAAAGCAATTGGTCTTTTACTACCTTCTTCAATTTTAATAGATACAATTTCATTAGATAAATTTCCACGCATTAAAACACCAAAAAAGAAATAAATTATATTTAATGCTATTAAATTTGAAACAAATGTTATATAAAATTTATGAAAAAAAGAAAAAGAAAGTTAAACTCTAATAAAAATATTATTAGCCATTTCCAATGGAATATTTAACTCCTTATCATCGATAGTAACCAGGAAATAGTTACTTAATCTGTTTTCATTGAACTCATAGCTTAAATGAGAACCAATCTTAATATCCAAGTCAGCAATATCATCCAATAACTCTGAATTTCCGCGAATAAATGAGATTGTTCCTTCAGTATTGGCAGTTAATTCGGATATGGACAATAAATTGAATTGCCTATAAATAACTTGGTCAAAATCTGTTTGTGAACCACATTGTTGACAATTTTCAAAATCAAAGTTACAAGCTGGGATAACATGATCATCAGGACATAAATCAGGATTGTTTAACATATTGCATAAAGCTCTTTCCGCCTCATCTGACAAAGTATGCTCCATTTCACAAGCTTGATTATGGACATTTTCCTCTTTGATTTTTAAAACATCAGTTAAAAATTTTTCTAGAATCCTATGTTTTCTAGTAATCTTTTGAGCTATTTTCATACCTTCTTCAGTTAATGTAGCACCTTTATATGGAGTATAATTTATATAGCCTAATGATTCTAATTTTTTAAGCATTTGTGTTACGCTACCCGGTGCGATACCCAGCTCTTTTGACAACATTGTTGTTGAAACCTGTTCCCCATTACTTCCATTACGATAGAGAACTTCCAAATATTCCTCAATATTTTCACTTATTTTATCCTCAGCCATGAGATTCACCTGAATTGTTATATGTTAATTTTTGTAATTAAGAGTATAAAAAAGTTTTGGTACGCCTAAATTATTCTTAGAAAAAATCATCTAAAAAAAGAGTTCTAATACATATTATACTTTTACAAGTATATAAATATTTTTTAAAAAATAAAAGAAAAAAGGAAGATATTAGAAGGAAATACCTGAATAAATTCCTTTAAGAGTAAATGAATTTGTATTCCAATTAACTACATTACCAAATGAGTTTCTAGAACTAGTTGCATCAGCAACATACCATTTACCGTCAACTAATATTTGTGCCCATACGTGACCGTAGGTACTTCCACTTGATGTGAAATAACAGGTACCCTGGACATATCTTGCAGCAAGACCTGCAGTTCTAGCCATTGCAATAACTAAGTGTGCTTGATCAACACAGTTTCCGGTTTTAGAAGACAATGTTCCAGCCGCACCGTATTTGGTATCATAATAGAAACTGTAAGATACTTTATCCCTTACATAGTTGTAAATAGCAACTGCCTTTTCATAATCAGAAGTTAAACCACTAGTTATAGAGTTAACAACGGATTTGATAGCACTGTTACCCACTTGACAATTGGTTGAAGATTTTAAATATGCAGTAAGATCAGTGACCTTGTTTGCCTCATTTAAACCTGAACCTGTACCAGTTACAGATGAACTGCTACCTGACCCATAAGTAACAACAACATAATTTGGTAAAGCTCCATTGGTATTGTAATAAGCCAATATACGTGAAAATGAATCAACTAGTTCAGAGTAAATAATTTTACCCAGTGTAGAAGATGCATAGTTAGGAGCTAATTTGTTGGTACTAATGAATTTTGCAACATTATTAGCTACAGTGATATAATTCTCTTTAGTTAATTGTTGAGAACTGATTGTGTCTCCATATGGAGATTCTGGAGCACTTACCCCACTTATATAACTGATATCAGCAGTCTTTGAATTTCCGATTTGATAAATAGCTTGACTCATCAAATACAAGAATTCAGGTAAAGTGAAAGTAATTCCACCAGCTGTAACTGTATTTGGAAGTTTACCATTATTTGAATAATATGTTTTCAAATTAGTAGCACCAGTTAAGATATTCTTTATTGAAATGGTCTTATTTGATGCAGTACTTGTATCTGGAGTTGTATCAGTAGTTGAGCTTGAACTGGATTTTTTAATTTCACTAATTGTCACATAATTAGGTAACTGTGAATTAGCTTTATAATAAGCCACAATTCTGGAAAATGCATCAACTAAATTTTCATACTTGATATTTCCTAAAGTTGAAGTTGCATAATTAGGAGCCTGTTTATTTGTAGAGATAAAACTAGCCACCCTAGTTGCTAAATCAACATAATCATCTTTAACTAATTGACCTTCAGAGTCACCAGAAGAACTTGATGGAGCTGAAGCAGACAATACTGAAACAGCTGAAGTTTTTCCAGCATTAAGATTTACAACAGTCTGTGCCATCATATATAGGAATTGAGGAGTTGTATAACTTACTCCGCCAACGCTAACTTTTGAAGGAACAGCACCTGTTGAAGATATTGTACTTTTCAAAGTATCTGCTGCAGTCAAAATATTTGCCAAAGTTACAGATGAAGAACTAGAAGAACTAGAATCTGAAGAGCTAGATGAATCAGGAGTTACTTTACCAGTTAATGAATTGAAATCAACAAAGTTAGTTACACCCCATCTGAATATCATCACACCGGTTGCCTTAGCAGTAACTGCTGCTTGAGCATCCTTAGTAATCTCAGTTGAAGATAATTTTGTAGCATCATCATCAGATTTGTATCCTTGTAATCCTGACCATATTTCAGCACCTTTGGAGTTATCAATAAACCATTTGGTTGTAGTGGTAATCCATGAAGTGGATTTGCCGTAGTTTCCTTTATATATCATAGGAACAACCACATCCATGTATGAACTGATTGCTGAAAGATCCTGACCGTAATAATATATATTACTGGTAGTCTCAGGCATGATTGCACAAGACACAATGAGGTTTGGATTCAAAGCATGAAGGCTTTCTGCTGCTAATTTTGCAAATTGACTGATTGCTGCAGTACCACCTGTAGTTTTATAAGCAGTACCTGGGTATCTCATATAATCAAAGTGAATACCTGCAACGCCACTAATAGCAGCATATTCTTTAGCTTCTGCAATTACTTGATTAAAGTAGTCGGTATTAGCTTTTCCATTTTTAACTGGGTTAATCCAACTACCGTCATAGAAAGTCTGCATCCAAATGTGAACTCTTATTCCTTTATTGTTTGCTGAAGCAATCCATGATTGAACAGAGGATTTGCCCCATTTTTCAATAGCATAATAATTTAAGAATATATCTGAAGTTCCTTTAGAAGCCAAACTGCTTAAGTCAGCACTTTGCATGTCTCCACCGAAAAGCCAGTATCCATAACCTGCTAAACTATTAGAAGATTGGACAATACTTACAGATTTACTATAGCTACTAGGAGCATTATCATTGTCTCCTGATGCCTCATATTTAAATGCTGCAGTATAATTTCCAGCAGCTAAATTCAAATTGAATGTAGCATATCCACTTGTTGAAGTAGTTGCAGAATATGTTTTACCGTTAACTGTTAACTTAACAGTTTTACTAGCCAGAGCTTTACCAGCAGAGTCTTTTAATAATACTTTGAAAGTTTGTGAACCTGAATTGAAAGTTCCGCTACTCCATGTAATGGAAGTTGGTGTTCTTTCCTTAACAGTTATATCAGTAGATCCTGTTTTTTCACTTAAAAATGAATCGCCTTTAAAATTATATGTTATAGTATATTTACCAGCAGCCAATGATATAGGTAAAGAAACTACACCATTACTATCAGTAGTTTTAGTATATGTATTACCATTTAAAGTTAAAGTAACAGTTTTACTAGCTAAAGGATAGCTACCAGATGTTAAAGCAACACTAAATGAATTTCCAGCACCATTTCCAAAAGTAGTACTGCTTTTAACTGTAAATGTAGGTGTTTTACTTGGAAGGATGGTAACTTTGCTTGAAGTACTTGATGCCTTATAAAAAGCATTTCCATCAAATTTATATTTTACAGTATAAACACCATTAGCCAAAGTAGGTAAAGTCAAATAAGCATTACCTTTACTATCAGTCTTAGAAGTATAAGTTTTACCGTTTACAGTAAATTTAATAATTTTACCAGAACCCGGTGCATAGCCTAAACCATTAAGTAAATTAACTTTAATCTTTTTAGTACTAGTACTTTTAAGGAAATTATAGTCACTAGCAGTTAATTTAGAAGTAGTTGAACTAACCACTTTTACAGTATTAGTCTTTGTCAACCCATCAGTGTTATAAGAAATAATCTTATAAGTACCTTTCTTAAGAGTAGTCATTGAAAGACTGGCTACACCATTACTATTAGTTTTTACAGTATAAGTTTTACCATTAATCTTAAACTTAACATTTTTGTTAGCTAAAGCTTTACCGTTACTTTTTAAAAATGTTGCAGTGAACTTTTTAGAGTCGGTGTAAACCTTAACAACATTGCTGGCATTAATTGTTGTTAGAACCTTGAATGTATTGGTTACCTGATAACCAGTTTTTGGATTAGTTGCAACAACCTTATAAGTACCAGGTTTAAGATTAACTGCGAGAGAAGCAACACCTTTCGCATTAGTTTTTACAGATTTTGTAACACCATTCAATACTATTTTTACATTTGTGTTAGCCAATACATTACCTTGAGCATCTGTAATAGTTGCAGTGTATTTTGTGCTTCCTTTATAATATTTAGAAATATCTTTTGATTTGATGGTATCTGCAAGGTTAACAGTTGAAGAAACATTACTAGAAGCCCCATATACATCATCTGATGATACAGATAAACTAGTAACCCCATTTTCACCATCATCGTTATTAGAATACGTTACTGTTGATAAAGTATTTGAATTTTCAGATCCTAAAACTTCTTCACTTGATAGAGAAACTTTAGATGAATCATTATCAACATTTGAATCACTAGATACAGAAATTTCTGATGAATCAGCAGTTTTCTCCAATGGGACTGAGACATCTGATGTGTCATCTACTAAGCTAGTAGCATATGAATCTGTAACATTTACTTCACTTGCACATACAGCGCTAACAGAAAAAACAACAATAAGCGCTAAAAAAGCAGTGAGTAATAATTGTTTGTTCAAAATAATTTACCTCCATAACAATTTTTTAAACATTCCGTGAGTTTACATTCTCACTTCAACAATATTTATTGCAAATATGTTATATAAACCTTTTTATTTAGAAAAAAGGATTATTCTCGTTTAATTTTTAAAAATAAGTTTTAAAGTTTATGAAAATAAGAAATTAAGTGAAATTATACTTGAATATCCCTTTAAAAGAATTTAACCATATGAAACAAAATTTAAAGTTACTAAAGTATATTAAAATATAAACAGTAATTGTAGTGCTTATCATATGAAATAACATATAATTTAAACTTGTATTAATGAAAAACATAGATTTAATTTTAGTTAGAATAAAAAACAATTAATATAATAGAGTATAATCAAAAATAAGTACGAAAAATAGAAAAAATAAAAATGTAAAAAATTTTTTAAAATTTTACATCATTGGAGGCATTCCACCCATACCGCCTGCACCAGGCATTGGAGGCATGCCACTTGCATCGTTACCGGACTCATCAGGACCGGTTGAGTTCAATGCATTTCTTGCTGCAATCATATCATCAATACGTAAAATCATTTCAGAAGCTTCACCAGCAGATTGTAATGCTTGGATCTTAACTCTTAAAGGTTCAATGACTCCAGCATCTTTCATATCCACTACTTCACCTGAAAATACATTGATTCCGATGAATTTGGATTCTTCGTGAGCAGCTTTCAAATCAGCAATTAAGTTAATGGTGTCCAAACCTGCATTTTCAATTAAGGTTCTTGGAATAACTTCTAATGCTTCAGCATATTTTAAGATAGCTAACTGTTCTCTTCCACTTACAGATTCACCGTATTCTCTTAATTGTTTTACTAAATCAATCTCACAAGCTCCTCCACCAATGAGAACTTTACCTTCTTCAATAGTAGCGGCAACAACTCCTAAAGCATCATCCAATGCTCTAGCAATTTGTTCAGTTACATAACGGGTACTGCCTCTTAATACAATTGAGGAAGCTTTAGGATTTTCACACTCTTCTATGAAAGTTAATTCATGATCAAATAATTTGTCAAGATATACATGACCTGCAGTACCTAATTTATCTTCAGTCAAATCTTCAATGTCAGTTACAAGTTTTGCTCCTGTAGCTTTTTCGATTCTTTCCATATCAGATTTTTTAACCCTTTTATAAGCCATGATTCCTGCTTTTTTCAAGTAATGTTCCGCCATATCGTCAATACCTTTCTGACAGAACAATACATTTGCACCTGAATCAACAATTTTTTGGACTAAGTCCTTAATCATTTGCTCTTCATTTTGTAAAAAGATTTCAAACTGTTCAGGGCTTGTAATGTCAATTTTAGTATCAGTGTTGATATCCTTCAATTCAATAGGATATTTCATGATAGCAATTTTAGCGTTTTCCACATCTTTAGGCATGTTTTTTGAAACAGGAGCCTTATCAATAACAATACCTTCAGCTAAAAATGAATCCTCCACAGAATCTCCGGAAACCCTTTGAATATTAATATTTTCGATTTCAGATTTTCCGTCTTCCTCAATTCTTAATGCTGCTTTAACGACAATGTCTGCCAAATGGTCTTTTGCATA
>JAFUIW010000001.1 GCA_017473945.1 Methanobrevibacter sp. | reverse complement strand
TTATGATTTCAGCAAAAAAATTGTTTAAAAAGTGAGCCAAAATCGGGACACAAATATTTTCAGTTTTTAAATACATGATAAATAGTCTATTTCATTTATTATTTAACTTTTTCAATTCTTTAACAATTGAACTTAACAAAATTATTGCAGAAACAATTGCCAAAATGCCAATAATTAACATCACTGAAACATCTGTAAACAATAACTCATTAACATCAATAATTCTTATGATTTCAGCAAAAAAATTGTTTAAAAAGTGAGCCAAAATCGGGACACAAATATTTTCAGTTTTTAAATACATAATAGCCATGCAAATTGCAAATACAACTGCTGAAGTAATGCTTCCAAAATTATGAAGGGATCCGAAAAGCAGTGCACTAATCAAAACCGCAAATATTGTAGGAACATATATTTTCAACCGATTTAACAAAACTCCCCTGAATATTAATTCTTCTGCAATTGGAGAAATAACAACTGTTGAAATTAATGGTGCAAAACTAACCAGAGACATCGAAGGAACAGTAAAATTAACTAAAAAATCCAGACTGGGAAAACTAACAACAAAATAATTCGCCACATACAGCATTCCATAAGAAAAGAAAATATTTGCAAATACAATCAAAAGGACATGCTTTAAATCCACTTTTGAAAAAATATTGAACAAATCATTTTCAAAATCCCCCGAATAATCCCTCAACTTAAAAATAAAATACAATATGACAATGATATAAATCCATTTCTGATTTATAAAATCTGTAAATTGCCCTAAAATGTATAAAATAATATAAGAAACAAGAATAACTATAGTTAAATTTAATATTGTTATATTTTTAAGATTATCATTAAATAAGGACATAATATCCGAAAATAACCTATTAAATCAATTAAAAAAAATAATAAAAAAATTAAATAGCATACATATTAACTTAAACTAGCCAATAGATTGTACTAATTCAAAATCTCATTCAATCATCTTCGTTAAACACAAAAACCTCTTCAATAGCATTTTTGCCCAAAATCTTAGTGATTTTGTAGGCCAATAACAAGGAAGGATTATAACGAGCATTTTCTAAAGCGTTTATTGTTTGGCGAGTTACACCAACAGATTCAGCCAATTCCTGTTGAGTAATGCCCATTTCCTGGCGAAATAGCCGTATTTTTGTTTCCATATACTCACCCTCCCATAACCACCAGGTTACAGGGGTTGATATAATCTCTTTAAATAGTGTATATATAAATGTTTTGTATACCCACACAACAATACTATAAAAGGGACTACGAACATATATTATAGCATAATGAATTAAAAATGAGTTGATAAAAATGGCTATACATCCAATCGAATTTAGATATGGAACCCCGGAAATGAAAAGTATCTGGGAAGAAGAGAACAAATTACAAAGAATGTTAGATGTGGAATCTGCATTGGCGCAAGCTGAAGGCAGACTCGGAATCATCCCACAGGAAGTTGCTGATGAAATTGCAGCAAAAGCTAATACAGATTTTGTTAAACTTGAAAGGATGAAAGAGATTGAAGCTGAAACCAACCACGATATTGCAGCACTATCCAAATCAATTACAGAAGTATGTGAAAACGGTGCTGGAGAATACGTGCACTTTGGAGCTACATCTAACGATATTGTAGACAGTTCAAATTCATTGCTTATTCGCGATTCAATCGCAGTGTTAAAAGAAAAACTGGAAAGATTGACAAAAATAATGCTCAAACTAACCGAAGAAAACAAGATGAAAGTATGCATCGGACGTACACACGGACAACATGCACTTCCAACAACCTACGGCATGAAATTCGGTATATGGGCTGACGAACTCCACAGACAATACGAAAGACTGGAACATGCTGAAGGAAACGTTTGTATTGGAATGATGGACGGTGCTGTTGGAACAACCGCTGCATTAGGCGAACAGGGATGGGAAATCCACAAAACTGTTGCAGAAATTTTAGGCCTTCCTGCAGCAACAATTACAAACCAGGTCGTTCAAAGGGACAACCATGTGGAATTCATCAGCGTCCTTGCAAATATTGCAAGTACCTTGGATAAAATCGGACTGGAAATAAGAAGCCTGCAAAGAACTGAAATCATGGAAGTTGGAGAGTTTTTCGATCCTGAAAAACAAGTGGGCAGCAGTACCATGCCACATAAAATGAATCCTATTACCGCTGAAAGAATCTGTGGTGTTGCAAGAATCGTGAAATCATATGTCAATGCCTCATTGGACAACAACCCTCTTTGGCATGAAAGAGACCTTACCAACTCATCATGTGAAAGAATCATGTTTCCGGAAAGCTGCATTTTAACCGATTACATACTCAATTTAACCATTAAATTAATGAACAATCTTGTTTTCTATGATGAAAACATTGAAAGAAACCTTAACCTGACAAATGGTTTGATTATGGCTGAAAGATTAATGGCAGAACTTACCCGTGCCGGAATGGGAAAACAAACCGCTTACGGAATTGTAAGAAAGAATGCAATTAAAGCTAATAAAGAAAAACTCCTCTTAGGAGAATTAATCCTGGAGGACGAGGAAGTTCAAAAATACCTAACTGAAGAAGACGTTGAAAAAATAATGGACCCTCACACTTACGTCGGTTCCATTTCAATAATCATCGACGAATTGCTTGAAAAATCCAAAGAATGGTTCTAGGTGTAAAAATGACCAGCGTAAAAGAATTAAGATCTGTTGATTTATCATCATACACAATTATCTCAACTGCAATTGCAGTTTTGTTTTCAATAATTACATCAATCGTGCTCGTAATTGCGATTGCTGCAATAAGCCCAGCAGCCATGGGAGTTTCCGCATATCTTGTTTCAACAATTATTGTCGGATCCCTAATGTATACAACATACAATTCATTTTGCCAGGGCTTCCTTTACAACCTACTAGCTAAAAAGCTCAATACAATACAAATTGCATTTGAAGATGATAAACAAATCATTAAAGTCTCAACTACTCCAACTGCAATTATTATATCCATGATAATGACAATACAGGTAATTTTGCTTTACCTCGTATCAGTATTCATATTTCCATTATTGCTAAACACAATGGTACAAACCTTGATGTTTTCAGGCCAAGAATTACTGGCATATAGCCTTTATCAATTCTTATATCTATTTAGTCAACCTACTACCGTTGCTATGATAATTTTTGGCACATTCATCATCACATTCGTGTTTGTTTTACTTGGATGCTACATTTACAACATTCTTGCAAGTACTGGAAGAGGAGTTACTGTAGAGTTATCAAAACAAGACAACATGACTTCAATCGAATCTGTTGATGTTTTAAAATTAGCTATTGTCTTTGCGGTTGTTGCAGGAATATTGAATTTAATTCTCGCCATCATATCATTAATCAGTGGTGGAGAAATAATGACTGCAATCGGAAATATTATAGGAGGATTCATTGGTGCATTTGTTGAAGGTGCACTCTTAGCTGTATTCTATAACTTCCTTGCACCAAAACTCGGAAAATTAAAATTAGAATTAATTGATCAATAGACCAATTAATTTTTACTTTTTCTTTTTATTTCAGGAACATATCTCTTAAGCATCAATGAAAGGGATATGACTGTAACTGAACTCAATGCCATTGCCAGACCTGCCAATGCCGGTTCGAATGTTATTCCAAATGCCGGATATAGTACGCCCGCTGCAATAGGAATCAATATGGTGTTATATGCAAATGCCCAGAAGATATTTTCCTTGATTCTTCTCATTACCTTTTTGGAAAACTGCACGGCCGCAACGACATTTTCCAAATCGCCTTCCATAATGACAATGTCACCACTTTCCATAGCAATATCTGTTCCATTACCCATAGCAACACCAATATCGGCCTGTGTTAATGCCGGAGCGTCATTGATACCGTCTCCGACAAACAATACTTTTTTGGTGTTGTTTGCCTGAGTTTCTTTAACTATTTCAAGTTTGTTTTCAGGCAGAACCCCTGCCCGGACATTATCGATTCCAACCTCCCGAGCCACATTGAGCGCAGTAGATTCATTGTCGCCTGTAAGCATATAGGTTTTGACATCCATTTTGTGCAATTCGTTAATTGCCCGTTTGGAATTTGCTTTGATTTTATCTGATAAGCTTAAAATACCTTTTACAGACTTATCTTGTGCTAAAAAGATAATGGTTTTTGAAAGCTTTTCAAGTTCGTGATACTTGTCAACCAGCTCATCTGAAACGTCAATGTCATTTGCCTGCATCAATGAGAGATTTCCTGCAAAAACTTCACTGTCATTTAATCTAGCCTTAAGACCCTTACCTGTTACATTTTCAAATTCACTGGTTGAATCCAAGTCCAAATTCATCTCTTTTGATTTGTTTACGATAGCTTTTGCAATAGGATGATTGGAATTTTGCTCAACACTAGCTGCAAGCTTGATTAAATCTTCTTGAGAGCAGTCAATCGGAATAATATCATCCACTTCAGGTTTTCCTTCAGTAATTGTTCCGGTCTTGTCAAATGCGGCAACATCGATTTGGCCGGCATTTTCCAATGTATCACCATTCTTAATTAGAATACCGTATTCTGCAGCCCTTCCAACACCAACTGTTACTGCAGTAGGAGTGGCTAGGCCAAGTGCGCACGGACATGCTACAACCAATATGGAGATTAAACATGTCAGTGAGAAAAGCAGTGTTTCTCCCAATACGAAATACCATATTAAGAATACAACGATTGCAATTGTTAAAATCACAGGAATGAAGTAGCTTACAATGGTATTTGCGAATTTCTGAACAGGAGGCCTTGAGGATTGTGCCTTTTCAACCAAACGGATTATGTTTGATAATACAGTCTCCTTACCGATTTTTTGAGCCTTTATGTATAAAACCCCATCCTGATTGATGGTTCCTGCAAATACTTCTTCACCATCCTTTTTGACTTTAGGAATAGGTTCACCATTAATCATTGATTCATCGACATATGACTCTCCGCCGACAACATCACCGTCTACAGGAATCTTGTCTCCAGGTTTTACCAATAGCAAATCACCAATTACAATATCTGCAATTGAAACTTCCTTTTGAGAGACAATTTCATTGTTTTCATCAAGTTCAATTGCGGTTGCAACAGTAGGCTGAAGGCCAATCAGTTCACGGATTGAATCGGAGGTTCTTTTCTTGGCCCTTGCTTCCAAGTACCTCCCAATCATTAAAAATGAAGGAAGCATCACAGCAGAGTCATAAAACATGAAGGTATGGTCCAGGACAATGCCGAATGTTCCGAAAATACTTGAAATGTAAGCGACAAGAATACCCATTGAATACATTACGTCCATATTCAGGTTTTTGTGCATCAATCCGTTGATACCTGCTTTTAAAATTGGCAGGGAAACATATAAAAACGGAGCAATACTTACAATCAGTGACAATAATCCCATTGAGGAAATATGAATTCCAGTAGCCTCATGAATGCTATGAGTAAGACCCATCAAAGGATCCCATCCTCTGAACATCAGTATCATTAAAATAGCTGAAAATATCAGACCGACAATGATCCTGTTACGTTTTTCGGCCAAATCCTTTTGATAGATTGCTTCCTCATCGATTTCTGTTTGTCCTTCAACACCCAAAAGTTCAAAACCTAAAGAATCAATTACCTCTTCAATCTCATCCAAGGTCACTTTTGATGAATCATATCTTATTTTTGCAGTTTGAGATGTCAAATCCGCTTTGACATCAAATATGCCGTCCAATCTGATTAGGAAATTCTCAACATTCATTGTACATGAAGCGCAGTGCATTCCCTGAATTCTTATGGTCATCTCATCGGAGTGAAGGTCAAAACCTAGATTTTTGACCAGTCTTTCCATTTCTTCATAAGAAATTTTTTTAGTATCAACAGTAATATGTAATTTATTTGCTGCAAGGTCTGCATCTACTTCCTCTACACCCTCAATTTTTCCAAATGTTTTATTGACGCTTAAAACACAGGAAGCACAATGCATTCCTTCAATCGGCAAATCCATATGTTTATGTTTTACCATAATATCACGACCGTTTCTATTATATAAAACAATATATTAATTTCAAATATTATAAAAGTTTAGGTAATACTAAAATTATCTCTAATAAAAAAAGATTTGGAGAAACCCTATGGTCTCCCTACATATATTTAACATTGATGTCCTTGTGAGGGACAGTCCTTTTAAAGGTCTTTTTAGGATAACCTATGATAAAAGAAGAGTACATGTGCTTGTTTTTGTCAATCTGCGGGAAAAATTCCATCAGTTTATCATGGTCTATCTCATCGGCCTTTAGGATAAACAATGAATAGAAACCTCCAAGCCCTAATGAATATGCCAATAATTCCATGCGAGTGTTTGCAATTACCGCACTGGTCTTGTCGGTGGAAAATGTCAATATCAGCTGCTGGCCCTGCCATAAAAGAGGATGGTATTTTCTTGTGGAGTTGTCCTTCAGATATTCTCCCAATTGTTTTATTCTGAAAAATTCCTCTTCCTCGACCTTGATGATATCATAAACATGCTTCATGAAGTCATTTAATCTTTTGTCGAGAACAACAAATTCAACATCCTGTTCGTTTTGAGCTGATGGAGAGTAATAGGCTCCTTCAAACAGTTTGTTGAAAGTATTCTTATCAATTTTTTTCTTTTTAAACCATCTCATTGAGCGTCTTCTTTTCAAAAATTCCAATAAATCGTCATAACTTAAAGGCAAATCTTTAGAGTTATAATCCACAATTCTGCTTTCACGGCCTTTAAATATCTTAAGTGTTACAGCGCCGGTCGGACAGATTGCCATACAGTGACCGCATTCAAAACAGTTGCTGCCTGTTTCATAGGCCGCCTCATCAATTTCAATGTTGTCCCTGATGCATACAGACTTGCATTGTCCGCAACCAATGCATTTGTCATCATAAATCATTAATTTCATTTTAAAACATCGCCATCTTGTAAAACATGTAATATGTTATCGTTATAGCTTAAAACAGAAACATCGTCCAAAGGATTTGAATTGATTAAAATTAAATCTGCCACATAGTTTTCTTTTACTAATCCCAAGTTGTTATAGCCAAGATATTCAGCCGCCTTAACAGTTCCGCTTGCAATTGCTTCTTCAGGAGACATACCAATATCAACGAGATGGGTTAATTCTTCCAGATTATGTCCATGAGGAATAACTCCGCTGTCAGTGCCCATTAAAATATTGACACCCTCTTCATAAGCAACTGATATGTTTTCTTTGTGAACTTTGACTATTTCTTTTAGTTTTTCGGTTTTTTCAACTGCATAGTTATCCCAAGCGGGAAAACCATGCTCATACAAGAATTGATGTACTAGCAGTGTTGGAACCAAACTAACTTTATTTTCAACCATTCTTTTAGAGGTTTTCTTATCAATGAATGTGCCATGCTCAATTGATGAAAATCCGGCATCAATACAGTTATTCATGCCTTTCAGACTGTGACAATGAGCTGAAACTTTCATATTATTGGCGTTGGCTTCATTAACAATAGTTTTAAGCTCTTTTTTATTGAATTGTGCGAATTCCGGTGAAGTGTTGGTTGTCAAAACTCCGCCGCTGCACATTACCTTTATAAAATCGGCACCAGCTCTTTTTATTTCACGTGTCTTTTTCAACACCTCTTCAACCCCATCGCATCTTCCTTTAGGAAAACCAGGATACATGATTTCCATATCAAAGCCTGAGGGAAGAAGCAAATCGAAATGCCCTCCAGTCATGACCAGTGGAGTTATTGAAAGATGAATTTTTGGCGCCTTGAATAATTTTCTCTCTTGTGCCAATTTGAAACTTAAATCGGCAGAACCGCAATCCCTAATTGAAGTTACACCAGCATTGATTGTTTGAAGAGAGTGAGGAACGGCATTGTAGAAATGAATTCCCAATGGATTTGCCATGTTTTCCTCTTTGTGAAAACCCTTTGCAAAAATGTGTGTGTGACAGTCAATGAAACCTGAAAGCAGATAGTTATCCTCACCGTCAATGACATTGCCTTCAGTGTTGATTTTGGATGAAGTAATTTCCTTGATTAAGTTATCTTCAATCAATACGTTCTGATGGGTTTTAACCTCTTCAAATGGATTTACAATATTGACGTTTTCAATTAGAGTCTGCATAATATCACTATAACAGTTCTATTGTTCCTTTATCCCCGTCAACTTCAACCAATGTTCCGTCAGTTAAATTTTTAACATCACTTGGTGAGTCAACCATAGGAATATCAGACATTATTGCACCTGTGGCAATGATAGGCTCGGCATTAAGACAGATTATTGCCTTTGGAGCCGTATTGTTTTTCATCATTTGGAAAATCACATAAGACCCTACTGTGGAGCCCTTTCCGCCCGGAATGAACAATACTTTATCCTTAATTGTTTGGCCTTTCAGTTCATGATTCGGGTCTATGACTTCACCATTATCCGGATTTACTCCGCCTAAAAAACTGATTGGCTCTGATGAAACTATCAGTTCACCTTTTCCTTTTCCTTTTGCGATACTTCTACATTCAATCATAAAAATCACTGATTATAACAATTTATCTTCAACACTTTCTCCACGATTTAAAGCATTTGTGCATTGAATAACATCAACCAATGCCCAAATCCATATGACTAAAACTAAAACAAATCCTATAAGCAATAAAATTAAAATGGCTGACACCACATAAGCAAGTAAAAACATTGCTCCCTTACGGGACAGTCCCAAATAAAAATGACCTAAACCCGGAATGATAACGCTTAAAATGACAGACACAAGAACGCTTTTCTCCTCAGTTGTAACGACTGAATCATATGCCCTTGATCTTACCTGAGTTTTATTTTCTAAATCATATCCGCAATTTGGGCAGAACTTAAAGTTGCCGTCAAGTTCAAAGCCACAATTGTGGCAGAATTTAACCTTTTTGCCTGAACCAGAAGGAATTTCCTCTTCAGCATCCCCCTCTTCGGCCCTGACGGGAATTGTTTCAACGATTTGTGATTCAACAGTTGCTGTTTCTTCAACTTCAACAATTTCACTTTCCTTAGGAAGACTAGCTCCACAATTTTTACAGAAATTTGCTTCCGGAACTTCTTTTCCACAATCTGGACAAACTACCATATTTTCACCTAAATTACATCTTTTTTCATTATTTCTCTTAAAACTGCAGTTGCATAAGAACCTTTATCAATTGAAAATTCACATAAAAGACCGTCATCGGTTGGAGTTGCCTTTGTATCCCATACCTGGAATCTCATTTGGCGCCTGAGACCGTGACTTCCCAACCTTGGCATTTTTGGAACTTCAAAATCTTGTTTTGTAATGCCATATTTCTTTAAAATATCCTCTTCCATTGCACCGACTTTCCCGTCTGCAAACGGCACCTTTGTACCGAACAGCGGACAGGTCGGATTGGCCTTGAAATTTGTGATTAACTCCTGATACTCTTCAACGCTTTTGTCTCGTACGATGTTTTCATCATTATCAATAACTATGTCTCCCTCAATATATTTATCTATACCCATAGCGACCCTGTTGCTGACAGCTTCGTTGAATAAATAAGACTGATATGCATGGACAAACATTCTCTGAAGCGGCTTTGGAAGCGCATGGAGTGCATTCATATAATATTTATCAGACAATTCTCCTTTTTTGGAACCTCTAATCAACTCTTTAATCATCATCTTTTCATAGCGCATTCCTTTTCCCATCAACTCAAGAGATTCCTCAAGGTTTCCGTCATCATAAGCATGCCTTGCAAGCTGATTTTCCTCTGACTCGTCATCCTGAGGATTTCCGATATAAGTGTCGACCGCCTTTTTTATGTCATTTTCAACCAGTGCCTTTCCGACAAGATGAGTGATTGTCCTTGGCTTTCCGAACCTTTGCCATCCGAAGTAATTCGGAACACCTGTTATCTCAAGCTGACTTAAGACTTCATTGGCAATGTCTGCACTTTCTTCAATATCATCCAAGTCCTTGACTAGAATTTTGAATTTATTTCCTTTAAGCTGGCCCATTCTGAGCTTTTTGCGTCCACGGACTATCTTTAAAAAATCAGTTTTATAAATGTCTAGGTTTTCAACCTGCTTGAGCTGCTCTTCTGAGTCCATGTTTGCTATGCAAATCCACTGACGGGTTATTGCCTTTTTATCCTTCATTCCTGCAAAACCCATTCTTTTTCTTGAGATGTGCAAATCACGGGCAATGTCCAGGACAACATCCAATGTGGTTCTTCCCAGCTTTTCAATCCACACATAAACGTTAGGTCCCTCGCCTTCAGGAATGACTTCGGGAATTTCTTCAACGTAAAAATCTTCATATTGGTTTCTGATAGTTCCACCAATACCCTTTTGAGATGTAACATAAGTATTAGCATTTAACATAGTAATCACGGAAAATAACAGTGCCCTGGCCGGGATTTGAACCCGGGGAATGGGATCCGCAGTCCCATGTGTTATCCAAACTACACCACCAGGGCAAAACAAAATAAGATAACATATTAATATATGCGATTAATAGTATTTAAATTATTACCATACATACAATGTATATGAATAATCACCATACTCCCTTGTTGCAACAGATACCTCTTTTGCATTATTGTCATTTCCCCTGTAGGCCAACACTTTTCCCTTTAGCTTGTTGTTTTCGCAAAACTTGTAATTAGTAAGTTTAAAATCATCTAACTTATTTTGACAGATTTCAGAAACTTCCCTAATTGATTTTTTTGAATTCTTCTTTTCCTTTAAAATGGTGGAGATTTGGCCCAAAAAAGTTTGGTCATCAAAATCAATTTTTCCGGATAAACTACTCATAATATCCTGAGCCGAAGCCAAATCATGAGCCTCATAGGAATAGTCCGGTGACGGAACGGAAATTACAGTGTTTACCACCAAAATAGCTATCAAAAGAACTATGATAGCCAATATTGCCTCGATTATGTATAAGCTTCCAGTATTGTCTTTCATGAAAAATGATTGTCTTTAGAAATTAATAAAAAATTTCAAAGTGCGACTTTATGATAATGTGCACAGTCGCAGTTCAAAAATCAATATATTGGAATTTTGCCAAAATTAATTACTGAAATAGTCGTGCTGTCGATGATTCAATTTTTGATGAGAGCCATCACATAGTGAAATACAAGAAGAAATAATCCAAAAAATTCTTAAATATACACAATTTACAGCAGCAGTTCTTCTAAACTATATTTAAACCACAAAGGAGCATTTTATCATACAATATAAAGTAAAATATTTATATAATTTAGCCATAAATTATTATCAATTAAAAATCATTGGAGGCAAAACATGAATAAAAAAAATTAAAAGACATTAAAAGAAGATCATATGACCCCACAATGCCCCACAAAGATTTCCCACCACATTATCATAGGCATAGACCATACAGACCAGGAATAAGAAGAACTTTAAGAGCTGATTAGACAAAAAAAATAATTTTCTGCAACAAAAAAATCAATGTTTTTCCACATGACAATTTTGTTGTAAATGAGATTAAAGGTTAAAAGAGAAATTGAAACAATTTCTCTAAATTTTTAATTTCCACGAATGTGTTCAATGACCTTTTCCTTTTTAGCAATAGCCGCATCGGAAGCCTTTTGAACCTTTTCCTTCATTTGCTCAAAGTCCTCAGGTGTTGTTTCTCCGACCAATTTTTTGATTTTGGTATATGCAGCTTCCCTGAACAATGGAACCAGTTTTTCCTCTGTGGAATCTTCTTTTATCAAAATAGGTTCTCCTGAATTGTTAACCTCACCGATTTCTGAAATTGCAACATCATATTTTGCAACCGCCTTTTTAATGTCGCCCACAATTTCAGGAGGTGCAATAAGCATCAGCGAATCAGTTGAAACACCCAAAGGATCTATATTCAATGTTTCAAGCATGTTCAATACATTTGGAGCAACCATCTGCCTGATTTCTTTTTCATAAAACTCAAGACCGACACCTGTTGTATTTGAAATCTCATGGGCATCTCCCCTGAGACCCCCATTTGTCACATCAGTCATTGCATGGATGTCTTTTACAAGGTCCGCTTCAAACAATGCATGTGATGCCTGGACAAAGTTTACGTTCATTGTATCCCATACAACATCAAAGAAACCATTATAGAGTGCTGTTGTGGTTATTGTTCCTCCTCCGGAACCTTCTGTCAATAGTATAATGTCCCCTTCGGTTGCGCCTTTTCTTGCTGTTGGAGGATATGCGGACACTCCCACACTTCCGACGGCTGAAACGAATCTGTCTCCTAAAACCATGTCCCCGCCGACACGTAAGGTACTTCCGGCTACAATCGGAACATCAACAAGCTCTGAAACTGCCGCAACACCTGCTGTGAAGTCGAATATCTTTGCAACATCACCGTCATCTGCCAGGTGGACATCACTTAAGATTGCAACAGGGTCAGCCCCCATCACACAGACATCCCTGAGTGTTGCACGAGTTACATGAAACCCCCCTAAAAATGGATATTCGCTTAATCTTGAGTGTATTCCGTCAACAGCAGTTGTAATATAAACTTCATCGTTATTGACAGGTGCTTTAACAACTCCACCATCGTCCTGTTCTGATGGATTGACCAGTGATGCTGTGTTTGTTGATGATACTATTTCTGCTATTTTTCTGTGTACGAAAAAGTCTCCTGCACCGCGGGACCCTACACCCATTTCGCCCATTAGCACATCAGCCTTATTTACACTGGCGATTTCTTTTAAAAATTCATCACCACTTTCCTGCAATTTTAAAGTTGTTGAGACTTCATCAATTACTGCTTTTGCCATTTCTACTGAATTTTCCTCAGTGATATTTTTGTATTCACGTATTCTTACTGCTAAAATTTCTGCTAGGTCTTCATAGTCATAATCATCAATTCTAGCTCTTACAAAGCCTTCAATATCCATAATTAAATCTCCAAATTAGTAAAGTTTTTCAAAATTTTTAATCCTGCCATTCCACTTTTTTCAGGGTGGAACTGTGTGGAAAACAAATTGTTTTGAGCGAGAGATGCAACCACATCCCCACCGTATTCGCAAACTCCGGCAACAATGCTTTCATCATCAGGAATTACATGATAAGAATGAACGAAATAGAAAAATTCACCATCGATTCCTTCCAAAATTGGTGAACCATTAACCACTTTCAATTTGTTCCATCCCATATGAGGTATTTTAACACCTTCCTGGAGAAGTTCAACATGACCTTTAAACAGGTCCAAGCCTTTAACGCCTTTTGACTCCTCACTTGAACTCATAAGCACCTGCTGGCCAAGACAAATTCCTAAAAAGGGTTTGTTGTCATTGACATGCTCGTTAATAACGTCCTCAAACGGCCTCAAGTTTTCCATTGCACTGCCGAACGCTCCAACACCCGGAAGAACCAGATAATCGCTGTCGGCAATGACCTGCTTATCATCAGTGATTTGATATTCGGCACCGATTTTCTTAAAACCGTTTGAAATGCTTTTCAGATTTCCGCTTTTATAATCAATAATTGTTATCATTCGTCCAACCACCCGATAGCTGCTCTAATCATACCTCCAAAGTCCGAAAATACTATTTCATCAGTTCCCAATGTTTTTGAGTGAGCGTCAAGTTCAGCAACAACATGACTGTATCCCAATTCCCTTAAGGGCTCCACCAGACGTGGGCCGTCTGTCACTGCAACTGATTCTGTGTCAAAATCTTCAACTGGGAATGCATGAGGCACACCAAATACAACAATCAAATCAACATCCTTATCTTTCAAGTATTCTGCCGCTTTGTATGCGGTTATTGGATATTCGTCAAGACCACCTGTTATGAAATCCGGGCCGATGTCCAGCTGGTTTTTGATGTTGACTGCATGCTGCCTGATTCTTGGAAGCCCTATGTTTTCATCCAGATTAGCTACAAAAATAGGTTTGTTGTCCGGATTGATTTTATTATAATCAAAATTAATGATGTCAGCAAACAAATATGATGTTTCCTTTTTGACATTTAAAACAAATGCCACTTTTTTATTATCCTTTAGCGCATTGACAACGATTTTTGCTATTTTTTCCTTTGAATCCCCAAAGTTTGGCCTGATATATTTTCCCTGTGCCATTCCGCGAGTCTTTTCAATTTCCGTTGCCTTTTCAAGCATTTCAATTTGCCTGTCAGCTTCATCTTGTTCAATTACACCGCATTCCACAGCAGCATCAAGAACCATTATCGCTCCAACAGTATTGTCTCCTTCACCGGATCCCCCATGTGATTCAACAGGTATTACAGTACAAGGCAAGTCTGCAGTTGCAATTGCATCTTTTAAATCCTCACCAATAATCATACTAGCACATGTGCCTGCAATTCCCATTAATTTCGGCTTAAATTGATTATATGCTTCTGTTAATGTTTCAACTAACTTTTCACCGGCACCCAATATAAAATCATTTTCAGACATTCCAGTGGTTACAACACGAACCCCATCACTTTCTAAAAGCCTTGCTGTTCTAAAACAGCACCCTGTTGGCCCATGCATAACAATAACGTCAACATTCATATCTCTTAATGTGTACATTGTAGCGGCAATCGGACTTGGTCTTGGATGTATAATTTTTATCAACTCACAATAAATTTAATAAATAAATATTTTAAATTCTTAATTAATATAATTATTTAAGGAGATTGCATTATGAAACTTGACAAAGAAATTCTAGAGGAAAAAATTCGTGAATACAGGACTTTCAAAAGCTGTTCTGAGTCAACCTTGATGGGCCTTTGTGAGACTGCTGAAGCAGACATTACTCAAAAAGAAATGGTCAAACTAGCATGCGGATTTGCAGGAGGAATGGGTGGAACATTCGATGAAGGAACATGCGGTGCCGTAACCGGAGCATTGATGGCAAACGGAATTCTTAATGACGACCCTGCCGAAATAAAAGCAAATGCAAAAGAGATTTTCAATGCTTTTAAAGATGAATATGGGACTGTCAGATGCGACATTATAAGTAAAAACGGTGAAGACAAATCTCCATGTGTTGACTGCTGCGTATTCATTGCAAACAAGGTAGCTGACCTATTGGACAAATAATCATATTGAAGGGAAATTAATGCAGGAAAATTTCGATTTGCAAAAGTATTTGGCTGACGGTGCGGAAAGTATCATCAAGGAGGCAATTTCAGCCACATTCAGAAATCCAAAGGAAACCTTATTTTTGGCTAAATTTGCAAAAAGCAGCACCAAGGCTGCAAGAATCAGAAAGAAATATGATAAAAAAGGCATTAATATCCCAGTATTTTTAATTGCAAGCATCACCAGCGATTGCAACCTTCACTGTGCGGGATGCTATTCTAGAGCAAACAACATTTGCAGCGATGAAACACCACAAGACCAGCTCACATGCGAAGAATGGGAAGATATTTTTAGCCAGGCAAAAGATTTGGGAATAAACTTTATCGTTCTTGCAGGCGGTGAGCCAATGCTTAGGGAAGATGTAATATTAAAAGCAGCAGAATTTCCCGAAATTCTGTTTCCAATTTTTACAAACGGCACAGTAATGAATGATGATTACTTCAAGCTAATCAACAAACATAGAAATCTTGTTCCTGTTTTTTCCATTGAAGGTGATGAGGAAATCACAGATTTAAGACGTGGAAACGGCGTTTACAGTAAATTAATTGACTCCATGATCACCATGAAAGACAAAAACCTTATTTTTGGTGCATCAATAACAATTACAAAAGATAATTTGGATTATGCTCTTTCAGAGGAATTTATTGGAAATTTATATAATTTAGGATGCAAAGTACTGTTTTTCATCGAATTTGTGCCTGTTGATGTGAGTGCAAGAGATTTAGCTTTAACAGATGTCCAAAGAGAACATCTGATGAGTGAAATTGACAATTTACGTGAGAAAAACTCAGAAATGTTATTCATGTCATTTCCAGGAGATGAAAAGGAATCGGGAGGATGTCTGGCAGCAGGACGTGGATTTTTCCACATCAACTCCCACGGAGGTGCTGAACCTTGCCCAGCATCACCATACTCAGACATCAATGTCAAAGACACATCCATTTTAGAGGCTTTAGAATCAAATTTATTCAAAACCCTTCGTGACGGAGACATACTGATGGACCATCATGAAGGTGGGTGCGTACTGTTTGAAAACAAGGAAAAAGTGGAAAAAATATTAAAAAATTAGTTTAAAGTTGTTTTCAATTTTCTAATTGTGTATCTGGCATAAGTGTAATTCAGAATAGATGCCAAAATCCTACCGACAGCCAAACCAGTCCAAATGCCTATTAAACCCCAGTTAAACACTATTCCGAACAGATAAGTGAAACTTACGGTAAATATTACTTCCCTTATGATTGTCCAGCAAAGACTTGTGGTTCCACGGCCGATTCCCTGATAAAAAAAGCTTGAAGGCATTCCAATACCAACCAGAAGCAAACCGAATGATGCAATTCTTAAAAAGTTTGTAATTTCAGGAATCAAAGGAGCGGTTTCCGGAGTGTAAGCAAATATTAAGGACAACTGCGGAGCAAAAATCACTAAAATAAGCATGATAACCAATGCAATTGCTGTTGCAAATTTAGTGCCGAAAATGTGAGTCCTATTTAGATAATCCCAGTTTTTAGCTCCAAATGCACTTCCGCTGACGGCTGCAACCGCACTACCGATAGCTGTTATAGGCATTATACCGAATAAATATAACCTTTGACCTGATGTGAATGCTGCAATACCATATTCACCACCTACTGATGAAATAAACATCAGATATAAACTCATTGCAATTGACATCATAAGCATGTCCAGTGAGGATGGAATTCCTACCTTCAGGATATCACGAGTTATTTCAGATTCGAATTTGAAGTTTTTAAATGTCACATCAACATAAGTGTCCTTTTTGATTAAAATCCAATACAAAATTACAATAGCAGATCCAACGGAGCTGACAATTGTTGCAAGGGAAGCGCCAGCTGAACCTAAATCAAGTACATAAATGAATAACGGATCCAATATGAAATTTAAAACAACAGAGACAATCATCGCATACATTGCCCTTTTCATATCGCCTTCACCACGAAGAACCCCGCTTCCGCCATTGGCAAATATAAAAGCGAATAATCCTAAAAACAAAGGAGTGCCGTATTTGATACCTTCCGCCAATGACTGGCCGCTTGCACCATATGTTTTAAGCAGAGGCTCCTGAATTATGAGCAAAAGTATTGTCAATATTATAGAAGCTATTAAAAATATCAAAAGAGAGTGTGTTGCAGATTTGCTTGCCCATTCCTGGTTTCTTGCACCGACTGCACGGGCAATGCTGCTTGTAGCACCATTTCCAAGACCTACACTTACACCATTCAAAATCATGAATATCGGTGTTACAAAACCAATACCAGCAATAGCCGCCTGACCAAGTCCAGCCACCCAAATTCCATCGACGATATTGTATGATGCTGTCAAAAGCATTGATATCATGATAGGAATTGCAAGTTTTCGAACCGCTATTTCCGGCTCTCCCCTCATCAGTTCAACATTTTCATTAGCCATTATAATCTCCAATTTATCATTTGATTTTTCTTTGATATATACTATCGCAAAATATTAAAAATTTAATTGATTAAATGACATTGAAAACTAAAATGTTAAATAATTTTAATCGACATTGACATTAACGGCAAGCATTTTGAAAATTAAACCTAAATAAAACTTAAGATATATATCCACAAAAGAAAATTTAATGAAAATGTTAAAACTCCAACTGCTCTGCTATACACATTTTACAAACTGCATTTGGAGACTCAAGATTTGCATCCTTAACAGGACAATAGAACTTACCGTCATGCTCTTCAACATATAAAGATCCCGGAAAAGGAGTTCCCACCGGATGAATCGGTTCTTCTAAAATAAAAGTGGTATAAATAGAGATTATCCCATAAATTAAAGGAAATTTGGTTTTTGATGTAACTGATTCATTGATATGGTATGATTTTAATGTGGCAATTGCATCAATGAATTCCTCTTTATCAATGTCATGGCCATAGGAGTTATTGTCACTGTGAACATCCTTAATTCGCCCCAAAAAGTATTTAACGTAAACTTCATGACTTTTATGCTTATAGTTTTCCTGCACATATTTGCTCTCTTCAATCATCTCAGCATTGACGGCCATCAAATCAAATACTGAAATGTTACCGGAATATTGCTTTAAGATATCCAGAACAGAGTCTGTGGAAATGCTTTCCTCATTTGATACAACATTTGAAAAATCATCATACATCCTTAATGAATCATTCATAAGTTTATTATGAACATTAAAAAATAAAATATTTTCTAATAATCTAAATTAAAAAATTAACAAAAATCAATATTAAAAGCAAAATCACATTTAAAAGTGTAAATATTACCAGATACCTGATTTAAAAATCACCACATTCACGGGCAAGAATTTTATACGAAATCAGATTGGCCATTGATGCTATAAGAGTTCCGAATCCCCCAATGTTGATTCCGACAATAATGGATTCGTAATTAGTACTGAATCCGCTCAGTAAAATCGCAGCAGGAACATTAGAAATTATTTGAGATGCTAAAACGCCCCACAATACCTCATTGCCTATTATAAACTGCCTAAACAATGAATTGAAAAATGGAATGTTTTCCAGATTGCCTATCAAAACAAATAGTGCAATGAACGTTAAAAGTAGAAAATAATCAACACCAAACAATACTCTTTTAAGGAAGTTTTTAGTATCAACACTTATTTCAGACATTTTTGGCAAATCAATGCCTGATTTTGGAATGAAAAGCAAAAGAATCGCTAAAAACATCAATGATGCAACTATATAAGGCAAGAGTATAAAGAAAAATGATTCAAATGGAATTTTTGAAACTGTAAACATCACAATATTATGAGGAGCACCAATAGGAAGAACCATACATCCGACATTGGCAGCAATGGTCTGCAGAGAAACAGTCAAAATAATTAAATCCAATCTGCCAACTTTCTTTAAGGCCAGTATTGCAAACGGGACAAAAATAATCAATGAAACATCATTTGTTATGAATATGGAACTCAAAAAGCAAATAAACACCAAAACTAAAACTAATTGGCGAGTGTTGGAAATTTTTGATAGTAATTTACGGACCAGCATTTCAAAAATAGATAAATTTTTTAAAACCTCAACAATTAACATTATAACAAAAAGCAGCATTATTGTATCCCAATTAATATAACTGAAATAATTGGCATTGGGTTTGACAAAAAAACATGAAACAATAGCTAAAATTAAGGATATGGAAAATACAATTTCATCTTTAAAAAAATCAATAACCTTAGCCATGATATCTCTTTTCTAAAACTGAATATAATAATTTTACTTCAAAATGAAATTTAAAAAATTATCTTAAAATCCTGTTTGATATCAATATTTCTCCTAAAAGATTTAATTTTCTTCTTAAAGGCCAAAATTTATGATTGATATAATTTATATACCCAGAATCACCGTTGAAAAAGGTTTTTTCATCAATCCAAATATTTAACTCAATTAAATCAAACCATGTTCCTGACATGTCTGGACCAAATTTTAAGTTCAAAATATCCTTTAGGAAAAAATTTTTCCAAATCCCATTTAAACTCATTTAAAAGTAAAATAATTCCCGGATGAATCTTGATGAAATCGTAAAACTCCTTTTCATCATCAAAGATGTAAAATTCTTTTAAATCATTGAATTGTTCATCAAACAGAATATTATCCTTATTTAACATTTCCACTTGCATCAGTACATCCATATAATCACCACCTCATAAAATTTAATTCAAATATTTAAATATTATCAATTATATAGCCTATTATGGAGGTAAAAAAATGTCTAAAAATATGCCAGCTTTAATTGTTGGAGTTTTATGTATTGTAGTTGCAATTGTTATTAGCATAATTAATAAAAGAATTTCTGCAGGTACTATTGCAGCATTAATAATAGCTATTATTGCTATAATTAAAGGATTAGGATTAAGATGATTATAATCCTTTTCATTCCTTTTTTAATGCTTATGCTTTCGCTGAATAATTTAGGGCCATTCATCATTTCCATTGCTATAATTGACCAGCATATATATTGCTTTTAAATCTTAAAATATAATTTAGACACACAATATTGATTTTGAAATAGAATTAATCTGTATCTTCTTCCATTGTCTCTAAAAGAAAGCTTACTGGCCTGAAACCATCATTGCAGGATATCATTGCTGATTTTTTATTCTTCATCCATCCACCATAGAAATCCTCTGCACCATTGGCCAAACCCATAACAAAAGCAGACAGACTTTCCCATGCACTGTCACAGAATCCTTCAGGCTTTTGCCAGCCGTTTGCAATGAAAACCTGACCTTCCTCAACATCACACTCATGTTCCAACGGATTTTCATATTTTTCAATCAAATCATCATGCCTTACCTTCCTCATGACTGTAATTTTAACCTTTTTCACAGTAATGCCTCCAAATCGCTTTTCTCATATCTGTTATGGCCTTTAATGGACTTTTTGTATTTCCAGCATTTAATTGCATCATCCAATGATTTGTCATCATTGTCCTCAAAGAAATCTCTTATATACTGATTGTACTGAAACTGCTTATCAATTTCTGTCTTCTCGCCGGAATTTTGAATTTCATAATAAGCTTCAATAGCATCCGAATATGTTTTTTCAGGATTTGCCTTTAACCATTTCTGAAACTTTACCTTGAACTTGAATCCTTTGCCTATTTCACGCTCAAAAAATGCCCTTTTGTCTTCACTGCATTTGAAGTTTTCACCCAGTTTGGAATCCATAGCAATTTTAGATACAGAATCATTTGAAACGATTTTAACGTTGACTTCCTTTAACTCTTCACCAGTAGCCAAATAATGAACTATCCTTTTTTCCAAATCCTGTTTGGAACCGCTTACCATTAAACCTTCTTTTCTGCAGAAATCCTTTAATTCATCCTTTAAAAAATAGTAGTCATTGAATTCTTGCGGATTTAAATCTCGAGTTAATTTAACCATGAAAATCTAAAATAAAAAAAGTAGAGGATTTAACCTCTTGTTACAATGCTTATAATGTCTCCGTCCTGAAGCTCATAGTCACTGGCCACACGCATTTTCTTTCTTGCATCCACTGCATGCATGAACTTATCACCTATGTCAGTGTGAACAATATAGGCCAGTTCCTTAGGTGTTGAACCTTTTGGAACCAAAAATCCGTCCGGTAAGACATTGCCTTTCTGGTCTGTGTATTTGTTTTCATCCTGAACAGGATAAACTACAATTTGATCAAGCAAATCAAATATTCCATAGTTTAAAGCTTCCTGAACACCGGTGCTTCCATAAACATCCAGAATATTTGTTTGAATGTATTCCAAACCATTTTTTTGTGCATCAGACAACTCTTCCGGCTTTAGGATTTCAAAATGATCCTCACCGGATATGTAACTGATTAATCCACTTTCGGCCGCTTTTACAAGAGCGAGTTCTGAACCTGCTGAAGTCGGAATTACATTAGGATACTTTTCCTTGATTCTTTTGATGTTTTCAGCAGATGTCGGCAAATCCGCCTTGTTTGCAATAATCATCATCGGTTTGGCAATGTGTAATATATTACGGGTTAACTCTATTAAGTCCTCTTCTTCCCATTTATTGTAGTCAGCCTCAATTGTTCTTTTAGCTTCAATAATATCTTCAATAGCTATTCCAGTACCTGACAGCTGGTCAAATAACACTTTTGAAATGTCCAGGTGTTCAGCGCCCACTTTCCTTATAAGTCTGACCCAATTTTTGGACAATATTCCATACATCCACATTACTATCTCGTTTTCCAGAAATTCCAAGTCATCAAGCGGGTCATGGCTTCCAGCATCAACAGGATTTCCTTCAAGGTCTGTTGAACCTGAAGCGTCAATAACATTAATGAATACTTTAGCCTGCATTAAATCGTCTAAAAATTTATTACCTAATCCTTTTCCTTCGTGCGCTCCAGGAACGAGTCCTGCAACATCTATCATTTCAATTGGAAGCAATCTTTTTCCATCGACACAGATTGAATTGTGAGGATTGCATGTGACACCTAACTCCTGACAGGGGCAATCCTTGATTACATGAGCAACTGCCTTATTTGCATCGATTGTTGTGAATGGATAATTTGCCATTTCAACAGCAGATGCGGTTGCTGAATTGAAAAAAGATGATTTTCCTACATTTGGTTTTCCACAAACTGCAATTTGAAGCATAATAATCACTTAATATATAATAACATCTTAATGTTTGTAATTGAAATTATAAATAGTTTCAGAGAGTAAAATAATATTCAATGAAAGATGAAGAAATAGACCGTCCAGGAGCAATGAAAATTCGCCAGGGCATCCAGGATGCAATGACATATTCCTTGCCGGACAAGAAATTTAATCCTAAAAATATTGATTTGGTTGAAGTAGACATCGAACTGGATGATTTAAGCTGGAATTTCAATAATTTCAAGATTTTAAATCTGACTGACATTCATCTGGGCCAATGGATTAATCCAGAATATCTAGATGAGTTAATCGACTATGTAGCCACTTTGAATGTTGATTTGATTACTCTTACCGGCGATTACTTTTCATATGTCATTGAAGGCTATGAAGAGTCACTGGAAAATTCATTGAAGAAATTGCAGGCGCCTTACGGCAAAGTGGGTGTTTTGGGAAATCATGACCATTGGATGAGTTCAGAAAAAATCAGAAAAATATTTAAAAATTCAGGCATTGTCGATTTAAGCAATGATGTGATTACCATTGAAAAAAATGGAGATTACCTTAACATTTGCGGTGTTGACAGCTGTACTGTCTGTGCCGACAATTTAGACAAGGTAATTGCAAAAATGCCTAAAAACATTCCAAGCGTATTGCTTGCACATGAACCGGATTTTGCAAAGGAATCTTCACAAACAAAGTTATTTGATTTGCAAATTTCAGGCCATTCACATGGGGGACAGTTCATAATTCCGAAAGTTGAAACAACACCTTTCAGAGGTCCAAATTCAACAAAGTATCCTGTTGGGCTTTATAAGGTTGGAGATATGATCCAATACACCAGCAAAGGGCTTGGAACCAATTCGTTTAGAATAAGAATCAACTGCAAACCCGAAGTTACAATAATCACATTGAAAACAAACAAAAAACAGAAAATTAAAATAGAATGATTAAAAATAGATTAATTTCATCACTTAGAACAATAATAACGACTCTGTTATATGTTCTGGCAGGCGCTGTTGCAGTTTACGCAGTTGATTATATCAGTGCTGATTTTACAGTAGGTCCATGGTATAATGCATTCATCATTGTCATAGCGGTTGCAATCGCAAATGCTCTTCTCTGGCCAATATTCAGACGTTTTTTAATGAAAATAATCATATTTACATTAGGAATAGGATCACTGTTTATAAACTCCATAATCTTTTACATTGCATCTTTATTTATCCCTGGCGTTTCAGCAGGCTTTTACGGTGTCCTTCAGGTTCCTATCGTGATGGCAATAGCTACAACATTCGTCACCAATATTACAGACACCAACTACTACGACAGCTACATAAAAAGCATTTTAAGATATGCCCTGAAGCAGAAAACGAAATATAAAAAGAGATACCCCGGAGTCATAATGCTTGAAATCGATGGCCTTTCAATAAATACTCTTAAAAAAGCCATTGAAAAAGGCGTGATGCCGAATATTAAAAACTGGATAGAGCATAATTCACACACTTTAAAGGGGTGGGAAACCGATTTGTCATCACAAACCGGATCAAGCCAGGCAGGCATACTTCACGGAAACAATGAAGATATTGTGGCCTACAGATGGGTTGAAAAGGAAAACAACAACAAGATAGTTGTCTCTGGAAAACTAAGCGACGCTCCTAAAATTGAAAAGAGAATCAGCGACGGTGAAGGTTTATTGGTTAATGGAATTAGCATTGCAAACATGTTTTCAGGAGACAGCAAAATTCCGACACTGACATCATCACAACTGAACGGAATGAAAAACATTTACAACAAAACATTGGATGCGGTATTTCTGGATGCCTATAACTATCAAAGACTCATAGTTTTATTTTTATGGGACATACTCCTTGAGTTAAAATCACAAATCGTCCACGACATAAAGAATATACAGCCCAGAATCAGAAGAACTATTGTTTATGCTGCAGTAAGAGCTGGAGCCAATATAGCCTTAAGGGAAGCAACCACCGATGTTTTGACAAGTGAAATTCTAACAGGAAATATCGACACCGCTTATGCCACATACATGGGTTATGATGAAATTGCCCATCACTCAGGAGTTGAAGATGATGATGTTTGGAAAGCATTAAAATACATTGACCAGCAATTTGCAAAACTAACATCCGCAATTGAAATGAGCGACAGAGATTATAAAATGGTAGTCCTGTCAGACCACGGCCAATCAAAAGGCGCCACATTCAAACAGAGATACGGAATTACATTGGGAGATTACGTCAGGAAATTTCTTCCTGATGACATGCTGATATTTAAAACCGAATACAATATTGACCACTTCAGAGATGCGGTAATTCCGGAAAACAAACAGATCAAAAACATAAAAGACAAATTCGGAAATATTCGTGACGACCTGTTTGAAGACTTAAAATCCCTTCAGGACATTAAGGACGAAGTTGAAAAAAGAAAACCTAAAATAATATTTGAAAATGAACAATACAAAAACATACGGGACAGATACTCCAACAGTTTGGATTATATCAAAGGATATGAAAGCACAGAACAAAGTACCAAAAAGGCAAAAGATTCCGAGCTGATAGTTCTGGGTTCAGGCAATCTAGGTTTGATTTATCTAACCCAATGGAGCCAACGCCTGACTTATGAGGAAATTGTGATGTTATTCCCGGATTTAATTCCAGGTCTTGTAAAGCATTCCGGAATCGGATTTATTCTGGTAAATTCAATATCAAACGGCGGAATGGTCATTGGTGATAATGGAATTTACTATCTTGAAACCGACGAAATAATTGGTGAAAATCCTCTTGAAGGCTTTGGCAAAAATGCCGCAAGACACCTTAAAAGGCAAAATTCATTTAAAAACATGCCTGACATTCTAGTCAATAGCTTTTATGATGAAAAATATGATGAGGTATGTGCATTTGAAGAGCTTATCGGGTCCCATGGAGGTCTTGGAGGAAATCAGACAAAACCGTTTATCCTGTATCCTTCAGAGTGGGAAGATCCCGGAGAGCTTATTGGTGCAGAATCAATATATGCATTCCTAAAAAAGGAAATAGAAAATTTAAACTCTTGAAAGCCAGTAGTCAAAAATCTCTGAAATTTCCTCATCAAAACCTATTGTCTTATCCTTGTTTTCAGGTATTGCCTGCGGATAATCCTTGTTTAATCTGATTAATGTAGTGTTCGGATTATTGTAGGTCATCTGTTCAAATGGATACCTTATGATGCCAGGAGTGTTAAAGCCAACACCCAATTCAAGAAATACAAGATTTTTATTTTCATCGACATGGTTTAAATAATCGGAATACGCTTTATTCATTTCATGCCATTTTGCATCTTCAACAAACAGATTGTCTTTTCTTAAGTTCAACTCCATTTCTGCACCGCAAACCGGACATTTTGGTATTAATTGTGAAGGTATTTTAAAATCTTTTGTGTTTTCCACCCATTCGAATACCTGATCTTTATTTGAGTATAGTTTATCATGACAAGGTACACTGCACTGCAGGAGTCCATAATCTCCCTGAGTGGCAAAAATTCTCTCATCCTCAAAGCCGTTAATCCAGAACTGTGACTCCACATTTGTTGTTAAGACGAAATAATCCTTGTTTTCAACCAATTTCAATAGCTTTTGATAAACATCGGTTTTTCCAACATCATACCTGTTTGCAAAAATATGAAGTGCCCAGTAAGCCCATTTCTCTTCAGAGGTTTTAAATGGATAAAATCCTGAAGAGTACATGTCAGTGAAATGATACTTTTCAATGAAATCCTTGAAATATCTTTCAAATCTCTCACCAGTGTATTCAATGCCTGCTGCAGTTGAAAGACCTGCACCTGCACCAATTAAAATATAATCAGCATTTTTTATAGCCTCATAAGCCATATCTAATCTTTGCACAAAACGTTCCATATTATCACCTAAAATAATAATTTTTTATAAATTGAATAGTCGTCATCAGTAAACACGTTGAAAATCACATGACCTAAAGTGGTTTCATTGTTTTCCAGATACTCGCTGACAGTCTTAACGGCAATTTCTGCGGCCAATTCCTGCGGGAAATTAAATACTCCAGTTGAAATGCAGCAGAATGCTATTGAATCAAGTTTATTGTAACTGGCTATTTCCAGGCAGGACCTGTAGCAGCTGGCCAGTGCTTCACAGTCTTCATCAGCCGGCTTTAATCCCTGAGGGATTGCCGGTCCGACAGTGTGGATAACATATTTTGAAGGCAGGTTATAGGCACCTGTGATTTTTGCCTTTCCCACCCCCTCATCCTCATTTTGTATCTTCATTATTGTATTGCATTCATCCCGTAGCTGAACTCCTGCTGCTGAGTGAATAACATTGTCAATGCAGTTGTGAAGAGGAATAAAACAACCAAGCAGCTTTGAATTTGCAGCATTGACAATTGCATCCGCTTTTAAGGTTGCAATATCTCCCTGCCAAAGCATTAACTTGCCGTTAACATCTCCAATATCCCCAACTGATGTCAACTCCTTACCTAATGTTTCATTTGTTAGAAAATCATCCTGAACTTTTAAAAATTCCTCTGACACTTTAGAGGGCATTCTTACATTCATCAATGCACGAAGCAAATTTCTTTTATCCTGATAATCATCCGGAATTTCGATTGATTCGGCTCGTTCATCTATCAAGTATTTGATTAAAAAATCCAATTGTTCGCATCTGTCCATCTAATCCCTCCCAATTCGTTAATAATAATTTAATTTTAGTATTTAAATGATTTTTGTAACTTTTAGGAAACCACGTAACTTTAAAGTAACTATATATAAGAATTTAATCAAAGTATCACTATGAACACAGAAAAAATAGTTTGTCCGGTTGACAGAACTCTGAACCTAATCAACAAGAAATGGAGCATTCAAATCATAAGGGACATGTTTTTTGGAAAAAAGCACTTCAAGGAATTTAAAGAAGACAAACCCAAACTAAGCAATAAGGTTTTATCAAATTGCCTGAAGGAACTGGAGGAAAACGGTTTGATTGAAAAGCATGTTCTGGACACAACTCCAGTAACAACTGAATATTACCTGACAGAATACGGCAAATCCATGAACAGAATAGTTTATGAACTTGCCATGTTCACACTGCAAAGTGAAAATTCTTATTCAGATGAAATAAGAGACAATTTAAAAGAAACTTTTAAAGAAACATTGAATATCGAGGATTAAAATGACCGGTAAAATTTTTATTGTTGGAATAGGTCCAGGAGCAAGCGAATATTTAACCAAAAAAGCAATAGACACTGTCAGGTCAAGCGATTACACCGTCGGAAGCACACGTGCAATTGACCTGTTTGATGACGTTACAGGTAAAATTGCATTTAATGTAAAAGATTTACTTGACAAACTAGAGGAAGGTGTTCAACTAGCCTGCGACGGCAATACTGTTTCAATCCTGTCAACAGGAGATCCAGGTTTTTCTGGTGTTTTGAATACAGTTTTGAGAATTTCCGCAGAAAAGGATTTCCCAAAGGAAAACATTGAAGTCGTGCCGGGAATCAGTTCACTGCAGCTTGCGGCCGCAAAATGCCACATACAATGGGACAACGCCAACGTAATGACATTTCACGGAAGGGAAAACATAGAGGACATCCTGCCAGTAATTAACAATGGAAAAGTGACAATTGCTCTTCCTTCACGCAAAGTTAAGGACATGGCACAGTTCCTGCTCGATAACGGTGTTGAGCCGGACAGGAAAGTTGTTGTCTGTGAGAGGTTAAGTTATCCTGACGAGAAAATTGTAGAGGCAAACTTAAAAGATATTGCTCAGAGTGAATTTACCTATATGTGTATTATTGTCATATATTAGAGTTGTTTACTCTTAAAATTCATTTTAAAAGTCATTTACTATTTAATTTTAAAAATAAAGTTCATATACTACGTATTTCATACTTTAATTGTTGATTTTATTGAAAAATTGACAATTAAGGTAGATACTATGAACGCAAAAATAAACGCCATATGTTTTGTTTTCGTGTTACTCTTTTTAATTTCTGCCGTATCAGCAGCAGATGGCGAAAATGAAACATTACAACAAATTCAACCAGATTCACAAGAGGATTTAAGCATGTCCAATAGTGATGTGCAAAACGTGGAGAAATTAAGCGCAACACAAACTGTCGAAAAGAAAAAGGTTACTTTAACTGCACCAAATGTTAAAATGCATTATAAGGACGGAAGCAAATTTACGGTAACTTTAAAATATAAAAAGAAAGCGATCGGAAATGCGAAAATACAAATCAGCATAAATGGCCAGACACTTACAAAAACAACTGACAAGACCGGGAAAGCTTCAATCAATCTGAATTACAAGAGTGGAACATATACCGTGTTAAGCGTGTGCAATGGAAACAGTGAATTTGAAGGTGCCAGCGCCAAAAGCACAGTAACGATTAAAAGCACGATAAAATGCAGTGATTATTCAAAATACTATAAAAATACGGGAAAATACTCATCCACCTTTTATGATAAAAAGGGAAAGCTTCTGAAAAACGCTGCCGTGAAATTCAAGATAAACGGCAAAACAACTTCTGTTAAAACCAATGCAAAAGGAGTTGCAACTCTTGCAATCAGTTTAAAGCCCGGAACATATCCAATCACAGTAACCAATCCAAAAACAACTGAATCCATATCAAAGACCGTTGTGATAAAATCTCTGATTGAAACAAGTGATCTGACCTTTAATGAAACCCAGAAGGCTAAATTCAATGTTAAAATCCTGAACACTTACGGCAAGGCATCGCCAAATAAAAAAGTTACTCTGAAGGTTAACGGGAAAACATACACCAAAACCACAAATAAAAACGGCATTGCAACACTTGATTTAAGCCTGCCAAACGGAAAATACACAATAACAACACAATATTCTGATTTGACTGTAAAAAATAAGATAACTGTTAATAAAGCGATAAATCCCAGTAGTTTCATTCATACACTCCTTATTCCGGATTATGTCAATGTGACCTTGAATAACGTGTTTGAAAACTCAGTCTACACAATAAAATCAGGACTGAACGGAATCATAAAAATGCCAAAAAATGAAATTTTTACAGTCCAAATCGGTGCCAAAAGTTATTTGTTTTCAAATGCCAAAATCGATGGGGTAAGCTCAACATTAATAGGCTATAAGTATCATCTGATACCCTTGGATGGAAGTAGCGTGCAAAGTGATGCCAACAAAAGCAATCTGAAAGGCAATGGAATAATCATCTCAAAAGTTAAAGGATTTACACAGATAGACTACCGGTCAAACACTAATGACAATGTGGAGGTGTTCGGATTTTATGCAGACAAAGGATTGCAGAACAGTGAGACATTCACATATGCGCAAAATGACAAGATAACCGCCAAAGTCAACGTCATGACACAAAGCTATGACGAAATGGGCGTGAAATACAGCCTATCCAAATTCTATCAAAAGACAATATATGACTTTAACTACAAAAGCTATGACGAGATAACAAATCACAACACCAAATCAATCAGGTTTACGAACACAAATACTCCTGTAACATTTAACCTGTTTGGAAGAAACATCGAAGGTTATGTGACAAAAGAGGATATCACTACCAAATTCGCTTTAAATGGCAAGGAAGAACTTGAAAAGCAGGAAACAATAAGCTACGGTTTATCCGGCAAATACAGGAAAACTATGGGATTTGAAGTATTGCAGGCCTACAGCATCATTAACGAAAAAATAACACCCAATATCCTAAAGAACTGGTTAAACAATGAAAAGCTTTATTTGGACCGTTTTGGAGTCATGAACATTTATGGAATGCATTTAGCATCCCTTGAAACAGCATGGCTTGCTGATAAGATAGCTGATGAATATGCAGGCAAATTCGAAGTTTCATGGACACGCGGAAATGCAATGGCAATACTTGGCGGAATAAATCTTGACGATACCTATTTAAACATGCTGGATTCAGGCATGGGAATGAGCGTTAAAGGAAATAAAGACAATGTTTCATTATTCAGGTTAATCAATTCCCTTCAATTGCCAAATATTGAAGAATATTGTCTGGAAGAAGTTTCAACAAGATATATGAATATGACCACAAACTCCCAGGACAATTTACTCATGGCAATTACAAACGGCAAAACAAGCATCGTACAATTCGGTGAAATATTATGCCTGTTTGCAGAGGATGGAAGCGATTCGGCAATAATTTTAAATACAACCAGCGGAGTTTCAAGTGTGATCTATTCCCACAACAGTGCAACCTACAAAGGGTCATCCATAGCCACAAGCTGTGACTGCTGCAGTGTCGGACTGATTCCTAAAGACATCATCCAAGGAATAGACAACACGCTGAATCTTTTCACATCAGCGAAATCAAAATTTGGAGAGCTTTTAGATCAAATCCATCCATTAAGCAAAATGGCATATAAGGTCATAACATTCGTTGGCGGCAAAATCGTGACTGGAGCCACAAAAACCGGACTGAGCATTCTTGGTACAATGGTATTCATACAGCAAAGCGGAGTGGATGTGAGAAATGAATATGTTGACGAAAAGGACTGGCACAAGGTCATGGACACCATAACATTTACCCGCCCAGGATACCAGCAAAACAAGAAAGTATACAACATTCCCAACAATAAAGGCGGATACGACTATATTGAAGTTGAAATCAATAGTGACCTCAGTTTAAATAGAAATAACGCAATATATATAAGTGATGGACAAACAAAGAAATTAACAAAGTCCGAAACTTACAATTATTTCAGTGATGAAAGCTGGTCACCATTTAATGTGCCTGCCAAATACTGGGATAAAAGCTGGAAGGTATCATGAAAATTATAGATTCTTTTAAGGAACAGCCAATGACGATTAAAATATTGGACATTGTATTCATCGTGTGCCTCGCATACGAGTTCATTCTAATATTTCTTGGTAAACAGCTTAATCTGTCAATGTCCACACTGATGCTGTTCATAATACTGGCAGTTACCGTCCATAACATAAAAACTGGCGAATAGGTGATTTGATGAACAGAACTGAAATGATATTTCTGATTGCAGTGACTGCGATATTGCTCATATGCATTGCTACAATGCCGCAATATTACTTCATATTTGTCTTTTTGCTGGCTTTGGCTTTAATAGTTATAGCAATGTCACTTTTTGCCAAATATAGGCAAAAATATGAAAACAAAACATTGTCTTTGATATTCTGCATATTGGCAGTGATACTATTCATAATATACTTTGCAAATTCACTTTACATTGACTTTGCAAATACCGACTCAACAGGCAACAGTCTGGTGCTAGTGGCATTGTTTATAATTTCAATATGCCTTGGATGGTTTTTTGAAAAAAATGATTAAAAGTTAAAATATTAAATTATTTTAACTTATTTTACTTTTTTTATAACTGGATAGCTTCTTGGGTTACTTCATCGTTGTCCTCATCATCATAAAGGATGTGAGCTAATTTTAACAGTTTTTCCTGACCTTTAACTTCATCCTTAAATAATGGAACTTCAGCGATGTGCTGGTCCGGGAACTTTTGGTCAATCAGGGCTAAACGTTTTTGCTGCAATTTGTGTCTTGAATGGCAGAAATCACAGTCGCAGATATCAGGCATTACCTGGTTTACAATAACGCTGTCAACTGTAATGTCATATTTGCCAAGCGCTTCCAAAGCCCTTTCGGATTCATAGATTGACATTTCCTCAGGAATCACAACCATCTTAAATGTTGTCCTGTCAGGATCAGACAATACCTCTTTTGCCTTGTCGATTTGTTCTTTTGTTCTTTTTAAATCTTCGGATGTTTGAGGGTCGTCAACTGCATCCATGAAAGGCATGATTTTTTTAAGCGCATTGGTTGCACCACCCAATTTTGCTTTAAGCATCATCATTTTACCCACCCATGAGTCCATTACTTCAGGGAAGGACAATAACCTCAATGTGTGTCCGGTTGGCGCGGTATCAAACACCACGACATCATATTCTTCGGAATTCATAACACCCATGAACATTTCAAATGCTGCCGCTTCATCAGCCCCCGGAGATGAGGATGCCATGTCAAGCTGGTCAGATAAAAAGTCCATGCCAAGCAGACCCCCATCCTCTGAAGGATTTGCTGCCTTTTGAGCTTCCAATTGTGCTTGCTTTTGCTCCATAGCAACGTCAGGGTCAATTTCTACGGCAAATAAGTTTGTTTTGATTTCACGAGGATAACTTCCGATAGGAACTTCCAAAGAATCAGATAATGAATGTGCAGGGTCAGTTGATACAATTAAAGTTTTTTTACCCTGTTCAGCCAACCATAATGCAGTGGCAGAGGATACTGAAGTCTTACCAACTCCTCCCTTACCCCCTATAAAAATGAAAGTTGTTTTATCCTTATTGAATTTGAAATAATCTCTAAATGCCAAGTAATATACCTCCTTGAATAAAGTTACTTTTAGTAAGTACGTTGATTTTCGATTACTTACCCTCATTTTTCATGAAATTTTTTTCATAAAAATATTCCGTGCAAGAGTAGTAAAAGTATATGATTTTAATTAAACTTACATTTTGTAACTATATTTATTTTCATATACTAACATATAGTTTTCGGTCAGAAAATCGAATACTTACCAAATGCTCTCTAGCACAATTTATAGACTTATTAACATATAAACATAAGTCATGAATAACGAATAGCGAGATGAAAAAAATGAGTAATACAAATGAAGAGTTACTCCAAGAGTTTATAACTACTAGAGGACTCTCTAAATCAACATATTATAGTTTTAGAAATGCATTAAGACACTATTGCAATTTTCAAGAAAAAACATTGCAAGAATTGTTGGACGAAGCAGAGGAAGAAGAAGAACAAAAAATCAGATGGAAAAGGAGAACTCTTAAAAAAAGACTAATCAATTACATGAACTACTGCAAAGAAAACATGACTCTTAACTCTGCAAAAAACTATTTAAAACTGGTTAAAATCTTCTACCACCACCATGAAATAGAAATTCACAAACTACCAAGAATGAATGACAAAAATGCATTAGTCAGAAGTCCAATCAAAATACAGGATCTTCCAACAAAAGAAATTTTGAGAGAAGCTGTAGAAATTGCAGACCCCTTGATGCAAGCATTGATATTGTTTTTAGCCAGCAGTGGAATGAGCAAGATTGATGCTAGAAACCTAACCATACAAAATTTCATAGAAGCAACCAGCAGATATCACCACAGCGATGATATAAAAACTGCAATAGAAAATATGAAACAATTTGAAGGGGAGATAATACCTATTTGGCGTAGCAGGAGACAAAAAACAAACAAGTTCTTCATAACATTCAATAGTGATGAAGCTACAAGATTCATCATACATTATCTTGAATATCGTGCTGAAAAACTAAAATATAACCCTAAAAATCCATATAGAGAGTTACAACCTACAGACAAACTGTTTAAAGTTGGAGATCAATATTTTAGTCTTAAATTCAAAGAGTTGAATGATGCACTTGGACTTGGAACAGTTGGAGATAATCCTGAAAAAGGCATTAAAGGATACAATCGTTTAAGAGGCCACATACTGCGTAAGTACCATGCTACCAATCTTGAAAAAGCAGGAATGGATATCTATTCAATCAACGTCATGCAGGGTAAAAGTAACGGTGCAGTCAATGACGTTTACTTCTTTGCAGATGAAGAAGTGCTTCTAGACAAATACATAAAGGCTATGGATGGAGTGTTGATATTATCTGAAGTCAAAGAGTATGACAGATACTCTCCGGAATTCATAGAACTTGAAAAAGAAAATGAAGGATATAGAAAAGAAATAGATGACCTTAAAAATGACCTTGAATTAATCAAGGAACGCATACCTGATTTGATTGGATAAACAAATTGAAATCAATTTAGTGGAACCTATACATTCCACTAATCTTTTATTTTTTTATTAGACTATCCTAAAACTATTTTTCATATGACTTTTTTTGAAATGAATAGTTCTCAAATGCTCTCTAACTCTTTTTTTATTAACCCACATACCAAACAATTAATCATATAAAAATAAAAATGGTGTATAACAATGATACGAAAAAGCAACAATAATCTATTGAATTGGATTTATGAGTACATACTAGATTTCACTGATGAAAATGACACCTCAGGATTAACTTGGGAGAGTACACATAAAGAAGCTTTGGATTTCCTCCATTCCATCCCACGAAAAGAAAGAGTTCAGAAATATGGATTCCATTCTACACGGTCTCATTTTTTCTTAACAGATTCGTTTGATGATATTAAAGAAGCTTTAGAAAATGGATTTGTTTCAGAAGAAACCTGCAGAATGATCCACAGATTATATGTTGAAATGGGACGTGAAAACTGGAGCATGCAGGATGTTAAAGCAGTATTATATCCTGAAAGAAAATCAAATAATCGCAGAAGCAATAAATTCGTTTCCAACACGTTTAAACAATTGCTTGATTTGGGATTAATAGAATGCGTCAATCCTGAAGCGAAACACGGAAAACTGTTTAGATTAACTGAAAAGGGTGAAGACATATTTGGAGAAATATGACCTGCCTTACCTAAACAATCAACATTAACATCTGGGTATAGCCATTAAAAACTACTTTTCAAAACCATTTCATATATACCCAGAGTTAAAATCAAATTTAATTTTATATATTCTTTTTGTTAATGTAAATTTCGACCCACCAGATTGAATGAAAAAAAGTAGCTATTAAAAATATCTACTTTAACTTCAAACATTGTGCCACCAATAGCCAATTGGATTCATGAATATTTTTGCAGAAATTTTCAACCTCAACTGAAAATTTTGTTACTCAACATGATTTTGATTTTGTACAGTATAGTTTTTTTAACATAATTAGGTATTCCAACGTTTAACAAAATCTTGAAAAATACATGCCTTATCTTCAAATTTTTTTGCCAAAAAACTGAACGAATTAACAATGAAAAACTAATCGCAATGTTTATATATTCAAAATACATAACTATGATTACCATTACCAAGTGAGAACAATTTTACACAGTGAAAGCAATTTTTCACTGTCGTACAACTTTTTTGGTATGGATCATAAAATCAACTCAGCGAGGTAGAACATCAAGAAAAAGCAATGAAAAAAAATAGATCATGAAAAAAGGATTATAAAAAAAATATATTTACGAATAGCGAGTATAAATATTGTTTTTTTATATAATCCTAGGGTCAGTAAGAAAAATAAAAATAATTAGACTAGTCAGCAAAACTATGTTAAAAATTAATACTTTTCAAAACTTAACCCAATATCTAGTTTATTTTAAGAAATATATAAAGATTTACACAATTTAAAAGTTAAAAAAATCTTATTTTAATCTAAATATTCGGTAAACAATGAACAGTTAATTTTAACTCAATACTATTTTTATTTTCAAAGATTTCTGACCCATAGTGAATTTAGATTGTTGAATATTAGCTACCCCATACTTGTTAATGATAATGGGGTCGATAGGAGATGTAAAAACTATGTGTGAAACAAAACCCCGGATGAATGAAGTAATTGTATCCAATAACTTCCAGGCACTTGAAGAAGCTATTGCTGAAATTTCAGAATGTGAAAACATAAGCAACGAAAAGGAATTCTTTGATTCCTATAGAATCAAGATAATGAAACTGGATCAATAGCTTTAATGAGAAACACACGAACTAAAAAATTCAAAGAGGTCAGCAAAACTATGTTAGAAAAAGAAGTAGACGGAATAGAACATGTTTTAGTCCCAAAAGATGCCTGGATTAAAATATGCGAAGTCTTAAGAAAAATCGACAAAATGGGTGGAATAGAATGAGCAGCTATTCCCCATTTGCAAAACACTGCATTAGCGAGGATGATAATATGACAGTTCCTGCTAATCAGTTTGAAGATAATTACCATGGCATACTAACCCACAACGGTGAGATTAAAGTTGCCAAAGGTGATGTTGAGCAAGTTATCCTCCACATTGATGACAATGGAACAGTGTTGGTCATGGGTAGAGAAAAAGCCTATGTTACTCAAATACATGCAAAATTATTGTCATTAATCCACTATGCTTCTAAAGGAGATATTGGATTTGTGAAATTCAAAGGAGGCGAAGCCTTCATTGTTGGATTTAGGAAAAATAATCGGGATGGTGGAAATGTCCAAACCGGCAAGACTGTATCCTAAAGAAGAACCAGTGAATGTTAATCCAAGATTGGTTTTGATTGGAAGTATAATATTCGCCATAGTGATTGGATGGATTGGAATTTCAACAGCTACTGTAGGAATATAAAGGTGATAAAAATGGTAAAAGCCGAACTTATTGAAAGTCCAGAAGAATCTAAAGAAACTGGATTAATAAATGTTGACAACGTTCCTAATGTTGATATAGCTATCAAACAATGGGATGCTTATCAAAAACTCTGTAAAGGATTGTTGAATGATAATGACTATCAGGAAATAATCGTTAAGGAAAAAGATGAAGATGGAAACTATGTTAAAGTGAAAAGACACTTCAAGAAAAAATCAGCATGGCAGAAACTCTCCCGTGCATTCAATGTTGATACTCACATTGTTGATCGTGACATTGAAAGAACCAAAATGGGAAGAGTTAAAGAAGCTTACTATTGCGTTAGAGCAACTTTGCCTAATGGTCGTAGTGTTGAATCAGATGCATTATGCTCAAGGTCTGAAAAAGGAAAAGACAAAGTCTCAGACCACACTATAATGTCCACTGCAAAGACACGTGCAACCAACCGTGCAATAGCTGAACTTATTGGTGCAGGAGAAATAAGTGCTGAAGAAATGAATGCTGAAAGATTACCAAACCAGTCAAAATTTCTAAAAGAGGATAACTCCTCTTAAATATTTTTTAATGAGATGATAATATGAGTTTTAATGATAAACAAACAATTTTCACAGGTACCGAACTTGACTATGAAGAAATTGTAGATATCCCTGAAGGATATGAAAAAGCAGAATTAAAAGACTTTGAAGATGGCAAACTCTTAAGAGGCAGACCTGAAATGTCTTCAGTAACTTCCTACACCTTCGACGATGACGGTGAAGAAAAAACTGTAAACAGATTCAAATTATACCTCTTCCAAGATGCTGACCAACTATACATTGAAATCAATGTTAACCTCAAAAACGATGGAGACATTCACAAAAACATTCGTAAAGGCAGTGTACTCTTTGACTTCATTACTTCAATTCTTGAATTGGAAAATGCAGGTAGTGTTGGCAAATCAAACATCATCAGAAATGTCAACCTCAAAGAATATCGTGAATTTGTAAACAGATTAGGAGAAATGACAATTCAAGTCAAAGAAAAATCTGGTAGTTATACATACTATAGCTTCATCGTACGTGACGTCCAAGTAAAATAAAAAAAAGCAATGGGGTAATCTCAAATGGCAAGTGGTAAAGCGCTGCTGATAAACTACATTAAAAAAACACATAAAGAAGAGATTGATGAACTCAAATCTCAAGATAGGCAGTGCAAAGTCAATATCGATTATGAAGATTTAAACCAATACCTTATTAATCAAACAGGAAAAGATTTTTGGAAACATCAAATCTACACCTACATTGATCAGATGGATGAATACTTCAATACGGGCAAAGTTACCTTAAAACTCATGAACGTGCCTGAAAGAGACAACCTCCATGATTTAGATGCTACAAACAATAACAAATGGATAAGCACTAAAGCAATGATAAAAAACATAACTGACATACGAGTTGATTTAAAAATAGCATGTTTTGTCTGTAGGGAATGTGGAAAACTACATTATGTACAAGTCACTGATCCTACACAACAAAATATTCGCCCTGCATTATGTGATGGCATAGATTGTGCAGGAACAAGTAAGTCAATGAGATTCAACAAGGACTCAAGCACTTACAGGAATTACAGGATATTAAAACTTGAAGAACCGTTGGAACTTAGAAGTGGAGGTTCAACAAGAGAATTCAAAGCTATTGTATTGGATTATCTTGCATCTCCATTCACCCATCTGAAAGTAGGTGATGTTGTGAATTTATGCGGACTTTTCAAAATTGAACCCATAAAAGCCAAAGGCAAACGTGATGGCTATGAGTTTTTAATTCATGTCCATAACATAACACAAGTGGATGATGTCTTTGAGGATTCAAGAATATCTGAAGATGATGTAGCTGAAATAATTGAGCTATCTAAAAAAGAGGACATTTATGAATTGTTGTGCAATAGCATAGCTCCTGAAGTTTACGGTTATGAAACTATCAAGAAAGGTTTGATACTTCAATTATTTGAAGGCAATCGTCCATCTAATGATTCATTCAAAACCAGCCATATGGACCGATGGACAATACATACTCTCTTGATAGGTGACCCGGGAATAGGTAAAAGCCAATTGATTCAATCAGTAAAGCAACGTGCTCCTAAAAACATTACCATATCTGGAACCAACTCATCCCAAGCTGGACTGACAGTAACAACAAAAAGAGATGAACTTACGGGAATGTGGACAATGGAAGCAGGAGTGGCCGTACTTGCAGATACAGGAATATTGGGCATTGACGAATACGATAAGCTTGTACCTTCAGCACAGAAGTCACTTAATGAACCTATGGAACAGTCATGTGTATCATCAGCAAAAGCAGGACTCCATCAAATCATGTCAGCGAGAACTTCAATACTTGCAGGTGCAAATCCAAAGTACAGCAAGTTCGATCCATACAAATCATACAGGGAACAGTTGGACATACCTGAATCCAACCTCTCCCGTTTTGATTTGATATTTGTATTAGAAGATAAGGTTGATGCAGAGCAAGATGCAAAACTGGCAGATGCTCTTCTTAATAAGGATTTCATTCTTGATGAATCTGAAATCCTTGACATTGACCAATTGAAAAAATACGTCACATGGATTAAAGCAAATTGCTTTCCAGCTTTAAACAGAGAAGCTAAAATATTGCTGCGTGACTTTTATGTAGATACAAGGCAAACTGCTTTACAGTCAAGTGATGGAAAACCAATCACTCCCAGAGATTTAAAAGCTTTGGAGAGATTAACAATAGCTAGAGCGAAATGTGAATATCGTGAAGTAGCTACAGTCAATGATGCAATTGAAGCTATTGAAATTTACACAGAAGCATTAAGTGGATTAGGATTAACATTAGCAACAGCTGGTGAACTTCATGGAACATATTCTGAAGATGAATTAAGTCTCATTTCAGATATTGAAGATATGATTATAGCCGCTATGGAAAGGGAAGGAAATATATTATCTAAAGAAACATTAAAGCATTTAAAAATGGAATGTGGATTGTTATGTCATGAGAAAGGTATTAAGCGTGAAGATATATTTGACATTGCATATTCGAATTTGAAAAAGGTATAGCAGATGTTTTTGAAAGTACACTGGTACACTGGTAACCCCTGTACACTGGTACTTTTTTCATACCCCCATATACCTTTTTTAGAAATGTATTACTAATATCGGAGGAAGGTATGACTAAAAAAAATATTACAATAACAATTGAAATGGAGATATTGAAGGAGGCAAAAGAACAGATTCCAAATATAAGTGCATTTGTAGAAAGCTGTTTAAGGAATTATCTAAATGGAACATTTCCTGTTTCAGATGCAAATAGGATTATACAAGAGATAGGAAAACTTCAGGTAGATTTATATTTATTAAATCAAATAAACGATTTAGAACAAAAAATTAAAGATAAACAAAACCTTGAAAAAGACAAAGCATGGAGATTCCTATGGAATGACTATAACACAAAGTTAATTCTGGATGAAACCTTAATGACAAATGCTGTAGAGTTATTGGGAAAGGATAAAGAAGAACTAGAGGAAATCCTTGACTGGGTTTTATTAACCGAAATAAAAGTAGACACTAACTACTGGGAGGATGTATTAAGAAAGTATAATGAAAACAAAGACGAATTCTAAAGGAGTTATGTGGAATACCATTTATCCACATCCACTCTTTTAATTTGATTATCAATAGCTATTTTTTCATATCCTCCAGTGAATGCTACTACACAGTCATCGTGAATAGCTTCATTAGGATATGCTGTTATTTTTTCCAGAAATTCCATCGCCCATTTTTTCGTGAACCCTGTCCGATTCTTTCCAACTAGGAAAATTCCATTCTTTTGAATGTCTGCTGAAACTCTTCTTGCACGGTCAACCTTATTCTCTCTTGAGTTGCCAGTTCCTGTAGCAAAGCCTCTTCTTGTAAGCTCATCAATGATAAGCAATCCAAAGTTTTTACCTGTGCTTCCGTCAAGTTCAATGTACTGGATATCGGCCTTGTCACGCGCTGCAGTGTTAATGATTTCATTGATCAAGTTTCTTGACTCAAGCTGAAACTCATAGGAATCCAAAATGTAAATGTTGCCGTTTAGATCTTTAGCCAGCATGACTCCTGCAGTATAATCTGGATCACTACCTTTCAGTTTGTCATCATTCAATACTTCAGTTGCAGCAAGATCCCAATACCTGATTACTTTAACGATTGGTATTTTCATATATTCATCATAAGAAAGTAGATGGAAGTCTGATTCATCGAATAGCTGACCTTTAACTGAAACATACCAGTTACCGTTCATTAACTGCTCCCTTGTAACTCTATCAAGACCCATCAGATATTCTTCATAGTCTTTTCTGTCCAGATAGATATTATCCAAATAGCTGGAGCTTATGAATCTGATTTGTGATTTATCCTGAATGTCCTCGTCAATCTTTTCTATGAATCTTTCTCTTACCCATTTGTTTCCACGCTTACCCGGATTGCTTGAGCACATTAACTGTGTTGGAAGCTTATTATCTTTGGTTTTCCTTACTCTTGAGCGCATGTAAATGTATTTGAATCTTTCAAGCTGTGTCAACTCATCTATTCCAATGAATTGATATTCAGAACCCTGATAAGTATCGAGGTCATTGATATTTCTTAAATATCCAAAGGTTAGTGAATTTCCGTTGGGAAATGTCCATGAATGTTCTGTTCCATCCCACTTTGGTCTGATGCTTGGATTATTTTGAATTTCCTTTCTGTTTAACCACTGACTTGCCTTGTGAATTAAAGCTCCTTTACGCTTCAAGTCAGATAAAGTACGTCTCAATATCAGTGCGTGATATTCATTGGCATCATCCTGAACATAGAACAAAGCTCTCATTAAAAGACTTGTTGATTTGGAACCACCAGCTGCACCACCAATTAAAACTTCCTTTTCTGTAGCCAGTATCATCTCCGCCTGTTTTGGAAAAGGATTGAAGGGTATATATGGATTTTCATATACGCATTTCTGAAGAATAGCTTTGTCTTTAGCGTCCAAATGGAATTTACCGTTTTCATCATACATCGTTATCATCTATCTGTTTAGCAAGGATTTCAATTTCTCTCATCATGTCCTTTTGTGAAATTTCTATTTTCTTATCTTCCAGTTCTAAAACTCTGTTTTTGAATAGTCTGTCCATTTCATCTTTGAATAATTTGTTTTTAGCGTCAAATGCTTTAACGGATAATTCAAGGTATCTGATTTTAAGTTCTGTTAGGTCAAGCAGATATCTGGCCAGGCTTTTTTCATTGGCATTGTGTCGTATTTCATGGTCCAGTTTTTCAAAGTCAATTTCAATGTCTACAGCATTTTTTGTAATCTTGTCCAGGTTTTCAAGGCCGGTTTTGATGTCTGTGACTTGTTGCTGAAGAATGTTGTCAATAGCTAAATCGATATTGTCTTGATGAACGTTATTGTCTGTTATTTGTTTTTGAGCAATGGCCCTATTGGTTAATGCTTCTTTATCTCTTGCTCTTGAATCTTTTTCATTATCAACCAGATCGTATTTCTTTTTGAATCTTGAGAATGTTGCTCTGCTTACTTCAAATTCATGTTCTTCCGCCAGCCACCTTCTGACGCTTTCATCTGTTGCTCCTTGAGTTTTCATTACTTTAATTTCATCAAGCAGTGTTTCCAGGAAATCTCCTTTTGTCAGTTTTAATCGGGCTTTGAATTTTCTATATGTTGTGAGTGGAATTTCACGACCATATTTTGTTTTTAATAATTCTATGACTTCCTTGTTGCTCATTGCCTTTTTGCAGCAGTTGATTATTTCCTGTTCATGTTTTTCTAAAAAATAGCTTTCATCTGAATTTACACGATCCATAGGTTACCTCCTATAAATCTCTTAATTCTTTTTCGAGCTGTTCTTTTTTGGCTTGGATGATTTTGTATTCGTTTTGTTTTATTAATTTCTGAAGAACTGGATCGCTGTCAATTATTTCGATGGTTTCTTCTGCATCGCCGATAGCTATCAGTTTTGCTCCAAGCTCGTAGGCATCTTTATGGTTGAAGGTTGATTCTTCTACTATTTTTTTGAGTGTTATATCCACTCTTGCGCTGATGTTGGTTTTTTCGGTTATCATAATACATATATTTATTATGTAATATATATAAAAGTTTATTATAAAAAAAATATATAAGTAATAATAAAATTATTACTTACACGATACAAAATAAGTTTTTTTATTAAGAGCATTATCCTGGAGATTTATTTTTTGAAGTTTTATTGTTGCTGTTCTTTTTCATCCAGTTCGGCAAGTTCCTTTTTCAAATCATGTATTTTCATTTCTTTATAGTGTCTTTCAAACTTACCGGTTTCAATAAGAAAAGCTGATACTTCAAGAGCATCTCTATAGGTATAATTGGACTCTTGTATAATTTTCTTTTTTTCTTCATCCATATAGGATGAGGTATTATTAACATTGGCCATATATATTACAACCTATATAATAATTAATATAATATTATATTATTACATTTATATAAAGTTAATTATTTAACTCATACAATTATTATTTGGTTTTAAAAAAGATTTATTTAATGATAAAATAAAAAAAGAGTTAACATGGACTGTTAACTTGAATATAAATCTGTAAAAATCCAAGATGGATCATAAGCTATTATATTTCCGTCTTCACACCAGATTGTTCTGACATTGCCTGAAGTTGTATCTGCAACTGCAGCTGGGTCACGGTTAATCCAATTTCCTCCAGTATGTTTTTTATGTCTTAATCTTAATCTGATGTGGCCAGTGCCACTTACACGACATCTGACATGGACAAACTGCACATCATAACCTAAGCTTTTAGCTATACGATAGTACACTTGTCCCCAGTCGACACAGTTGGAACCTTTGTCTTCTTTAGCATCTGTTATTGTTTTCTTGTCTGTTTTTTGTGAATCAAAGTATTTGCTGTACAATTTCTTATTAGCTATAACTGCTAAAGCTTCATCAATACTATCACCTTTGAAAGTATAAGTCTTTATAAATAACTTCATTGTTGAATCGTTATAGTCAGGTAATGTTGATTTGCGATAGACAATAGCAGGAAGCCTTCCGTTGGCTCGGATATAGCTTTCAGTTCTTATGGCCATGTCCACATATTCAGCCTTATCGATTTGTTCCTTGTTTTTTAATGTTACATAGTTTGGAAGGAAATCCAATGACTTGTTATCTTTAATAGCTGCCATTGCATACATAGCCACTAGCTTATCGCTTCCTAATTTCTTTGCCTTCTTTTCTATGTCTTTACAATTACCTTTTAATGTTAATATCTGGTAATGGTCACGTTTCTTGTATTTCTTTTGGTTTTGGACAAGCCAGTAGGCTATCGAATTCATCGCTTGACAAAAGCTTGTCCAGCTAATATAATTATCTGACATACATTATAATTTGTATTATCTTATTTATTATGTTTTTTATATAAATTATATAATAAAAAATAATGTCATTTCCAAGTGTTAAAACAATCAATGTTTACGCAAAGATATCATCAATAAAATCAACAGTTAGTGTTTTAGATGCAATATGATGAATCGACATTGACATTAACGGTTGTGTTTGAGCAAATAAAAGTGGTTTTTAAAATGTTATGTATATGAAATCATTTAATAGTTGTCAATACTACGATTATGGATCCACTCACGATGCTTGCCAATTGCTACTCTGATAATAACATCAATGAGATCAAGATCATCAATTTGTTTGAAGTAATATTGTGCAGGCCCTTCCAACATTTGGCGAAGATCATAAAAAGGTCTAGGCTTAACTGCATCTGGATTCATCAATCCATAATTCTTTAATAGCTTAATATTCTCTGTTTCGTATTTTTCAAGTTTAGATTTCTGTACTTTACCGGCTACAGTCTTTTCTTTCTTGTCAAATATCTTAGCTATTTGTGATGAGTCAATTAGGATACTGGATTCTACTAACAGTAATGTTATTTCTTTTCCTTTAACTGTTATTGTTGTTGGATGTGAGTTTTCAGTATCAAGAATTAGTTTCATTGTTATTGCCTCATTATCATATTGTTTTTTCTGTTTAAAATATATAGCTGGGGGAAAGAGTAAAACCCAGCTATTTTTATGGATTCGGAGTTAAACTCTTAGCAGAAGATGCAGTGAAGAAAAAGCAACTAAAACTTCACTAACCTGAGATTTGTTATTCTTTTATCCCTACACGTTCCCACGAAAGGGTCAGGAGATTTTAATTATGGTTTTATGCTCTGAAGTTTCCTTTGATGATTCTGTTAGGAGCATTCATTAAAACACCAACGCTTGAAAGTATGAACAGCTTTGTATACATTGGAAGTTCATCACGAATGTCCTTGCGCATGAACTCAATCAATGGATAGAAGTCATACATCTCACCGTCAGGTCCTAAAGGAGCAACGGTTGTTCCGGTAGTTCTTGAGTATAAAAGTTTCATTCCTGGATTTATGTAGTCCATACCAATGTATGTCTTATCGCCCATTTCAGAACCTCCGTCACAGACAGCCGTACCTAAGATGTCAATGTTGTCAACACCGTAATAGCTTTTGATTAACTCTACCGGTTCGACCTGTCTGTTGCTTGAAAAGATATCTGACTTTAATGTGGTCAGTGATTTATAGCTGACGGCCATACTGTTCAGGTTGGTAAAGCTTCCTGCGGATTCCTTGAACTTTTCCTGAGCCTTAAGGATGGTCATTCCTGTATCGTCACCAGCTTCAAAGTCATAGGTAGTTACTTTGGAGGAATTCATAATCATGTCAATAGCTGCCTTTTCAATGCTGCGGCCGATAAGAATACCTACATCCTGGAGCATGTCATTAACGCTGATTAAATTGGAATCAAGCATCTGTGCGGAAACGTTTAACACTCCACCAATAGTGTCAATGGAGATAGTTTCTGAGATTGGTTTTCTCACATTCAGTTCCTGAAGTGTTGCGCCAGGAGCAATGTCTTTAGCCTCACCAAGAACACCAGACTGAATAGCTTCCTCAATATTAACTCTTTGTGACATGTAAGTGTAATATTGGGAGTTTTCTTCAATTTCCTGCTTTGGTAATAATCTGGTGAATTTCATCCACTTTGCAGAAGTGTCAGCAACAATCTGCGCCATCACTTCATTTTGTACTTTAGCATCATTTCCTTTGGTTAGCATTTCTTTCACCTCCTTATGGTCTGCAGGTACCTTTTAAGGCAAGTTCTGGTTTATTCAACAATATTCCAACTTTACTTTGGATAAACAATTTGGTATATTGAGGTAATTCATCATAGATGTCTTTACGCATGATTTCAATGATTGGATAGAAGTCTGCAATGTTTTCATCACTGGTAATTGGTGCAACGGTAGTTCCAGAAGATTTGGAGTACAATACTGTCAACGGTGCGTTTCTTAAATCGAAACCAATGTATTGTTTGTCTCCAACTAATGATCCTCCGTCAGCTTGGGTTGTTCCCAAAAGGTCAATGTTGTCAATGCCGTAGTACTCTTTAATATCTTCTACAGGCTGAACCAGCTTGTTGGATGAGTAAGCCAATTGTTTTACATAGCTTAATGTTTTGTATGATTCTGCCATGATGGTTAAATCAGCACCTGCTCCAGCATTACCTTTGAAAGCTTCCTGTGCCTTGATGATGAACTGGCCGTATGCTTCCATTGTATCCTCGGTTTGAGTAGTGTTGTACTGCGGAACGTTTGGTGAAGATATTAATGTATCATAAATGTTGTATTCAATACGGTTTGCAATAACGGTAGCTACATCACCTAACAGGTCCTCAAATGAAACAATGTCTGAATCAAAGATGTCCTTGTTAACGTTAAGCACACCTCCGACAGTATCAATGGAAATTGTCTCTGTTACCGGTTTTCTGATGTTCAGCTCTTGTAAGCTTGCACCTGGTGCTATGTCTTTTGCTTCACCTAAAAGACCTTTTTTGATAGCTTCATCGAGATTAATGTTTTGTCTGAAGTAAGTGTAGTAATCAGAGTTCTCTTTGATTTCTTGTTTAGGAAACAATCTGGCTAACTTTAATCTTTTTGCAGTTTCATCAGTAATGGTTTGAGCTATTACCTCGTTTTGAACTTTGGTATCATTTCCTTTTGTAATCATTGATTATCACCTTAAGTTGAACCTGTGGTTCCGATGTCGTATGGTCTGAATACTTCAACGTAATTGTAATCGTCTGAGCTGGTTACCGGATGCATTGCAATATATTCTCCTTCGTCTGATTTGATGGCTCCGGTGCTTGTTAAAGCTATTCTGTTGTTAACAGCAATGTTTGATATTCCACTAGCTAATTTTAATCTGAATAAATGACCTAATACGAGAATGGCTGTTTTTCTTTTACCGCCGGTCATTGTAACTGGATCGTTTACTGCAATGCCTAAGATGATTTCTCCTTCCGCTCCGGTGAATTTCTTGACTGTTGGCTTTCCGATGTCTGAGTTGGCTGATAAAGTAACAGCATCATCGACTTTTATTTTGGTTCCTGCGTATTCGTAACCTGGAGTTTCACCTGTAGGGGTTGTGACTGTGGTTGCGGTGATTGTACCTTCATCCAGAAGGAAGGTTGTGACTTCTTTTCTCTCTTCAAGTAAAATAATAGAATCTGCCATAAATGTCCTCCACTTAATTTATTATATAATTTATTACTTATAATATATAAATATTTATATATAATAGCTACTTTTTTAAAAATTTAGTAAAACCCATATTATATGTAACACATGATAACAACGATTAAAATTAGTCTAACAAAGGAATAAATCAAAATTATATTGTTAATGACAATTATGAAATTAAAATGACTTATTCTTATTGAAAAACAATATACTATTAGTTATACACAATAATGATATTTTTAAAAATAAAAATCTCTTTGAATACTATTAAAAAATCATTTAGCAACTTATAACTTTTTTTCATTGCACAATACATCTAATAATTCATCACAGTCCTTAATACTTTTTCTTATAATCAAAGCATCAATTTTAGTTAATATTTCAGATATTTCTTTATCATGACTTTTTAATGTTAATCTTTTAAAAGAACAATTGTCACATTTCTCTAAATAACAAAATCCAATATCAATAAGATATAATTCGCTTAAACACGGCTCTCCATTATTTAATTCATTAGTACACCGCAACTTATCGATATAATAATGAATATTAGATTCACCAGTATTATAAGTAATTAATGGATTAATTTCTTCAACAACAACTTCCCAAAGTCCACCATCATGGGAAATAAGGCACCTATCCACAAATTCAGCATGACGATGATGATAGTTTATTTTATGTGGTTTTTCTTTCATTTTAAATCTTAATAATGCTAAAATAAAAATTATTAAAACTAACCACCAAAATTCTACAAATGTTGAAATTAAACTATCAAAATTAATTTTTGAAATGCTAAACTCATGTTTATATAAATCAAGTAATATGTTAGATATTAAAGAAACCAAAATACCTTTTATAACATTATTAAATTCATTTTTTATATTTCTCATAATATCAATCAAAAAAATTCTTCATTCATATTTAGAAACAATTAATTATTTTTAATATTTCTTTAATACATATTATTTTCTTTTTATGAAATTAATTTTTATAAATTAATTGATAATTTATGGTTAATATGTCATTATCTTTTATGATTTTAACTTTAAATAAATCTCCGGCATTTATATCAAATTTTTCACTTAATTCCGCAGGTATTGTTATATCTAAAGATTTTGTTCCATGCCTTCCTCTAACTTTAACAATCTTCTCTGTCATGTTTTATAATTATGCTTGAATGTACATTTAATAGTTTATGTATCTAATGTACATTAATTATTATTTTTGATTATGGGAAATATTACAATATAAAACTAAAGTTGTGATAATATGAACAAAGAAAATTGGGCAGATTTACAAGAATATTTACCTTTGTTTTCTGAACTAAACTTAGATATGTCCTTTTTATACATTACAGAAACTGGATATACAAAAGGTATTATTGATGCCACAATACCTGTTAGAAACTTTTTAAGAAAAAATAAGTTACACGATTATGAAACACAAGGACAAGGACAAAAAGAACATGGTGTGGAATTACCAACTAAAATGATTTTACATGATGCCACAGTTGAATTAGTAACTTCACTATATCGTCCAAAAACCAAAAAAGGAGATCCACGAATATGGTTTAGAGGAATCAAAACCTATTGTGATGCAAACAGTTTTATTGCATTAGCTACTGATAAAAAACAATTGTATATCCTTAATTTAACAGATGAAACCATTAAAGAATCATTATCCGAAAAAGGATATGTATATCAAGAATTATTAAAATTATCACAAGAAAAACAGTCCATAGCTCATGAATTATATAATAAAATCAAGGATATTCATAATAAAGGATTCATACCTACAGTTGTATCTGGAGACACTGGTGTAGGCATGACATTAGAACATGAACTTGGCATTCCACCAAATTCACAAGCCAAACCAGATTACAAAGGAATAGAATTAAAAGCTACTCGTGAAACTTATACAGATACACGAAATGTTCAACTTTTTAATAAACATCCGGACTGGGAAAATAGTCCTTGCAAATCTACAACAGATGTTTTAAATAACTATGGATATTATAGAGAAGAAAAAAATAGAGTGCAATTATATTGTGATATTTTTTATGGCAAACCAAATACGCAAGAGTTATTTTTAGATATTGATGATGATGAAACAAAATTAATGGTTGTTCATACAAAAAATGGTGAAGTAATTGAATGGGATTTAAATGAATTAAAAGACTCCCTTGAAGAAAAACATAAAGAAACTTTTTGGATTGAAGCAGAATCAAAATATATTAATAATATAGAACATTTTAAATATAACAAAATTATTCATACAAAAAATCCAAATACCCATTTATTAACATTACTAATAATGAATAATACAATTAGATTATCCATTGGAATGCATTTTAAACCAAATGGAAGTCCTTATTGGAGGCAATTTGCACTTAGATTAAATAAAAAAGATTTGAATAAATTATTCCCTGAACCTAAAGAATATGATTTAACTATTCAATAACTTTTAAAATTTCTTTGGCAACCGCTTTAGCAAGTAATGGTGGAACAGCATTACCTACTTGGGAGTATTGAGGTACTTCCACACGCCTTCTTTTTCCACCAGTTGTTCTTTTACCTAAAAATTCAAAACTATCATCAAAAGATTGCAATCTTGCAGATTCGCGAACAGTTAATGTCCTATTTTCAAATGGTGAAATATAATCATCAGGGATGGTTACAATAGTAGCTGAAGGTTCTTCTCTGCTTAATCTATGCCTCATATTCTTTTTAGTTAATAAAGTATTAACTAAATTATCATCCACATCTGCATTTTTAAATTTAGCAATTATTTCATCTTTTGTAAATATTGAATTGTTTACTAAATGATTTAATAAGGTAGGTTTATCAGACAAGTCAATTCCTTCAGTTATAACCCTATTTCTTAAATTAGTGCCTGTTTCACCTTCTTTAAATAAAGAAAATCTTTCTTTTATCAATTGCAAGTGTCTTGATAAATCATTGTTTAATATCATTTTAGAAGCAACAGGTTTTCCATTAACATTTGGTGTTCTACCATTAATTGAATCTAATTGATATTGTGTTAAATCATGATTAACATCTTCTTTTATTTTTTGATTGCCAATTAAATCACCAATGGCATCTTGGAGTGAAACAAAATTATTTTCATCATGTGTTGGTTTAGGATAGCTTGGAGGTTTCATACCTTTTTTAAATGCCATTATAATAATTCTGTTTCTTCTTTGAGGAACTCCATAATTAGCGGCATTGAGGATTTTAGGTTCTAATATATCATATCCAATTAAATTTAATTCTTCTTTGAGAATGTCTGGAATAACTTGATCATCATATTTGTGTCCTTGTAAACCTTCAAAGTCATAGAGTTTCATGTCACAGAATCCTGCGACATTTTCTAATACCACATAATCTGGTTCGACCTCACCAATTACACGAACGTATTCTTTGAATAATTTGTTTCTAGGATCATTTGGGTCTCTTCTGCCTGCTCTACTGAAACCTTGACAAGGTGGTCCTCCAAATATTGCATCAATGTGAGGTATTTCTTTATTTTTAAAAATGTCAAGGTTAGCTATTGAATTTCTTATTGAATCTCCTGTTAAATCTTTAATATCGGCTAATTCAAAATGAGTATTAACTCCTTGTATTAAACCTAATTGTTTATGTCTATTAACATATGTTTTCTGTACAGCTTCGTTAATATCGCTAGAGAATAAGATATGGAATCCTGCTTGTATAATTCCTTCACTCATCCCTCCTGCACCAGAAAATAAATCAATAGCATATGGCATCTATGTCACCTCTAATATATTTTAATTTATCAAAATTAATTCATATAAAATTATGTTTTTTATATGTCTTGAGTAAATATATATTCTTAATGTTATTTAAATGTTATTTTTTTAACTACATAAACAAGGCAAAAATGTTATTTAAGATAAATTATATACAATTACCTATGAATATTGAAGAAACAACAAAAATTAGAAATCAAGGTGAAATTTCCTTGATTACAACAATTCCAAAAACATATGTTAAAGCATTGAATATTGAATCTGGAGACAAATTAGAATGGATTCTTGATACTGAAAAAGAGACATTAGAATTAAAAATAATTAAATAAGGAAATATAAATATGTATGAATTCAATATATTTTATGGTACTCATTACTTTGATTATGCAATAAAAAAGAGATATGATGAAATTTACAATGAAATTAGGAGTAAAACTGATAACTATATACTCCAAGTTGATGAAAAAGATTTCATCGATTATTTAGTAGATAAATATTCTTTTAACTTATTAACCTTTCATTTTGATAAAGAAAGCATTGAAGAAAAAAATAATACAATAACCTATTATTTGCCCTTTGAAGGAGATGAAGAATTATTAAAATATAGGCCCAATCGCCACCTTTTGTGGATTAAACAAACTTTTATACAAGAGGGTTGTGTTTGTTTCAATATTGATTACATTAACGATAGTGAAAGAATAATTCATGAAATCGATACTATAAAAAATAATATTAAAGAACAATATATTAATTTAGAAAAAGAAGTAAAAGGCTACAATTCTTCACTACCCGAAAGAATAACTTCATATTTTAAATCAAACAAAAATGAAATAATACAAAAAAATAATAATATTGCATCAATTGGAATTCCTCTAAGAAGAAAAAATAATGCACAAACCTATGCAGTATCAACACCTAAAAAAAAGAAAATAATACATATTGAGCCTAAAATAACTGAAAATAATATGTTAGAACCTACAGTATCCCAAGAAGACTATAATTATATATTAAAATTAATTAATGACGGAGGTAAAGTTTTTGAAAGACATCCTGCAATATATGAAAATAAAGATGAAGAATCATTAAGAGACCATCTAATTTTTATTTTAACTCCTCACTTCGAAGGATCAGTTACTGGAGAAACATTCAACAAAGGTGGAAAAACTGACATATTATTAAGATATAAGAACACTAATGTATTTGTAGCTGAATGCAAATTTTGGAAAGGAATAAAATCCTATTTTGATGCTATAAATCAATTACTCAGTTATTTAACTTGGAGAGATTCAAAAACTGCATTAATATTATTTGTAAAAAACAAAGAAATTACTCCCATCATTGAAAAGATTGAAAATGGAACAGAGAATCATGGAAATTTTGTTAAAAAAGAGGAACCTACATCAGAATCTTGGTTAAATTATACATTCCATCTAAATGGTGACAAAAGTCGTGAATTAAAACTTGCAGTTTTGATATTTCATATACCTTCTGATACTTAAGGTGAAAAAATGGATTTAAATATAATCTCAATTATTATAGATATTAGTCTTACAATAGTTACAGGATTCATGGCAGTTGCAACATATAAAATGGCACAGTCAACAAATGAATCCGTTGAAGAAATGAAAAAGACTCGTGTTGAAGCAAATTCTGCTGAAGTAATAATGTATTTTAATGTAGAAAATAATAGAATGTATTTAATTGTAGAAAACATAGGAAATACAGTTGCTAAAGATATATCTATTGAAGTCGAACCTAAATTAAAAGATTCGCATAATAAAGATTATGAACATTTAAAGGAAATTTCATTCTTACCACCAAATTACCAAATTAAAGCTTTCTTTGATATGGGATTTAATTACTTAAAAAAAGAAGATAATCCAGTTAAATATAAATTCACTATAACATTTACAAATATCTATAAAAATAAAATAAGAAGAGAATATATCAGTGATTTGAGCTATATAAAAAGTGTTTCCTATTTAACATCAGAATCAGATTCAGTAGAAATGTCTTTAACTAAAATTAAAGATGAACTAAAAAATACAAATGATTACTTAAAAAAACTAAATAAATGATAATATTGATTTTATAAAAATAAGATAAAAAAATTAAAATTAATTATATTATAGAACAAGGAGAGAAAGTATGGTTGAAGGGTATTACACTCAAAAATTAACAAATGGAGAATGCCCCTATAAGCTTGTTTACTTTGAAGTAGATTTATTAAGAAATATTATTGATAACCCTCGATATGTTATCAGCAATAATTCTTTTAAATATAATATAAGCATTACAGAAAAATATGATAATGATGAAACACTTGATGAAAAATATAAATTCATTTTAGATAATGTTGGATTAGGATTTGATGAAAACAATGAAAGAATCTTTGCAGTCCTTTTAAAAGAACTTTCGGAATTACATCCTGAAATGCAAAAAAGATTCAGTGTTTATGAACTTAAAAAGAAAACTTATATTGATCCATCATATATAAAATCTATGAATGAAGGTGAATGGCCAGACCCTTCACTGTTTAGTGCAATATTGTATCAAATAGAACAAATTAACAATTTATGTTCAAATAATGATGTTACATTATTTAAATCTGATTATAAGAATAAACCACCAATTGAATTCAATATATTAGTATTATCTACTAAAAAAGAATATGATAACTTTATTAAAGTATTTGACATAATGCTTTCAGATAATATCAATCAAAAATTTTTTGAAGGAAAATTAGATTTGATAGAATTTACTAATGAAGATGGAACTAAAGAAAAATATAAGGGAACTATTGCTTTGTTAAAAGAATGGTTAGGAAAAATCGGCGTATCTCAAGAAATTATACAAAAAACTATTAAAATTATTAAAAAAGTAAGAAGTCAAAGGTCTAAACCGTCCCACAATATTAGGGACAATGAATTTAATATAAAATACGTTCAAAACCAAAATAATATTGTATTGGAAGTTTATAATGCATTTAGATTACTAATTGATGAATTATCTCGAATAAAAGAAATCAAAGTTAAACATTCAACATGGTATGTTGAAAATAGAATAGCCATACAATCTTTAGAGGAGATTAAAAATAAAGATAATGAAAATTATCAATTAAAAATCTGCCAATCAAGTCAATAAATTTTCACTACTTTAACTATCAAAATATTTTGTTATATAAAAGTTTAAGTATTATTTTTAATACCATTATAACATTAGAAAATTTTTCTTTAAAAATTAAACAGAAAATAATTATACTTGCAATAATATCAATTAAAATAAAAATAAATGCACTGTCAGGATAATAAACCATTAACTGAGAACATAGAGTAAATATTGCAATTAATATTACCAAGTACTGCAAATTCTCATTTTTCCTACTTATCTGATGATTTTTCTTAATATCTAATAACTCATTTGACAATTCTATTAATTCTCTCCACTCCAATTCTTCATAACAATAGTTCAGTATATGATTAATCTCACCAAAATTAGATGCATATGCTGTTTTAAATAATCTCTGAAAATTAATTAAATATTTTTGTAGTTTAATAACCTCATCATAACCTTTATCATTATTCTGTGAAACTTCATAAAGTTTGTTAACCAATAAGTTAAAATGGTTAATTGCCTCTACCAAAACTTGTTTTTCATATACTTTCCTTTCATTATTAATATCATCTTTAAACAGTTCTAATTCATCTTTAGAGGAAATCCACAAAGACATTCCCTTAATCATGAATACACAGTACTGGTTTAATTCCCTTAAATCTTCAGGCAATTTTTTAGAAAAATTTACATCATATAAAAATGGTATTCGGTATAATATTTGTATCAAATATTCTCTAAAGTTTTCAATAATATCTTCTTTGTGATAAGGTTGATTCTTATAATCCAATAAATAAATGGACTGCGAATATAACCAATAATTATTGTAATAATCAAATTTTCTAAATTTATTAGATATGTGAAATGAAATAACACTTATTAAAAATTTAGTAAAATCCAGTAAATTTTCAAAATCATCTAGTTTTACAAAAGTATGTTTAAACGGCCCAAAATTAATTGTTTTTTTATTATTTTCTAAATCATCAAATTTAAAATCTTTAATACTTTCTAAAATTCCATAAGGTAATTCTAATTCTTTAATTTTGAGATTATTTAAGTTTATTTCATTATATATGAAACTATTTACTTCATAATTGAACACAGGCTCAGGTGACATGATTCTAAAAGTCAGATTTAAGATTCCAGTATTGTATATTGTTAATTGAGGATATAAGATTTTTGTTTGACCAGTGGTGAAAGTTACATTAATTGGTGATAAAAAACCTTTAATATAAGGGTAATCATAGTGAATGTTTTTTAAAATCCTTTCTTCAGAATTCCACATTGAATAAAATTGATATATGCCTTCAGCAGCATAATTTGGTAATTTAGTTAATAATTCCAAATTTTCAGATAAAGAATTAAAATCAAAAATTTTGTCTTTCTTTACTTTTTCTCCACCATTCCAAAATATATTACACTCAGAGTCAAATATTGAAGCCACAATATTATTTTTAACTAAAATCTCTGAAAGTTTATTTAACTCTTCAATATTAAAAGTCCTATCTGTGTAAGTTGAATATGTTTTCCAAATTTCCCATTTTGTTATTTGCATTGATTTTTCAATTAATTTCCTACTTAATTCATTAATATCAATTAATTCTGTTAAATCATCCTGATTTAATTGAGACCATTCCTTAAACAGTTTATTTTTAATTAGATTTTCAAGCATTACTGTATTTATAATTATTCTATAATTTTTGTTAGATTTTACATATTCTAACTTTTGATTTTTAATAAAATCTTCAATTGAATCCAAATCAACTATTTTTTCAATTTCATTGAAAATTTTTTCTAAAGTAGGATATTTTGCTAGAATTTCATTTTTTGAAGAATAATAATAGGACTTACTAAATATTATTTCATCAATATCCTCTGCAGAAATTTTAATATCACTTTGAATTTTCTTAAAATCGTTTTTTATTCTTTCTAAATCTACAGTATTTAAATTACAATCTTTAATATTTTCTTCAGTAAGATTATTAAAAAAATTCTGTAAAATATTTCTGTATACTAAATCATCCAATAAACCAATGTAAAACTGAGATATTATTTCTGATTCATTTATTGGATTGAATATCTCTTTTAATCTTTCTGAAATTAATTTAATTTCATCAAATAGTTCATTATTTGTCATGCATCTCTTTTAATATTATTTGATTGAATTTTTATGGACTAATATATAAATTGTTTTCATCAACAATAATTAACTGTTCCTATTCACAATATAATATAATAAATTAAATATTATTAACTACTTCCTCACCTTTATTAGTTAATCTATACAATCTACCTTTTCTAACTTCAGGATTAATACATTCAACCAATTCATGAGACTTCAACTCAGACAATACCTTTGAAATATGATTTGTTCTTATCCCTGAATTCCTAGCTATTTGGGAAGGTATCAATACTTCCCCTTCTAAAGATTTCATTGTTTTGGTTCTATATTTTGAAATCTCCACATAACTTATTTCCGTTAACATTTCATCTGACAATTCCATAATATCACTTATGAACTTCTTACAAAATAAATAGTATCCTCATCATAGCTACTTAACGCATCATATGCTACCTGAGTCATAAACCTAAATTTACCAAAGACACCATATTCAACACCCATATAAACTGGTCCAGTTGATTTTGCAAGATACATCTGTATACTTCCAGAATGCTTTAACGGTATCACAGAATACGGGTCAAGTGTTTCAGTATCCCATGAACTTCCGTTGTACTCTTTAATGACCATGATAGAACTGGTTACAATAGCTACACGATAACCTTTACTGACACCTGTCGGCAATGTTGTTGTAGTTTGTATTTTATCAACTGGCAATTTCCATCCAGCTTCCTCATCACTACCCTGACCTGTTGCACCGGTATCGCCTTTATCTCCTTTATCACCTTTACTTCCTGTTGCGCCGGTTGCACCAGTAGCTCCGGTATCTCCCTTAACTCCTTGAGGTCCGGTATCACCAGTGTCACCTTTAACGCCCTGTGAACCAGTATCGCCCTTTTCACCTTTTATGCTTCCAACGTTTTCCCAGGCATTTCCATTCCAGACATAAAGAGATCCGTTTACAAGATAGCAGTCTCCAACATTACCAGTCGGATGATCATGTACTAATTCTTCATAAGTATCATATGAACCTTTAATAGTAATGCCAGTACCAGTAGCTCCAGTGTCCCCCTTTGCCCCGGCCGGTCCAGTATCGCCAGTAGCTCCTGTATCTCCAGTATCTCCTTTAGGTCCTTGTTGTCCTTTCTCACCAGTTGCTCCAGTATCACCTTTGTCTCCTTTACTACCTGTCGCACCAGTATCTCCCTTATCACCTTTATCACCTATATTTCCTTTGGGTCCTGCAGGTCCGGTTTCTCCTTTTATGCTTCCTGCGTTTTCCCATTGACTGCCGTTCCAGAAATAAAAGTTACCGTCCACTAAATACGCATCTGTATCACTACCCGTTGGATGTTCCTGAATCAGTTCCTCCAATGAAGTATAACTTCCCTTGATTGTTGTTCCAACTCCGGTATCTCCTTTAGGTCCGGTATCTCCAATTACTCTTCCGATTGCTATCCATTCTGTTTCTACCATTATTTTATTCCTCCTCATGTGTCCATGGCTCTACGTCCATGCTTTCCCATTGGATGTGTCCTCCAGCATCGTAAATCATTACTGCAGGATAGAATGTATCAAATGTTATCTTATCTGAAATGTCAGCTTCATATGTGAAATCATTTGTAGTTTGATGTCTTATTGTAGCTTTAACATATCCGTTATCATAATATAAATCAAAATAATACAGCTGTGAGTCTAAAGTCAATTGTCCGGATGAAACATTAACATCTCTTAATACATGGTCGGATGTGGAATATTTCAGTCCTTTCTTAGCGGGATAAGCTCCCAGTTCCAGAATTTTTGTATCTCTGTAATGGCTTAATGATTTTGAATTGACTAAAGCTATTGCATCTCCCCATCCCTGGTTGCTGTCCTTTTTCTGGCGCAAGGACACACTTATATGAATTCCGTTAGTCCCGCCAATACCGTTTGAATATACTTTTGGTATTGCCATTACGACGCTTGCAGCTGTTGTCTGTTTTGATAAGTCATAATTTCCAGTATAGCTTACTTCTACAATTTCAAATGAATGTGTAATGTCTGATGGATATTTAACTATATCATATAATCCGGTATCTCCGGAATCTGCATAGTCGAAAAAGTCTACAAATGCTGGTACTTCATAGCTCCAGTCATCACTTTCTTTTCCTGCATAAACAATTCCTGAAAATGTTGAACCTATTTCACCAACTGTCAATGTTACTGAGGCTTCACCGTTGCTATCTGTTAGAATAGTATAGGTTTGACTTCCGGAAACTACAGTTACTGGCATTCCTGAAATCGGATCGTCAGTTGAGGAATCAATTACTGTTGCTCCCACTGTAATTTCTGCTCCTGCATAAATCTCACTGGAGTATGGAGTGTTGAAACTGACATCAGCATATTTCAGGTTCCATCTTCTAACCAACTGGAATATGCTGTCCTGATTGTTATAGTAAATTCCATTGGCTGTGAGTTTCTCTCTCATTAATGTTCTGGCCAATCCCAGTTTTGAGTTTTCATCTATTACATTGCTAGCTATGCTCATTATATCACTCCTATGCCATAGAATCTTAAACTTCTATAACAGCTGCTGGCTGATTTGTTGAATATGATTGCAGGATAAGCTGTGCCTGAAGGCAGATTATCCGGATTAAAAGACCATGCTCCGTGTCGGGTATAGCTGGAGGGATATTGAACTGTCGGGTCGTCAGCATATTCATCAGCCACAGTTGCATAAGCGTACCCGCTTTCGATATTGGTATCATAGAATTTTTTGCCTGCACTTTCCGGAGATCCGTCGTCCTGTGAAGACATATATGATATATTGACATATTCCTGTCTGTATCCTGCACTTCCTGTTCCGTCACCATACCAATATTTGGCACCTGCACAGATTCCTAAATTAGTCCATGAATCAATATTGAAAGCTAATCCGAAAGCCATGAAATCTGTTTTTGTTCCATTTCCACGGTCTGACAATATGGCAATGAACCTGTGGTCTTTAACTGTTGTTTTATCGAAGCTGCCTAAATCTGTGAATTTGATTCCAAAGTAATTTCCACTGTATCCTGCATGAGAAGAAGTTACGACATCAACAAATCCCTCTCCCCAATTTTCAGCTTCCATTACTTCCACATCCCCTCCTGCACTTGTATCATAGAATATTGAAAATGTTGAATATGATGTGTCATCGGCATTTAGTGCTGTAGTGCAATATGCTCCAATATCTTTACCGATAATGTTTCCGGCTCTTGCCTGAACTGTGAAATATCCCTTATCATTAGGCATAGGAACACTAACAGTAGCAGTACCATCATTACCGGTTGTTACTCTTCCTAAAGATGTTACTACCACATCACCATATGAGCCTTCATCTATCCTATATACATTAACGGTAACATTTGCCATTTCATTTCCGTCAGTGTCTTTGGCAGTAATGACGGCGGGCAGATTTGCACCTGTTGAAAATTTATTATACATATTAACGCTGAGACTTGCCAATTGTGGAACCGGCAGCTTTCGGATTAATGGAATAACTCCATCTCCCTGAGTGTAACCTATTTCCTCTTTTGTCAATATACTTCTTAAATTGCTTTGGCAGGTTGTCAGTCTTGAATTCATTGTCTGTTCTTTTGTTAGAACTTCTGAAAGGTCTGGCGGTGTAAAAGTCATTTTAATCTAGCTCCCCAATAAATTCAAGTTAGCTGTTTGTGTGGATGTTATTGTTCCTATGGCAGTTTGAATATTCTCAATAGCTGTAGCTACCGGCGCATTCTTGATTGCATTGGTTGTGTCTGTTGTGTCTAAAGAACTTGCAAGATTAACTGGTCCGGCAGGGCCAGTATCACCAGTATCACCTTTAACACCACTGGCACCAGTATCTCCCTTATCTCCTTTAGGTCCAGTATCACCAGTATCACCTTTAACACCACTAGCTCCAGTATCTCCTTTAGGTCCGGTATCCCCCGTATCGCCTTTAACACCACTATCTCCGGTATCTCCTTTTGGCCCAGATATTTCGTCAAAGCCAATTACGGCAGCTGATTCACTTCCTGTGAAAGTTATTTGCCTATGTACAGAATCCTTATAAACCTCGATGCTTTCACCGTCTGCACCTGTATCTCCAGTATCGCCTTTAGGTCCGGCAGGTCCAGTATCTCCAGTATCACCTTTTGAACCTGAACCTCCTGCACCTGCTAATTTAAAACAGTTAATGTAGTTGTATTCATCAGAATCTTCCACAGGATGAAGTGCAAGAAATTCACCTGAAGAGTCTTTAACGGCTCCGTTCTCACCCAGCTTGATTTTATCTGCCGGCGAAATGTCAGTAACTCCGCTTGCCAGCTTGAGTCTGTATAGCTGACCTAACACTAACACACTGGCTTTTCGTTGTCCGTTTGTCATTACCACAGGGTCATTAACGATTATTCCTATCGGTGTTTCATCTGAGCCTGCAACATATTTTTTAACCATTTCCTTTCCGATTTCGGATTTGTCTGAAATGGTTACTGTATCTTCAGGATAAAGTTTATTGGTGTATTCATAGCCGATGTTCTGGCCTGTTGTGGTAATTACTTCCTTTGATGATACATCTCCATCATCCAGTAAAAAAGTTGTGACTTCTTTACTTGCTTCCAGTAAAACGATTTGGTCTGTCATTAAATACTCACCTCATATATGTGGTTTGCTTTAACAGTTGGATTGCATTTGATATTGATTCCATTTTTTCTGGCTTCTGTGCAGAAATATAAATCTTCAGACAGTACGGTATCATCATCGTAGATTACATATCTGAAATACGGATATTCCATCTTCCTGAAGACATTAACATTAACGAGAGCTATTCCCAGTCCCCCGCCTTTAATGTCAAATGGATCAATAGCTTCCAGTAATGTTTTTCCATAGATCATGTTTTCATCTGTGTAATTTTTTCCGAAATTGAAAATAACTGTCTGATCATTAACGGTTCTTTTCTTGTAGTACCATCCAAGAGCAATATCTGATTGGCATTCCAATAGCTTAATTAATGTATCTTTTGGAACTTTAACGTCTGAGTCTATCATCAGCACGTAGTCAAAGTCATAGTTAAGTGCCAGCTTTGCTATTTCGTTTCTTGCACGTGCACAGTCATAGCCCTTAACATAATCGAAATACAGATTGTAACCTGCAGGATTTGTTAAATCGAATATAGCTTTAAAGCATTCAGGTTTAATATTTTCGAATGTTGGAACTGCAATGAGGATTTTACCTTTCATCATTGGTATTGTCCTCCAGTTTTGTGAGTCTTTCTTCCAAATCATCAATTGTTACCTTATCTGATTTCTCACATCTATACTGATACAAATCAATTAATGCTACAATGGTAATGGCTAAAGCAAATGGTAAAAGTCCTTCCATTAAAGCATACTTTGTTGCATTATCCATTATGATGTTGATAGCTATCGCTGTTAAAACTGCACTTGAAATTGTTTTGGTAAAGTTGCAGATAACAATTTTCTTTTTTAAATCTCTCATACTTATCAGCTTAATATTATTCTCCATAAGAGTTTATTTTTCTTCAGGGTATCCCAATACTCTTTTAGCTTGTTTTTTTGCGTATTCAACATCACCTTCGCCTCTTACACGGCTTGCATAATGACTGGCTACTCCTAACACAATCATGCAAATGCAGTATGGTATGGTATTTTCGGTAATTCCTAAAGCTTCAGAATATAACATTACGACCGGAATGACAGTGACCAGAAATGAGGTCAGTATGTCAATGTCCTTTCTGTTTCTTTCAATCCATTCATATATCATTTTTAGATTTCCTCCCTGTATGTGTGGCTGAGGATTACTCCTTCAACACAAATCTTTTCTTCAGTTCTATAAACTTCTTCAGCGTTTTCCTTGATGTTTATCCATGATTCGTATTCTTCGAACGTTTCAAAGTATCTGATGTATTTCATTGTGCCTCCCAACTGATTGAATAGTACAGTATTCCGTCTTCGATTTTAAATTGAATAACGGGTTTAATGGCATAAGGATAACCACTGTCAACGTATTTGGTACCGTTCCAGTAGAACCAGTGGCCTGTTGACTGGTCAATGTATGGTCCTTTGTTTTCCAATGTTCCGACAAGTTTCCTTATAGTCATGTTAGCAACCTCATTATAATATTATCTTTTTTATTATATATTTTATTATATAATTTATTATTTATTTTATATAAAATATACATTTTGGCCATCATCACAACCTTCCCATTCCATGTACAACTTGTTATCTTCCCAAACGAACCTTACATTATTGACAATAGCTACATCCGGAAGTTCACAATATGTAACTCCATCTGCATCTTTAACATAATTGGCCTGCGCCATAATATTTGATTCTGAAGGAACAATCATATTAACGACATGAGTTATCTCATCCTGTTCGAAACTGCAATCTCCAAGATCAATACAGTTCTGAGATTCAGGATACATTTCAACCTCAGACATCTGACGGTAAACTCTAATGTAATCCGTATGTTCATTTTCCTGAAGATTAACGATAGACAATAACCTTAAATCATGGCCTTCGACCGGATTGCACTCACCGTCACTGTCAATGTAGATTCTTGTATTCGGCAATATATCTTCAGCTACTGGCCTTTTGAGTTTCAATCTGAAAACATCACCTAACACAGCCACAGTAACGAGAGTTAATCCTGAAGTCTTAACCTGGACTTTACCTAAAAGATAACCGAAAGCCAATTCACCTGCCTGAGCCTTTCTAACTATTGTATGTTCCATAGTTGAAGACATATCTAAAGTTACCATATCGCCAACTGCACATTGATTGGAACAAATCCAAGCCGTATGTTCATCATTAACATATGTCCTTTCGCCTTCATCAAGAAGGCAAGCTATTACATCCATTTTCTCTGTATGTTCAAGGCCGGTTGGATATCCACGGCCATGCCCAATAGTTGAAGAGTCATCATAATCAATAATCATTTTAAAACACCCAATCCCAATTATGGTTAATTATTTTATCTGGAATATGAAGTCCAGTATCGTCCATGTCCTCATCATTAGCGTCCCACATTAACGTTGAGCCTTTGTAAGCTTTGGTATATTCATGACTTCCTTTATATAATCGAATGCCAGTTTTATCTCTTTTGGTTACTGTTACTTGAGGAATGCCGTTGGCTGCAAACAATGGGGATGGAAATACTAACAACCATTTTAGGTCAACATAGTTGAAATCTTCAAAATCTGTTGTTGCATAAAATGTTGGAGAGATTTGAATTTCCGCATAATTGGTTTCATAAATCTTACTAGTATTGTTTCTGCTGAATCCTTCCAGATAATCTGAGTTATTTGAAGTTCCAGTACCTACACGGCCGTGACGGTGATATTGTTTATAATTTCCCTCCCCGTCACTTCCTGAAGCATAAGCATCAAAGGAACTGGCCATTACTAAAGTCTCAGCACCATTAAACATGCAATAGTCCTTTTCCTCATCAGACCAGTAGCATGTTGTGCCTTTAGTATCCACTCCATAAGTTGTGAGACTACCGTCAACTTGCATCATGACATTTCCAAAAGTTGAACCATGATATGTTGCATTATCATTAACATCAACATTACCTCCAATACGTTTAAATCTGGCTACAGTAACACGATTGTTACTTAAAGATTGACCTGAAGCAAATGTTGTGATTAAATCGGTTGGTGAGGTTCCGTCAAGGTTTGGAACAAATCTAGCTCTTAGATATCTTCCGTTATCTGTTGAGTCATTGTTGATGCTTAAACCTGAGTAGTTCATGAAAAAGTTTGAGTATGTATCAGAGTTTGCATCAAACATCAGCACATCACCGCCTGTTGATAATGTACTTGGGAAGGTTGTTCCAGTATCATGGACATCCAGGAGTAGCTTTGTGGTTTGTGAAATCTGGCCAACGGGAACTCTTGCAAGTATCGCTGCGCCTTGCAATCCGTAAGAGGGAATGTATAATACCTGACATTCACTACCGTTAGCAGTTTTGATTTTAAGGTTTTTCAAATCACTTCTAAAATAATTGGAATGGGAACTGCTTGCTAAATTGTCCAAAAAGATATAATCATAGCTGGATGAATAGCTGCCGCTTCTTTGATTGTAATTGCTCATGACAATATTGATTTGTAATTTTTTCTGCAATGTCATAATTAATATTTTATTATTTTTTTTATATAAATAATATAATAAAAAAAGTAATATTGAAATTAACGCCAACAATTCCATTATATAAAATAGCCTATCGGCATAATAGAAAACCAGATTGATTTCATGTTTAATGTTAAATACTGTTTATTAAAATTACAGATATGAATTTATTTTAATCCTAACGATAAAAAAAAGAATAAAAAAAAGAATAATTATTATAGAGGCTTTGAGATTACCTTAATTTTATCGTTGTCAATCTCATGACTATATCTTCGATAAAGAGAAATGTTGTTCATTGCCATGATGTATTTTCTTTTAAGATATTCTGGATTGTCCTTATAGTAGGCTTCCCGAGTCTTGTTTTTTCCACGGCCGTGAAGCTCATCAACAAGATCCATTCCCAAAAGGTCATCATTCATAGAGCCCTGAGTGAGATGTGTTGCGTTGAATTTCCTTAGCATGTGCGGGCGAAGCCTTGCATATCCTCCAACCTCCCCGAAACCCAAATAATCATTTAACTTTTTAAACTTACGGTTAACATGGTTGACATCATACTTGAGAAGCGGACTTTCCAAATCAAAATCACCCTGTTTCAGCTTGATTCTGGCAATCCTTTGAACGCATTCGGGATTGAGGAAAGTATAGTACGGCTTATCTGTTTTCCGTCTGATCAGATTACATGTGCAGACAATATTGTTCCTGCGTGAGAGATATTTTAAAGCCTCAGGGAAATTGTCCTTTTTGTGATATGATTGTGTACCCTCAAATAATGTCCTGTTTGTCATTGACTTGGCCTCACATCTGGTTGCACCTGAAGAGATAAGAACCAGAATCCAGAGCTTTAAATCATCATCCGCAAACTTCAGGGCAAGTCTCAACTCATCCTTTGTTGGCAAATCAGCAAAACTTATAATGTCGTTTTTAGCAATGTTGTTACTGTTTAATGGTGGTATAAATGGCACTGCCACTCTGTTGTAATAGTAGAATGTCTTGATTTTAGATACAGAATTAGTAACGGTATTTCCAATACTGTTTTTAACAAGATAATCCCTAAATGAGATTATCCTGTCATAGATACTTAACCTGTTTTGGGGAGTGTGGTTTTCCTGCTCTCCTATCGCTTCTGCTAGAAGTTCACACAGACTCATTTCATGGAAATTCCTGTACTTGTTAAATACAGACTTATATGAGCGGATAGATCCGAGACTGTGACCTGATTTCAAGTGAAAATCATCAATTAATTCCTGGTCATTTGTAAAATACAATTTTATTACCTCACTTTTGATTTTTTTAAGATAGAAAGATTAAAACTACCAAAAAAATCCATTCCGTGGTATAAAAGTTATCCACCAGTTATATATAATTTATGTAACTGAAAGGAAACCATCAATGAAAAAAACTAATCGAATGCTTTAAAAGACGTGGAATAATTTTAGCAAGAAAAAATTATAATGTAATTTAATTGCTTGTAAAACTGATTAAATTAACTAATGTGTGTGAAAATATCACATGAATTGATAATGGAGTATATGAAAAAAAGAAAAAAGTTGAGGAATGTGAAATTCCTCACTATTTTTTAAATTTTATAGTTTTTTTCACCTTGTCTTTGCCGTAGATGACCTGATAGGTGTACTTCTTGTTTGTTTTGAGCTTTTTATAGACACTATTTTTGATAGTGAAAGTAGCAACACCTTTCTTGTTGGTTTTAACCTTGAAAGTCTTCTTGTTGAACTTCAAGGTTACTTTCTTGTTTTTGAGGTATTTGCCGTTGACCTTTTTCAAAGTGACTTTAATTTTAACGGTCTTAGCAGACCTTTTGGCCTTGACGTTTTTGGCTTTAATGATGCTTTTAACGGTAACCTTTTTGGTAATTGTTAAATCACCATAGGTTGCTTTAACAGTATAGGCTTTTGGAGCCAAACTGATTTTAATTGAAGCATAACCATTCTTATCGGTTGTTTTAGTGTAAGTCTTACCGTTAATTCTAATCTTAACCTTTTCATTGGTTAAAGGTTTGCCGTCACTTGTTAACCTGACCTTGAAGTACTTGCCTGAAGTGTAAAGCATGCTTAGGTTGGAAGCAGTGAGCTTTAATACTGGAACATGCTCTTTTACAACAACACTGGACTTGGATGTTGGAGCATACTTGCCGTCACCGGAGTATGTTACAGTGATGTTGTGTGAGCCCTCACTTAATTCAGGGATAGTGACTGTGGCCTTACCATTTGTCAGGTTTTGAGAGTATGGAACACCATCAACAGTAACAGTCAAAGTACCAGTAGCATCACCCGGAAGTGAAATGCTGTATTCATTGCCTGATGCCGGAATAGTGAACGCTTCATCTGAAACATTAACTGACGGAGCAGTAGTGTTTCCTGTAGCATTACCAGTTGTGTTTCCAGTATTATTTCCATCAGTTATATTTCCGGTGTTATTTCCTGTTGTGTTTACCGGATTTATAACAACAACACTTGATTTAGAAATTGGCACATATTTACTGTCACCAGAATAAGACACAGTAATATTATGAGAACCCACACCCAACTCAGGAATAGTAACAGTAGCCTTACCGTTTGTCAGGTTTTGAGAGTATGGCTTACCATCAACAGTAACAGTCAAAGTACCTGTAGCATCACCCAGAAGAGAAATACTATAATCACTACCATTCTCAGGAATACTAAACGCATCATCAGAAACATTCACAGACGGAACAGTAGCGTTTCCAGTGTTATTGCCTGTTGTGTTTCCGGTAGCATTACCTTCAGTTGCATTTCCAGTAGTATTACCGGTTGCATTTACAGGATTTACAACCACAACACTAGACTTGGAACATGACACATATTTACTGTCACCAGAATAAGACACAGTAATATTATGAGAACCCTCACCTAACTCAGGGATGGTGACTGTAGCCTTACCGTTTGTCAGGTTTTGAGAGTATGGCTTACCATCAACAGTAACAGTCAAAGTACCAGTAGCATCACCCGGAAGTGAAATACTATAATCACTGCCATTTTCAGGAATGCTGAACGCATCATCTGAAACGTTGACGTATGGAGCGGTAGTGTTTTCATTAGGATTGGTGTCGTTTCCAGGTGTGGAGTTAGTAGTGTTTTCAATAGGATCTGTTGTGTTATCCTCAGGAGTTATTTTCTCACCAACAAGGACTATGCTTTTAGTGTCAGAGAGATATTTCTCATCACCTGAATAAGTGATTTGGATGTTGTGTGGTCCTTCACTTAATTTTGGAATTACAACTTCGGCTGAACCTGCTTTAACGTTTTCACTGTATTTGGTATTATCAACACTGACGGTTAAACTACCTGTTGCATCACCAGCCAACTTAACTGTAAATGTAGTGTTATCATCAGAAATGCTTAAAGCATCATCAAGAGAGACACCTATTTTAGATACAATGAACTTAAGCTCTTTGGTTATAGAATTGTATTTATCATCTCCAACATATACAATAGAAGCAGTGTAGTTGTCTGCTTTAAGATTTGCAATTGAGATAATGTTATTTTTTGCAGTGTAGTTATTGCCGTCGACTATTGCATAGATTACACCAGTTACGTTAGTATCTATTCTGATTACTAAAGTCTCACCAACAGTAATGTTTCCAGCTGAAGCAGTTAATGCTGGAGTGAACTTTTTAACCTCAAAAGTGAATACATCATTTTGACTTGCAAATCTAGCATCACCCACATATGAAACCTCAACAGTGTAATTGCCTAAAGCCAAATCGGACAATGTCTTAATGATTGTTCCAGCATCACTGGTGAATGTTTCACCGTTGATTGTGTATGTGAACTTATTTACGATTTGAGAGTCTGCTGTGATTTTAACTTCAGCGGTCTGGCCAACAAAAATATCCTCTACAGTAACATTGATTGCATTTCTTAAAGGTGCATATGTTAGTGCTGTGATGCTGTTTTCGGTTGGAACATAAATCAGACCGGAAGCATCCATGACAGGATTTCCAATAATTTTAGAGCCTAAATCAGATTTCCAGAGGATGTTTCCTTCACTGTCAAGAGCATAGAACATGTTGTTTGATCCAAAGTATACATTATTGTTGGCATCAATAAGGATTCCTGAAGTTACCTTTAAATTTGAAAACTTGGACTGAGTACCGTCAACAATATCATACTTATAGATAATTCCTTTAGCATTGATATGGTATAGGCCTTGCTCATTGTCTAATGCTATTGTGGATCCGATTCCTCCTGTGACTTTGGTTTTCCAAACCTGCACACCATTACCATTATACGCAACAACACTGTCACTTAACAGAGCATAAACAATATTGCCTTCACCAATGATTGGTCTTATAGGCAAATAATTACCTGATTTGATTGCAATAGTCTGCAATGACTTAGCATCAATTATTCTTAACCTATTGTCTGAGACAACCACAATAATGTTCTCGTTTAAGGTTGGAGAACACAATGGCTGAGTATTACCTATTGTTACTAATGTTGGATCACCTCCTTTCTCCCACAACTTATACGGAACAATTGTGAGCTTATAGTCTTCAGAACTGAACTGATACTCACTTACAATATATAAAGTTGCACCCTCATCAACTACCGGAGCAAAGAAACTGGAACCCTGATATATATTGGATTCCCCCCATCTCTCACCAGAAGTCTGATTGATGAAGTATAATGTATCACCGGATTTAGGTGCAATGATGACATCACGGCTGATTGCAATTCCAGAAAGGTTACCTGCCGCAGCAGTGGATGTGAAATACCATAATTTACAAGTCTGATTAAATGCATAGATACCAGATTGAGTTGGCAAGTAAACATTACCAAAACTGTCAATCACCAAATCCCCTGATAAAGTTTCATTAAATGGAATAGTAAAAGCGATATTTCCATTAGTTGTGGTTTCATACTGGGATTTATGAGAGTTTTGGGTGTTGAAACCTTCATCTGAAACCTGTGGAATCGGATACTCACTAACAGTGAAACTGGTAGAGTTGGATACAGTGTAGTAATTGTTACCGTTGTATGTTGCAGTGTATGTGTAGTTGCCGATTGCCAAATCAGAAATGACATATGAAATCTCCCCAGACATAGGAATATTGATTACATCCTCACCGATTGTGAAAGTACCAGTAGTCTTTGACGGAACAGTAATGACAATCTCAGCAAATTGACCAATCTTAATATCACTAGAAGAGATAGAAAATGTTAAATCAGCCTTTGCAATATTGAAAGTACTTGTTTTGGTCAAGTTGAAGTATGTATCATCACCTGTGTAGAATACACTGATGTTTTTATTAGATCCTGCATCAAGATTGGCGAATGTAACTTCAGCTTTACCATTAGATAATTTAGATTGGTTTGATTTGCCATCAACAGTTACTGTAATATTTCCAAAAGCATCATCATTTAAAGTGACTTTAATTACTGCTACATCACCATAAGAGATATCATCTGTTTTAATAGACATTGTAGCATTTAAATTATCCACTTCAATGAACTTGGAGTCTTGACTTGTCAAATATTTCTCATCACCATTATAAACAGCACTGATACGATAATCTCCTCTTTTAATGTTTTTAATAGTGAAGTTTGCCTTGGAATCAATTAATTTTAAAGTTTGAACGTTATCATTAATTGATAAAGTAACATTACCAGTTGAAGTAGCAGTTGTGGTAATTGTTATAATTACATCCTCACCAACATTAACAGTGCTAAGATTCAATTTAGTGGTGGATTCATACTTGTTAACATTAACTGTTGAAGTTAACTCTTTAGAGAGATACTTCTTATCACCGGTGTATGTTACAGTAATAGTGTATGTGTCTGCTTTTAAGTTTTCAAATGTGAAAGTGGATTTTGCAGATTGGATTGCTTTAGTTTGTGAAAGGTTTCCAATAGTGCAAGTTAAATTACCTTCCACATCACTTGGAGTAGTTACAGTGACAATTACATCATCACCAAACATTATATCATTAGTATCTAATGAAATGCTTGGATTAGACTTTAAAAACTCAAAAGACTTAGTGATGTTAATGTTATTATAACTAACAGTTAAAGCACCATCACTAAAAGCAGTTAAAGTGTAAACAATACTAGAATCAATATTGACAGTACTTTGGCTTGCAACACCATTCAATACTGTGACGTCAAGATTGATATCTGGTAAGTTTGTGTATTTGCTTCCATCATTTAAATAGAACACAGCTTTAACGTTTGCTTTTTGATTATTTTCCAAAGCATTAACATCAGAAGTTAGATTTAAAGTAATATAATTACTTAACTCTGAAGGAACATTGCCCCACCAATTATAATCCAAAACACAATCATTAATGTTGCCATCAACTACTTTAGAATTGTTTAACAATATGGAATTGGTTAAAGAAGAAAAACCGTTATTGTAGACTAAAATTGCATTGTTGTTGGTTAAAATACAATTGGAAATGACAAGATTGTCCTTATTTTGCTTGATGAAATTCTCAGTGTTCAAATTATTGATTTTCAGATTTTTCAAAGTGAAGTTAGCGTTACTGATAAATGATGTAGTGCCCGTTAATGTAGCATTGCCTTCACCTTTGATTGTGACACCGTAATCAATTTGAATATCACTTTCTGAGTAATCACCATCTAACAAAATAATGTTTTGACAAACATTTGCAAGCTCCAACGCTCTTTTAATAGTGCTAACTGGATTGTCTCTAGAAATTCCATTGTTAGAATCATTTCCATTACTTTTAGAAACGAATACATATTCCCTAGTGCTTGTTATGGTTACTTCATTGGATTTTCTATTTGAAATTGTTGGAATGACATAAACATCACAAATATCCAAATCACCAAAATCGACAGTGAAAACTGTTGTATTTACAGTTTTTACATATTTATTATTGATGTAAACATCATACAATGTTTTATCTAAAATATCCTCATCATAATAAGATGGATTTTTTAAAGAAGCATTAATTTGCAATGTTGCCTGTTCCCTGCCTTCACTTAATTTAGTGAGAGTTAGCTTAGAAAATACAATAGAATTACCTTCAAAATAATTATTAGAAACATTGAGGATAGTTCCATCCACATGAAGCATTAAAACATCATTATGCCTAGTATGATTTATAAATGAATTATTTACAATAATAATATCTGGTGACCCATATGTAGCAACATCCATAGCTCTGATTGCAGCACCATATGCTGCAGAATTAGCAACAAAAGTACTATCCAAAACAGTGAGTGAACCGGCATCCATAAAAGCTATAGCACCACCATTTCCTAAATCATTAGATAATTCATCAGTAGCCCAACAATTGTTATTATTATCCTTAAAAAGACAATTTTTAATATAAATATGTGGATCAGTTTGGTGTGAACATGCACCTATTGCACCACCACCAGCATTAGTAGTACAATTGTTACCTATAAATACAGAATTATAAATTTGTAAATAACTATATGTGTATAATGCTCCACCATTCCAACCAGCAACATTATCAGTGAAATTAGAATCATAAATAGTAGTATTACCTCCATTGTGAGTATGTATTGCTCCTGCCCACCAAAAAGACCTATTCTTAACAAAAGTAGTATTATAAACAGTTAACTTACCACAATTATTAATACAACCCGGTTCTGTAGAAGCATAGTTATTTTCAAAATAACAATTACGAACAATCATATCTGTAGATTTCACACTACTTGGATCATAGACACTAACTGCACCATATCCACTAGTACAATTTATAAAACTACAATTATCTAAAGTAGCAGATCCTTTTTTAAGATAAACAATTGTTGCATGCCCATACTGGGAAAGAACATCATGAAAAATACAATTTTTAAAAATATTGTTCTTTTTTCCACCCATCTGCATAAATATACCATCACGTGTTCCACCAGCACCCAAAGCAGAATAAACAACCCAAATATGTTTGAAAGTAACATTTTCAATATTTAATGAAGCAGATTTTAAATTGTCTTCAATTAAAAATGCTACAAAACGTATGTCTCGAACATTTTGTGATTCATCACCAATATATGCTCCATCACTCCCAATAATTTTTACATTATTCTTAATTTTAATTTGATAAATCGGGTCATGAGGGTCTTGAGGGTAGAAATTAGTGTTTTCTTTTAATTTTAAAGTATAATCTTTATCCGTTTGTGCACAATAATATTGTAATTCATTCCAATCATTTACTACAATAACATCTTCCCCACTTTGAAATACATATTGAGAGGAAGATTTAAGAATATTTGAATCATTAAGATTACTATTTTCATTCACACAGTCAATATTATCTACAGTTTCACTTGGAGATTCAACACTTAAAGAGGAAATATTATCTACACTTTCCATTGTTGGTTCATCATTTATTGATGTGATATTATCTCCGATTTCATTTGCAGATACCATACTCATACTTAAAAACAAAACAAATAACATCAAGATAAGGTATTTATAATTCATAAAACAGCTCCTTTTATGAAAAATAAACTTTTATGAAACTCTTAATATTAATTTAAAACATTTAAATAAAATATTAAGAATTGATTCATTAAAGTTATGAATAATATAAATCTGTGAAAAAGAGTAATCTAATTAAAAGTAAAAAAAATATAAAAAGGAGATTCGAAAATCCAATAATTATCGGACACTCCCCAAGATAAATTTATTGAATAAAAAAAGAAAAAAATTGAAGAGTATGTTTACTCTTCAAGTGTTTTATTATTTTATTCTTATTTTTATTGTTTTGCTAGATGCTTTGTAGGTTTTGTCGCCTGCAAATTTAATCTTAGCTGTGTATTTACCTTTTTTAGTTATTTTTATGGTAAATTTAGCTACTCCTTTTTTGTTGATTTTTGCGGTGTAGGTTTTACCATTTACTTTTAAGGTTACTTTTTTACCAGATTTTAAGTATGTTTTTTTATCATACTTGTTTTTAACAGTCTTAAGTGTTACGCTAATCTTTTTAGATTTGGTTTTAGCATTGAAAACTTTATTTGCCGCTTTAATGGTTGTTTTCTTTTTAGTGACTGTTAATTTTGATACTGCAATTGGTGCTGCATTATACTGGTCGTCACCTTGGAAGGATACTGCATAAGAGTATGTGTTTGCATTAGCAAGGTTTATTTGTATACCTGCTTTTCCCTCGTTGTCAGTAGTCCTATTGTAGACTTTACCATTAAAGGCTATTTGTACAGTTTTATTAGCTAAAGTATTACCTTTACTGTCTTTTAAGATTGCATAAAACATTCCGCCTCTTTCACCAGCATTGTAGTCAACAGCAGCACGGGTGAAAGTCTGATCGACAACAAGGACTACGTCTTTTTTATCAATTTGCTTGTTTAAGTTACCAATTTGTTCTTTCTGAGATTCAATAGTACTGTTCTGACTAATCACGGTATTATTTAGAGAATCAATTTCAGCTTTCTGAGACTCAATAGTATTATTCTGAATAGCTACAGTTTCAGTAAGATTACTAATTTCCTTAGCTTGAGACTCAATAGTACTGTTCTGAGTAATTACAGTATTATTTAGAGAATCAATTTCAGCTTTCTGAGACTCAATAGTATTATTCTGAATAGCTACAGTTTCAGTAAGATTACTAATTTTCTCAGCTTGAGACTCAATAGTACTGTTTTGAGTAGCTACAGTATTATTAAGGATATTGATTTGTTCTTTTTGAGTCTCAATTGTGTTGTTTAGCTCTTTAATGATTTCATTGAGTTGGCTGATTATGTCAACTGTTGGTGTGACATTCACTGCGACTGTGCCAGTAGCTTTATTGAATTTTCCATCACCTGCAAAGATGATGTTTGCTGTGTAATTGCCTGCAACTAAACCATCAATTAAAACAGTAGCTTTACCACTATTGATATCGCCATAGAATTTTTTACCATTAACATCTACTAATATAAATCCGGAATCAACATCTGGAATATTAATTTCGAGTGTTGATGTGTTTCCTTCTTCAAATACTATTGGGTTTGCAGTTATTGAAGTTTCAGCTTTAGAGACTATATACTCTTTGGTTGCAATGTCACTTTCGTAGTTTTTATCACCAGAATATGTGATATCGACAACATAGTCTCCTGCTTGGTTGTTTAGATTAATGGTTAATGTTTCATTTGCAGATTTAGTATCTGTTTTTTTACCATTAATTTTAACTGTAACTTCACCAGTAGCATCAGACGGTAAACTGATTGTTAATGTTACATCATCTTTTGTTGTGATGTTTTCTACTGGTTCAACAACAACATTCATTGAAGGAGTTGCTTTGTTAATTGTTATTGTAGCTGTTTTGGTAATATCAGTATGGTTTTCATCAGGATTTGTTGTTACAGTTAATGTATAATTACCTGTATTTAATTTTGGTAAAGTAATACTGTCTCCAGATACAGTGACTGCAATTTCAGTGTTATTTTCATCAGTTAATGTTGCAATAACATCTCCAGTTGAGTTTATAGTTACTGCATTGATGACTGCATCTTCTGCATAAGTGAATTCTTTATCAGAAATATCAATGCTGGAGTTTGCTTTATTGATTGTTAAATCAATTGTTTTTGAAACCCATTCATAGTTAGAGCCAACAATTGTTGTTGCTTCTAAAGTGTATTTACCTGCAGGTAAGGCATCTAAGTTAATAGTACCTGATTCACTTGAAGCAGTTGCAACTTCATCATCATCTTTGTTTAAAACACTGACAGTAACACCATTTGCATTAGTCACATTAAATGGAATAACTATGACATCACCATAAGTAAATACCACATCTTCAATTTCAAGACTTGAATCTGCTTTGTTAACTGTTACACTAGCCGGTTTATCTAAAGCTACATACTTGTCATTACCACTGTAAGATACATTTACACTGTATGTTGTTGCATTTAAGTTTGTGAAGTTTACAGCCATTGTTTGGTTTGCAGACAATTCTTTAGTATCATTACCAAATTTGACGATGACAGTGCCAGTTACATCATCAGGTAATGTGATGGATATTGTTGCATTATCTCCAACTTTAACATCACCAGTAGCAACATCAAAAGTATAATCACTTACTTTAGATACTGTTAAAGTGGTTGTGTTGAAACCGAATAAGTTATTTTCTGCTAAATTGATTTCAACATCATAAGTACCTTCTTTTAAAGTATCTGGAATAGTATATACAAAGGAATCTTTATCAATGATTTCGACTCTTTCGGATTTATTGTAACTTCCATTGGAAACTGTTACAGTAACATTAGCTGCAATTGGCTGAGTGAAATTAAATGTGACATTTTGATCTTCACCATAGTAAATACTTACTGGGTCAGTGGTAATGTTTACTTTTGTGAATTCTAATTCAATTTCTTCATTATGTAATGTAGCAGTTACTTTATGGGTTGAATTTGAACTTGTGTAAATAGTTCTGAAATTACCATTAACTAAAGTAGCAGTTGGGTTAATATCCCCAGTAGCTGATACTAAATTAACAGTCATTGGTTGGAAGTTTTCCATACCTTCCTGATCTTCAGTGCCATTCCAAGTCAATTTACCAATAATCTCATATTGATTGTTACCTAAATAATTTTCAGATACAGAAAAGATTGCATACCTATTAAGTGGAATAGTATAAGTATTATTCACAGTTCCATCAGGATTTACAATATTTCCTGAAAATGGACCAACATACACTGGAAGATTATTTTGACCAAACCATACTTGATTAAAATAATAACTATTATACGGTAAATATATATTACCTCCTGTTAAAACCTTAACAGCATTTAAATTAAATATACAATTTTCAAAAACAAAAGGTATATTAGTAGCTGTTCCAAGAATGGTGCCTCCTTTTGTATCTAATTTCTCAAAATAACAACCAACAAAATTAGGGAAATATTTAAGATTATCTGAAATTCTATTTGCCGCACTTAAACCTATAAATGAACAATTATAAAAATTTCCCAAATGTGCTTGACCATAGAATGGATAAAAAAAAGTCGCTTTTGCATTACTAGTATCATCACCTGAAAATGTTGGTACAGTTTTACCAGATGCATCAAAAATTAAATTTGAAAATGTAAAATTTGCAGAAGAAGAAGTTAAGGCAAATGCTTCAGAATTACCTCCTTTTTTAATATCAAACTTATTTTTAATAATTACTGACCCATTAATACCAACAATGTTTAAATCAGTTGTGTTGAATATTAATGGAGTATGACTTCCAGAAACCATACCTTCACCTAAATAATAAGTTCCACTAAAAACATAAAGAGTTACCTTATCTTCACCACTAACATTATCACAAGCTGCTTTAAAAGTTGTAAATGGATCATCTAACGATCCTTTACCCCCTTCAGTACTATTATGATGACCCACATAAATTATTTTGGATCCACTATTAGAAAATGAATCTAAATTATTTCCATCCATTTCATTGTCTTCACTAGATGAAGATACATTTCCAACACTACTAACATCAGAAGAACTGACTGGAATTTCAATATTATGATCATTATTCACTGTATTTAATGAATAAGTAACATTATCAGTAGCTGTAACAAAATTAAATGAAAATACAATGAAAATCAATAAAACTATGAATAAAATAGGCTTAAATCTCATAATATCAAAAAATTTAAAAAGATTATGTGTTTAAAGACACAATAATCTTGAATAGTTAATTATTATTATCTACCCCAACATTATTTTCATCAACACATACAGCATTATCACCAGTGTTACTACCAGTATTATACGCTATCAAAGTATTATTAATTACTTTTCCACTAACAGACTCATCATCTAATAAGTAAACTGCATAATCCGCATTATACACAGTCACATTATTATCATGAATATTATAATAATGAGGATCATTGTAAGTATTTTGACAATAACTTATACCAAATGCATAATAAGTACTATTATAACCTGCAGTGTTGTTTACATAAATGGTATTTCCATATACATTTGCATTAGTATCTTGTAATTCCATACCAGATACTAATGACCATTCATCACTACCTGCTTTACCAGTTACGTTAATATGATTACCACAAATAGTAATGCTAGTATCACCATAATAGTTTTGAGAGTAAATACCTAAGTTAGGTCCATTGTTTTTAGTAGTTAAAGTATTATTTGATATTACTATACCAGTATGCGGACCAGTAAGTTGTATACAGTATGCTGCACCAGTTCCATTTCCTTTATATTGTCCACCAGATTTATTTCCATTCATTTCTACAGTATTATTATTAATTTCAATTCTATTACATTGATATACGTCAATACCATATATGTAACTATAATCATCAGTAGCAGTTATTGCATCTGCTAAATAAACTTCATTATTACCCATGTATACATCATCACTACTTACAATCATAATAGCATCAAGTGTAGGGAAACCGCCAACACGACGATTACCAGTTATGTTTACAGTATTTCCTGTGAAGCTTAGATTATCACAATCTTGAATCGCTACTCCTGCAACGAAATCTGCATTTATTCCTGCAGCATACCAATCAGGTGTTTTGAGAGGTAAAGTTGCATTCATTTTATTTCCAGATATTGTTAAATTTCCACTATTGTTTGCTTTAATTACATAATTATAATAAGCAGCATTATCACTGCCACAAGTATAGGTTATTTTATTATTTATTACATTCACATTATTTGCACTTTCAATATCAATTGCATAACAATTTTCACCACTTGGGGCATTTATATCAAATGTTATGCCATTTAAAGTAATTCCATCAGCTATTAATTGGAATCCCATATCATGTAAAATTGGGATATTTGTAGCATTTGCATTAATTGTTACAGCTCTGTTAACTATAAAATTTTTATAATTATAATTTGCTTTGTAAAAATCGCCACCAAATGTTAATGTATTTCCAGCGTTACTTAATAAAACACCAGTAGTAGAATCGAAATAATTAGCGATATTTGTATTTCCATTAATATTTGCATTTCCTCTTAAATTTTGTTGTGTATCAACACCATCTACAGTGTCATCAATTCCCTCACTTTCTACTTCGTCTACTGAGTCTACAGTATCATCTATTTCAATGACGCCTGTGTCATCAGGTACGGTAATGTTGTCTACATCTGTTGCACTGGCTGCGCTAATGCAACAAATCATCATGACGAACATTACTAATCCAATTAATTTATAATTAATCTTCATATCTTATCACATCATTAAATTTTTTTTCGTGCAAGTTTTTTTCTGAAAACTTGCACCATTCAATTTATTTTTTCAAAAGAAGTTTAATTTTTACTTTAAAATGCAGTTGATTGTATTAATCTACTGCACCTATAAGTTTGAATCGAACTTCTTTTATAATTTTTAAAATTAAGCAGTTTTTTGTGTTTGTTTCTTAAATGATTTTTAAGAATGTTTAAGGCTTAATTTAGTACAAGCAAATTGATAACTTATACTTGATATATGATTTATCAATTTATCAATATAAACTTTCCGATTATCAATTATATTTGAATTTGTTAAAATCTGTTAAATCATTATTTTCCCGTGAATTTTTTGCACTAAGAAAAATTACATGATTAAAAATATATTTGAATAATATAGACTACAAATTACTAGTTATCACTTATTTAAAGTCCAATTAATTCATATCAAATGATTTCAATGTTTAATTTAAAATCAAATTAATGTGTTTTTCGAACAAATTTATTTTATTACACACCAACCTGCACAAACACTAAGAACCATTTTATTTTAAATAAACCTAAACTCCCTTAAAACTGTTTAAAGTATTGTTTTAAAGACCATTCATTTTTGTTAATTGGCCTGCAGAATTTTTAAGGCTATTTTTAAAATTGACTCTAAAATCTTTAGAAAAAATCAAGGTAACCAAACGGTTACCATCACTTAAATCAACCATACTCAACTAGAAATACCAATTAACATTAATAAATAAAAAATTATCAAATAATTATCAAAATATTAATTTTAAACTTAAATTTAAAAATTTAAAGTGATAACAAAACGTTTATCAAAATCAGTGAAATGCAGTAGATTAATACAATCTAAAGCATCCGAAAATCACATATTAGTTATTATGAGAAAAAAATATTTTTTTCTGCATAATAACATGTGATCGAATGAAGATTAATAGAAAAGATGCTTTGAGTGGTGAAATATTTTTTTGTTGAGGTCAAAAATTTTTTTTATCCCGCTCAAAGATAATCTTTTCGCCAGTAAAATAATTTATTGTATTTTACTTATTATCATTATATTTTTCATGTATATATTATTTTTTATACCAGTTCGAGCAATTCTATTTCTTCGAATTTTTCAAAAAACTTGTCTAGAGAGACAACATAATCCAACTCAAAACCTTAGAAATCACAACGATTGAGCAGTTGATGCAACTCCCATTAACCTTTTTGTTTTTAAAAGGAACCTTCAATACAAACCTCAATGTTTGTGGACGATTCCGACTACACTGCAAAAAGTGTTACAAGTAAAATTGTGGTAAAATAGCTTAAATGCTATTTTACATTTTTTTCTTTTTCAGTTTGATTAATGAAAATTATGTTCTTTTTTTGCAAGTGATTTTTCCGATAAATTTATATTATCGGAGTTATATAGAATATCATAGAACATATTAAAATAATAGGTGAAACTATGCTAATATTAGCTACAAGTAAAATTCAAAGTAATTACCAAACCACCATCCCAAAAGAAATCAGAAAAAATTATGACATCGACAACGACACTGTTGTAGAATGGGCCATCAATGATAATGGAAACCCTGAAATAAATTTCAGGAAAAAAAGAAGCTTTAAAGATTTAGTTGGAGCTTTTAAATCTGATGAACGAACAAATGCTGTAGAACTAAAAAGGAGTTTATACGAATGAGAAAAGTATTTTTAGACACTTCATTCATAATGGGATTTGTTAATTCCAATGATGATTTACATGAAAATGCCATAAAATTGGAAGAAGCCGAAAATGTATTGTCACAGAACTGCTATATAAACAATAATGTGTTAAATGAAGTTTTAACATTAGCTGGTAGGAAAATTAACATCGATGCGGCAGAAGAAACATATTATGGTTTAATCGATAGTTTTGAAATATTAAATGAATACGATATTGTCAACTACACAAGCAAAACCTTTGATATTTTCAAAAGAGTTGTTGGATCCAACAGCAAAAAAACAAAATTAAGCTTCACAGACTCAAGCATAATCTTAACCATGAAAGAATCAAATATAACCGATTTGGTTAGTTTCGATCAACAGTTCAAACATTTCGATGAAATTAATTTAATTGGTCCAGATTACTTATAACATAATCACACCAAAAATTTAATTAGGAATTTAAAAAATAAAATAATATAAAAAACATTTACCAGAGCCACATAGTATACAAAATTTCATTTCCAATTGGAAACATAACATCCATTTTTTACCAGAACAATATTACCTCACCCATGTTATAAGCGAGCCAATTCGCCCAGGCCGACCCCACGCCGACCGTAAGGGAGGCGTGTGTGGGAGGCCTGGGTGAATAGAATTGGCGAGCATATGCTATTGTGAGGAACCGACCCCTGCCGGTCGGTTCCGTAAGATAAATACCATTGAAAGATAGTTAATTTATTTTCTAACTGAATGTTCCGTCCGAGCGTAAGCGAGGACTGGACGCCTTGAGCGAAGCGAAAGGCCATACTATAGAACCTAACAATAATATCTTTGTCAAGTCCGAGGAATGGGGGCTTGTCCCCCCATTCCGAGTTTATGGATTTGGTATAGATGATTTTGTCAAATTTAAGAACCGACCCTTTAGCGGTCGGTTCGAGGTTAAGTTTTGATAAACTTGAATTTATTTGCATTGGCTTTCTTGGGTAATTAAAGGGGGGCTTGTCCCCCCCTTAATTAGGCATTAAGGGTTTCAATGCAAAATTTTTAAGGAGAAGTGAGAAGAGATGTACACTTCCCCTTTTCAAATAAACAACGAGCGAGTATATGAAATTCGTAGCTCCAGTGTATAAAGCAACTAAAAAACACCTTCATAGCTAGATTCTAGTTCGGTTGAATCCCATATCCTTTAGAATCTTATTATATTCCTCACGAGTAGTAAATGAAGGAGCATTCTCATCTTCACTACCTCCAGTTGATCCGGTATCTCCTGCTTCACCAGAGTTTTCAGGATTTCTCCCTCCAGGTGCTGAACCGTCACTTGCAGCTTCAATTTTAATTCTTCTCTCAGCAAGTTTTTCCATAAGTTCCATATCAACATCACCAGTCAATAGCTTATCTATTATTTCCTTATCCTGAGCATTCTCATTATAGTTGAAATTGTATTTAGCTTCGTATTCTTTTATTTTCCTTTCATTTTCAGCTTTTCTAAGCTCAGACAATTCTTTTAGGATATCATCTTTACTGTCAATGAATTCCTTATTTTCTTCAATAGCTTTTTTAATTTCATCGTATTTTTTGGATTCTTCTTTAAGATTGTTTATTTCATCCTGAAGCTTTCCAATCTCTGCATCCTTACCTTGCAATTTCTCTAGCAATAATGAAGTAGCTACATTAGTTTCTTTTGAAGGTGCAGGTTGTGGCTGGGGTTGTCCTTGTGGTGAGGGTTCCGGATTTCCAGCTGCACCAGTTTCGCCAGTTATTTCAGAATTCAACAGTCTAATCTTTCTTGGGTGTTTAGTAACTCCTACATCTATTAAACTCATAGTATCAATTCCAAATGAATCTCCTTTATCCTTTAACAAGACATCAACTTTAGGAGATAGGCCTTTTCCTTCCATGTCCAGTTCATCCGGAATTTCAATGAATAGCTTACCTTCTTCGTATTCAATATTGTTTCCAATACCAACATAGATATTGTCATGTTCGCAAGTTAGTGGAATTCCTCCACGGTAGTTTTCAGCTATTAGTTTTAGATCATCTTCAGTCCAGTTCACCGGTTTGTCAAGTCTATCGTCCAGGTCGGAGTAGTCATATGATCCGACTTCAAAAAGTTCATGCCTCATCATTATCACTTTTTATTATATTAATTATTATATATTTTATTACTTATTTTATATAAATATTTATTATATTTCAACACCACTATCAGAGATGATTCTTTCACCGACAGGCTGTTCCTCTTCAAAGTTACTGAGATAGTTCTTATAGATTTCATCACCTTCAGCAGACAATTCCATGATGTATCTTAAAACATCATCTCTTGAATAGCTGAAGTAAACGTCTAATGTTTCACTAATGCCCATTAACTCCAACTGCATATTCAATAATTGATTGCAATACTTTAACACCCATTTCTGGTCATTGGCTACATTAACAATAAAACCGGTAATGGCTGAATCGTTAATGTATTCAGCAACGTTTTGGTTTGATTTCTCATTACCTGCCTGGGACTGAGGAGTAACAAAAGTTCTTAAAATATTATTCCTAAAGATTTCAGTCTGCCGAGTATAGTCTGACTGGTAGTTGTTACCCCCAAGTATTTTACTTTCAATTCCTGGAGGTACAATAGCTACGTTTGAGTTTGCAGTGGTTCCGTAATCTGCATAAAGATTTTCTTTTGCAGTAGATGAAAGTTCAGTAACAATAGGCTGGCCGTTAGAGTCAAGTGATGGTTTTACTTCAATGATATTATCTTTATTAATTCTCTCTACCTGATTTCTTTCAAGATTGCACTTGTGGTATATATCATCAAGACAATTCAAGATAATGCTTTGAGCTTCACAGTAGATTTCATTGTACATGAAGTTAATGACCTCATCCGGTTCGTACTTTACCGTTAAGGTTCCTTCTTCCACACTAACATAATTGTTGAACTCTTCAGGAGATCCGTTTACAATATCTTTTGGCATCTCATGTAAGTATAGTTGAACTTCATTGTCATCGTTGAATTCTTTTTTAAGGCCGTAACCGTGAGCACCTATTTCTAAAAAGATTGGTTTAATATATTTGCCAATACTTTTATCCCAGCGTTGTACTGGTTTGATTAATCCTTCTCCGTCAACCATTCCTCCCTGAAGGATGTTTTTAGCAACCTGAGATATGTCAATCTTTCTTGCCCATAAGATTAAAGTTAGTTTCTGTTCTTGAGATAATTTATTTTCCTTATCCACAAGAACAATATTAACATTAGCTTTATCAATTCTGTTTTTCAAAACACCTGCAGTATAACCATCAAGCTTAACAGCATAACGAGCATTAGCAATTGTCTTATTGATTACCGGTGGTAGTGCATCAACAAGATCAAGACCTGTATTTATTCCGTCAGTTCTAGGTTGTCTTTCATCTTCACCCCAATAGCTGCGTTTAGTGTTATACTGCTCAACACGATTATTCAATAATCTAGTTTTAATGAAAGATGTAATTCCCATAATTATCATTTCCAAATATGATTTATTATATTATTTATTATATTATTTATATAAATTAAATAATAAATTTTTTCTATAACTTTTTATTTGGAATAAGTTTGGGAGAGGTTTGGAATAAGTTTGGAAAATGATTTAAGTACTAATTAATACCACATTAGTAATCATGGCAATATTAGAAATTAAAGTTTTAAAAGAAAAAATTGAAAAAGTACCTGAAGATTTTGAAATAGAATTTACAAGTGGAAAAAATGTTTTCAAACTTGGTGATAAATTTTCGGTGGACATGTCTGAAAAGAAAATTACCTTTGAAAAATTTTGATTAATTTTTTTAGGTAACCTTATGAAATTCAGTTCGTTTGATGATATACGAACAAAAGTTAATTTTATTATTGATGGTGAAGATATAGTATTTTATAAATTGTCCACGGAAAAGTGGTAAGTAATCGAAAATCCGATTTCTTACTTTTAGTTACTAAATGTAGTTTTAATTTTTTATAGTATATATATTTACTTATTCTCAAAATTAACACTACCAACATTACAAGTAGAGGTTTAGTGCCGAAATTTATAATCACAAAAAAAACTTTGATTAAATTATCACATTAAAAAATAGCAATATAATCATTAAACCTAATGAAATTAAACTAAATTTTTTCATACCTTCAATTCTTTTTAATTCAAATGGCAATATTTTATTTGCAACATCAGGGGAGAGAACAAAACATTCTAAAAGTAACGATAATACAACTAAAATTAAATCCATATTCAAAAATGAACCCTTAACAAATATATCTTTTAAAAAATTAGTTAAAGAGGCACCTAAAGATCCTGAACCCACAGTAATGCCTAAAAACCAATGAAAAATAGGATGATATCCAATATTACCTCCACCATACATCGAACTGTTGTTTTCATTAGAATATACATTTCTTCTTAAAAACATGAATATTCCTGGAAAACACACTGCTAAAGCAAATGCAATGGCATTATATAATCCATATTTTAAAGCCGCACAGAAAAAAACCCCCATGATACTATAAATGAGGATACAAATAAAAATAAAATTAATCCCTGATTAGTACCTTTCATTAAATCAGATGAAAATAATTGAAATTTTTCATCAAAAAAGTCACGTTTATATATTAAAACAGTGAACATGATACTGACAATAGTAAAACCAGTCATAGACAGCATGAAATCAGATTGGAATAATAATTTTGATATTAATGAAATAATGACACTCAAACAGATGCATTCTATAAAAATGCCCAATGAATAATATTTAAGTTCCTCCTCATTCAAATACATCCATTTTGTCTTCATGATTTCAATTAAACTTTTATCCATATTATGTAATATATTATTTACATATTGTTAAAATTAGCCATTTTTTAATTAAATTTGAAGTAAATATCCCATTGTGTTTTTTCATAAAGTCGTACTTCAAAAATATTTATTATTAATGAAATTGAAAATAATTATATGCAAAAATAATCTTTGGTGAATATCATGAATAGATTAGAAATTGCTCAGGAGTTTGCAAAAACAATAAATTCAAAATATATCCTTAAAATCATTTTGTTCGGATCTGTTGCAAGATGTGATGATGGTGAGGAGTCAGATATTGATATTTTGATAGTATCTAATTTTCCTGAAAAAATCGAAGATCAAATCGATGATGAAGTTGCCTGGATTATGCATGATAAAAGTGAATTAATTTCCGCCCACATCATGTCTGAAGACAGATTCAATAATACCCGACATTTTTCTTTTTTAAGTAACATACTTTCTGAAGGTGTTGAAATTGGATGAAACTCACGCATTTTTTGATAAATCAAACAAAAAATTAACTCTTGCAAAAACAGCTTATTCTATGGAGGATTATTCAGATGCCGTTAGCTTATCTTATTATTCCATGTTTTTAGTTGCTAAGGCTTTAATTCTTAAAAAAGGTATTAAACCTCCAAAAACTCATGCAGGTTTAATTCATTTATTTAACACACATTATGTTAAGGAAGATGAATTTCCCTATGAAAAATATAAATATTTAGCATCCACTCAAGCACAACGTGAAACAGCAGATTACGATGCCATCGATGAAATTGATGAAAGGATTGCTAGAAAAAGAATCAAACAAGCTGAAGAATTTATTAAAGAAGCAGAAAGATTCATATAATTTCTTAAAAGTAGTTAATCTTACAGATAACTACTGATTTTATATCTTCACTTACAGCAAAAAACAAATTTATATTACATACGATGACAGTATTTTATAAATTATCTGAAAAAGGTAACCTTATGATTTTCCATAACATACTCTTAGTTACTAAAATGTAATTTTAATTTCTTATGGCCTATAAATTTACTTTTTTAGCATTATTGCAAAAATCAATTTCCAATACACTTTATTTTTCAGAATAAATACTTTTTTAAAAATGAGAACATGAAAATTAATTATCCCATTTTGAAAAATACCATACACCATCAATCTTTTCAAAATCAACAGTTGTATACAATGTCCATTTACCGTTGATGCCATAAACCTTGGCAGTTAAAGTAACATCAGCAACCAAGGTTGGTCTTTCATCATCATCCCACAGGATTGTCGGATCTAGAATTTCAGATTTATAATAGTTAAGAGTTCCGTCCATAATTTCACCAATAAACTCCTGCTTGGTCTGTTTTTTACCTGACATGTGGATAAGCTCATATTTTTCAGTTAGAATCTCATTTAACTTAGCCTCGTCCTTATCAATTAAAGCCTGTTGAAATTCCATGAACCTATCAATAATTTCACTGTCAATATCTGAAAATGATTTTTCGCAAATAAGTTCCACGTCTGACATAATATAATTTATTAATTAATAGGTACATATTATTTTATGTATAAATGATTTAAGTTGGTGAAAGCATTAGCGTAATTCCAGATATAGACCTAGAAAAAACAAAAATAAATCTAGTTGAATTCATCAAAACCAAAGTTAGCGAGTCAAAAACCGGTGGAATTGTTGTAGGTTTGAGTGGGGGAATTGATTCCACACTCTCAGCATACCTGGCCTGCGAAGCCATTGGAAAAGAGAATGTATTCGGACTTGTTTTGCCATCCGCTACAACACCAGCTGAAGATACAGAACATGGCATTAAAATAGCTCAAAATTTAGGAATTGAATATAAAAAAATAGCTATTGACGGCATTTTAAATGAATTTTTAAAAATGAGCCAACTGGATGAAAATGCGTTAGCTATCGGTAACCTAAAAGCTAGAATCAGAATGTCAATCATTTATTATTATGCAAATCAGAAAAATTACCTGGTCAGCGGAACCGGTAACAAAAGCGAAATTCTGATTGGTTACTTTACAAAGCATGGAGATGGTGCATGTGACATGGAACCGATTGGAGATTTGTACAAGATTGAAGTTTTCAAATTAAGTGAATATTTAGGCATTTCAAAAGCAATCCTTGAAAAGCCTCCACGTGCGGGCTTATGGAACGGTCAGACCGATGAGGATGAAATTGGAATGGGCTACGATTTGCTTGATCAAATTCTTTATTTATACGCAGAAAAAGACTTGAAAAATACTGAAATAGCTGATGCATTAGATGTTTCAGTAGATGACATTGATATGATTATTACAAAAATTATCAGGAGCGAACACAAGAGCAAAGTTCCTGAAAGCCCTAAAAAAACAATATTATAAATGGTGATTTAGTGAGCGAAAATATCGAAAAGAAATGGCAGAAAAAATGGGCAGATGCAAAATTATTTGAATCTAACCCGGATGAGCGAGAAAAATTATTCCTTACAGTGGCATTTCCATATCCTAGTGGTGCTATGCACATCGGTCACGGCCGTACATACACTGTGCCTGACGTTTACGCAAGATTTAAAAGAATGGAAGGATACAACGTATTGTTCCCAATGGCATGGCACGTAACCGGTGCACCCGTCATTGGAATTGCAGATAGGATTAAAAGAAAAGACCCTTGGACACTTGATTTATATGAAAGAGTTCATGGCGTTCCAAAAGAAACATTACCACAATTGGAAGACCCTGAATTCATCGTAAAATACTTCTCAACCGAATACCATGAAGTGATGGAAGAGATGGGTTATTCAATCGACTGGAGAAGGGAATTCAGAACAATCGATCCAACCTATAAAAAGTTCATAGAATGGCAAATTACCACATTATATGAAAAAGGATTAGTTCAAAAAGGAGAGCATCCTGTAAAATACTGTCCGAACTGTGACAACCCTGTCGGTGACCACGATTTACTTGAAGGTGAAGGAGTGGGAGTCAATGAACTTACACTTTTAAAATTCAAAATTGATGACAAAGTTTTGGTAACCGCTACACTCAGACCTGAAACAATTGTTGGAGCAACAAATATCTGGCTGAACCCTGATGTTGAATATGTGCTCGTTAACGCTGAAGGAGAAAACTGGGTAATTACAAAAGAAGCTCACTACAACTTATCCAATCAAATCAAGGATTTGGACATTATTGAAGAAATTGACCCTAATGACTTGATTGGAAAAATGGCAACAAACCCATTCACCGGCGATGAATTGCCGATTTTCCCAGCAAGCTTTGTAAGCGCATCCTACGGAAGCGGAGTCGTATTTTCAGAACCTGCCGATGCACCTGCAGACTACATTGCACTTCAAGACTTGAAAAACAACGATGAATTGATAGCTAAATACAATTTGGAAGGAATTGTAGACAAGGTAGAACCGATTCCAGTATGTACTCTTAAGGGATACGGAGAAATTCCGGCTGCAGACATCATCGAAAGACTCGGAATTACAGACCAGAACGATGAAAAGCTGCATGAAGCTACCAATGAACTGTACAAACAACAACACAGTAAAGGTAAAATCATAGACTCCATTCCTGATTTTGGAGGAATGAAAGTTCGCTTTGCCCGTGAAGAGCTGAAAGAAAAATTGATTGCAGACAACATGGCTACAATCATGTATGACTTTGCTGAAAGGCCAGTAGTCTGCAGATGCGGCAACAACTGTGTTGTGAAAATCATGGACGACCAATGGTTCATGAAATACGGCAATGAAGAGTGGACTGAAAAAACCTTAAAAGTTCTTGAAGGCGAAACAGTCATTCCAAAAGAGCTTAAAAGTAATTTTGAGTATTACATCAACTGGCTGGACGATTGGGCATGTTCCAGAAAAGTCGGGCTTGGAACAAGAATGCCTTGGGACAACCAATGGTTAATCGAGCCATTGACTGACTCAACAATCTACATGTCCTACTACACAATCGCCAAATACCTAAGAGACATGGACCCTGAGGATTTAACACCAGCATTCTTTGATAAAGTCCTACTTGACAAAGATTCCGGAGACATCAGTGTTCCTGCAGACAAAGTGGCTGAAATCCAAAATGAATTCAACTACTGGTACCCGCTTGACTGGAGATTATCCGCAAAAGATTTAGTTGGAAATCACTTAAGCTTTTTAATGTTTACACACAGCGCGATTTATCCTGAAGAAAAATGGCCAAGAGGAACAGTAGTATTCGGTATGGGCCTTTTGGAAGGAAATAAGATGTCCTCATCAAAAGGAAATGTAATTCTTCTTAAAGATGCTATCAGTGACTACACCGCAGATGTTGTAAGGCTCTTTTTAATGGCATCTGCCGAACCATGGCAGGATTTCGACTGGAGAGAAAAAGAGGTTCTCGGAACTAAAAGAAGACTTGAATGGTTCAGAGAATTTGCAGCCAAAGTTGAAGAAATTAAAGGCTCTGCATTAGATTTAAGCAATATTGAAGAAGTTGAACTTACAAGAACCATTGATTTATGGATGATCAGCCAGCTTAATGAACACATTAAAAAATCAACTGAAGCTTTAGAAGTCTTCCAGACAAGACAAGCACTGCAAGATTCATTGTTCTTGCTTAAAAAGGATGTTGATCATTACCTATACAGAGTCAAACATTTACTTGACTCACAAGACCCTGCAATCGTATATGTCTTATCAACAGTTCTAGAAGCATGGATTAGACTCTTGGCACCATTCACCCCTCACACTTCAGAGGAGTTATGGAGCACATATGGTGGAGAAGGATTTGTCAGTGAAGCAGCATGGCCTCTAGCTGATGAGACAAAAGTAAGTCCTGAAATTGAAAAATCAGAGGATTTAGTTGAAAATATCATAAAAGATATTGCACACATCAAACAGATGGTTGGAGATGAAATTGAAAAGGTACACATTTATCTTGCTCCTGACTGGAAATGGGACTTATACAAAATAGCTGATGAAGTTGGAAAACCGGATATCGGTCAGATCATGGGAAGAGCTATCGGAGCTAAAATCTATGATGATAAAAAGGAAATTGCAATGGTAGCTAAAAAAATCGGTAAGGAAATTACAAAAACAAGATACATAGGTAAACTCGATGAAGAAGCAATTTTAACTGATGCTTTAGACTACATCAAGGAAGAATGCGGAAACGAAGTAATCATTCATACCGATGACTCTTACGACCCACAAAACAAGGCCAGAAATGCAATGCCTTACAAACCAGCTATATTTATGGAATAGATTTTCTATTCCAAATTTCTTTCTTTTTTAGACATTTCTTAAAAAATTATTCTCTAATCTACATATTGAATTAAAAACTTATTGAACTATCTGCTTTTACAAATTAAATGAAGATTATATGAAAAATAATTAAACTTTTTAAGAAAAATAGTAAAATAATTATAGCTAAAATCAACTAAATAATAACTATAATTTTCTTGCAAATACCAAGTATCCGCTATGGCCAACCATACGTGTTTTGGCCTGACTCCTTGCTGGCGAACTTCAAGTCCACGTTCCAGAAGCTCGATAATTTCAATATCATAAAAGCCCAATTTTTTGGCTATGCGATAAGAGATTTCAGCCTGATCAATGTAAGGCGCATAGACACAAAGCCAACCCCCGACATTTAAAGACTCTAAAACATCCTCAAATATCCCAAATGGTTTCGGCAAATCCAAAAAGATTAAATCAATCTTATCCTCATCGATTCCTTCCTTGATATTCTTGTTTTTAACTTCAATGTTTGTGATTCCAAAGTTGTCAATGTTTTTTCGAGCGACTTCGGCAAAATCCTCACGTATCTCATAGGTGAATACCTGCCCTTCAGGCCCCACGACATTTCCAAAATTAAGTGCTATAGCTCCCGCACCTGTTCCGGCATCAACCACACGTGAGCCTGCACCCAAACCAGTGTGAGCCAAAACCTGCCCTATATCCTTTTGAAGAAGTATTGAGCATCTGCGGTCCATTATGTCAATGAAGTCGTTTATATTAGGTTTCATGATTTTAAATGTGTGGTCAAGATGGCTTTTTACTTCATCGCCAACCTCTGCACTGTCCAGGACGTCCGCTTTGATAATTCCCAAATCGCTTTGAAATTCCTGACCAGGTTTTAAAACATATTTCTTTCCACGTTCATCTAAAATCATCTTCATAATATAACACCTATTCTTCTAATTCTGCCAATCTTTTTACTCTTTTTAAGGAATCTGGATGAGTAGAGAATAATTCCATGATTCCAGTCTTTTTTGAAATTTTAACATCTGAATTTGCAAGTCTTCTTAATTCTTCATCAGATATTTTTCCGTCTCCATCGAAGTCTATTTGCTTGAAATCTGTAACATCATGCTTCGCGTTATTAATATCATTTACAAAAAATGCACGATTTGTATTTAAATCATTTATAGTTTCCTCACTGCATCTTGCAGCACCATAAGTTAATTTGTATAATGCTGACACCAATGCTGCAGGACGGTTACCAAATTCAACACTAGCTTCGTCTGCATAGTATTCACGGATTCTTGAGATGAACAATACCAGCAATTGTCCAATCAAGTAAAACAAATAACCCAGCATCCCTATTATGATTGTTGCTCCACTGTCCCTGTCGCCTGAAAACATGAATGCGATTGCGATATAATAGCAAATCATTGGAATAACACTAACTGCAGCAGTTAGAGCCATGTCATTATGTTTTATATGGCCCATTTCATGACCTAAAACAGCCCTAAGTTCATCATAATCCAGTAAACCCAATATTGGGCGAGTAATTGCAATGTGGCCACTCCTGCTTGTTCTACCATATGCAAAAGCATTTGGAATATTTATTTCAGATAATCCCACTTCAGGTTTAGGAACTCCGGCTGCCTGTGCAAGTTCTTCAACCATTTTATGAATATGAGGAGCTTCCGCTTCAGACAATGGCCTTACATTCATTGAATGTTTAACCAGAGTTGGTCCAAACCAATATTGTAAAAATACGATTCCTAAACTGACACCTGCATATAGTTTCCAACTACTGATTCCCAGGTAACGTGCCACCATCATTACAAAGAAATATATGATTGAAAACATTACTACAGTCGTAAGCAACATCCTTAATCTAAGTTTCCATGTGCCTCTCATTATATACACCTTCTTGAACATTAAAAATAATACTAATCAAATGCTCACTGTAATTATATATTTATTGGATTTCATATATTTTAAAAGTTAAGCAAAAAATAATTTAATTACATAATACATAAATGTTACTAGTAAAAATATGGTGATTAAATGAGCGGACCATGGGTAGAAAAATATAGACCACAAAAATTAGAAGACATTGTAGGACAAAAACAAATCATTACCAGACTTGAAAAATATGTAGGCGAAGGAAGCATGCCTAATTTAATGTTTACAGGTCCGGCAGGAGTTGGAAAGACCACTACTGCACTTGCACTAGCAAAATCAATTTTAGGAAAATACTGGAGAAATAATTTCTTGGAATTAAATGCATCTGATGCAAGGGGAATTGACACAGTAAGAGACCGTATTAAAAGCTTCTGTAGATTAAAACCTGTCGGCGCTCCATTTAGAATAATTTTCCTAGATGAAGTGGACAACATGACAAAAGATGCACAGCACGCACTTAGACGTGAAATGGAAATGTATACAAAAACCGCTTCATTTATACTTTCATGTAACTATTCCTCAAAAATTATCGACCCGATTCAATCAAGATGTGCAATATTCAGATTCGCTCCAATAAAAGGGGAGGAAATAGCTGAAAGATTGAAATTCATCTGTGATGCTGAAGGATTTGAATATGACGATAAAGGAATCGAAACAATAGTCTATTTCGCTGAAGGAGACATGAGAAAATCCGTCAATGTACTTCAGGCAGCAACAACAGAAGGAGAGACAGTTACTGAGGAATCCGTTTATGAAGTTGTTTCAAAAGCAAAGCCCCAGGAAATCTCAAACATGATCAACAAGGCATTGATGGGTGACTTTTTAGGAGCCAGAACTCTTTTAAGAGAAACAATGGTACTTCAGGGAACCAGCGGAGAGGACATGGTAACCCAAATCTACCAGGAAGTTTCCAAAAGAGTCGTTGAAGGCAAAATGGAACCTGACTTTTATATTGATTTGATTAACTCAATTGCTGATTGTGATTTCAGAATAAGAGAAGGAGCAAATCCAAGAATCCAACTTGAAGCACTGCTCACCAAATTCATTTAAGGTATGGAAATGTTATGGACAGACAAATACCGACCACAAACCTTGGATGAAGTGGTAGGTAACAATAAAGAGAAAAAAATAATCATGGATTGGGTTGGAAATTGGAAAAACGGAAATCCACAACAACCCCTGCTTTTGGTTGGACCTCCAGGAATCGGTAAAACAACACTTGCACTCGTTATTGCAAAGGAGTTTTCAGAACATATCGAGCTTAATGCAAGTGATAAACGTTCCCAGGATGTCATTAAAAGCACAATAGGAGAATCTTCTTCTTCAAGATCATTATTTGGGGACGATTACAAGCTAATCATCATGGATGAGGTGGACGGAATTCACGGAACCAATGACCGTGGAGGAGTAAGAGCCATTGGGGAAATTATTAAAAATTCCAAACATCCTATGATTTTAATGGCAAATGACTTCTACTCCAAACGCCTGCAGTCAATCAAACCGAAATGTACTGTAATCAAAATGCCAAAGGTGAGAAGCCCTACCATAAGAAAGGCTTTAAAGGAAATCGCTCAAAAAGAAGAAATCAAAGCAAATCCTAAGGCACTTGATTTGATTGCAAAAAAATCAAATGGAGACCTGCGTTCTGCAATAAATACACTTCAAGCTCTAGCTGACAAGGACGAAGTGCTTGAGCCAAAGGCGGTTGAAGATTTAAGGACAAAAGATGACAGATCAGATATTTTTAATGCAATAACTGGTGTTTTAAAGAGTAAAAATCCTGTGCACGTAAGGGAGGCTTTAAGAGTTGATGAAGACCCAACTCTCGTGATGGAATACATTGCAGAAAACATTCCAAGAGAATATACCAATAAAAACGAGATTAAAAAAGCTCATGAAAACATTGCTCAAGCAGATCTGTACTTTGGAAGGGCCAGAAGCAGCAGAAATTACGGTTACTGGAAATATGCAAGTGACTTTATGGGAATTGGTGTGAGCTCATCCAAAAAAGAAACCTATAAAAAGTTCTCAAAAATACAGACTCCAACAATTTTCACACTGATGGGGCGTAACAGGGGAAAAAGGAACTTAAGGGATGCAATTGCTGGAAAAATGTCTGAAAGAATGCACATATCTAATGCAATAGCTATTTCAATGTTTCCATATCTGGAAATCATGTTTCAAAATGATGAACTTGCCTGGGAGATTTCAGATTTTCTAGAACTTGAAGAAAATGAAATAAAAAGGTTCAGGAAAAAGAAAATCCCTAAAAAAGTCATAACCAAAATGGAAAAACAAAAGGCTCAAATGAGAGTTGAAGAGCGTGACAGAAGGTATGAAGAACTTCAAAACCAAATGATGGCAGCTCCTCAAGAAATCGAAGCGGAACCTGCTGAAGTCATCGAGGATCCACTCATTGAACCTGAAAAGATTAGTGAAGAAGTTGTTGAAGAACCTGAAGATAAAGAAGAAAAACCTAAAAAGAAAACTGATAAGCAGGTTTCACTTTTCAGTTTTTAGACAATTAACGTGATAACATGGAATTGTATCATGGAAGTACAGTGACTGTAAAAACTCCCGAAATTAGAATTGAAAAATATAACAAAGGAATTTCTATTTCGGATTTTACTGTACGGTTATCGAAGAACAAGCGATTAGGTGGGCAAGACGATTCGGAGAAGGAATCGTTAATGTCTATGAATATACTCCTACAGATTCATTGAAAATATTAAAATTTGATAAAATGACTGAGGAATGGTTGAATTTTGTAGTTGCTTGTAGAAATGGAACATCACATGAATGGAACATTGTTGAAGGTCCAATGGCTGATGATACAATTTACAATTACATTCAGGAGTTTTTAGATGGAAAAATCACAAGAGAAGCCTTTTGGGAATTAGTTAAATTCAAATATCCAACACATCAAATTTGCTTTAACACTGAAAAATCTCTTGATACATTGACATTCAAGTAAGCGAGGAATGTATATGCAGAAAAATAATAATGCCCTTTTTTTATACATGTAGCCTAATAGAGTTCATCGCTCGTGAAACTAAAAATCATAGAAAAGACATTGTTGAATTTCTTGGTGAAGATGTTGAAAGAATATACAATTATCAGGATGTTTTTCATTGCGAACCCATAGAAAAAGTAGCTGATGACTTTATAACAAGGAACAACATTCATGATGGTGAATATGATAATATTTCATCATGCAAATACAATGTTCCGAATTACTGGGACATTGGAGAAGTGTTTGAAAGATTAATTGAAGATAACTACGATGAAAATGATGTTTTTGTCGGAATCAGAGAAGTTTATTCTTCATGGCTCGCAGAAAAAATCTTTAATTTTAACTCTGATTTGTATTATCAACCAAGGGATTATCTCGCTGAATGTTACAAAACAGGTAAAATAATCCTATGAATCTAATTTTTCTTCAATGAATTCTGAAGCGCTGACAACATTTTCCCTAAACTGTGGAGCCACATCATCTAAAAATTCTGAAAATGAATTTGCCAAAACATTATTATTTTCACATTCAATTAATTCATGACCATCCATTTCCAAAAAGGAATTGACCCACTCAAGAGAAACGTTAGCTAAAGGATAGATTTCATTTTCATTATCGATTAAGTTTAAGCCTTCACCAGCAAAAATTCCTTCAAATATGGTATTGACCTTATCGTCCAATATCAATGGATTAACTTTTAAATCATAATCTCCATCATTAACCAGCTTTACACCATATTTACGAGTATAGGGCTCCAATAATATTTCACATATAAAATTATCTTCAGGCATCAGAATTATTGAGTTAGGTTTGATTTCCAAGGTCAATACCTTGGCAGATCTTGAACATATTTTTTGAAAAAGACTGCTTCTAACAACTTCAATTTCAGGATACTGTTTATTGAAGGTTGCTTCACGGGTTCTTGAGAATTTTGAAAATCTCAGGTTGTTAATGTAGATTTTTTCGGGAGTGTATGAAATAAATCTTGTATCAACACCAATTATCTTTAGAAATTTCAATACATCCTTTTTAGAGTCTGAAAATTTTTCCTCTTCAGAGTTTAAACCTGTAACGTCAAAAATCAAATCCATATTATCTTCCCAAATATTCATTAAGTGCCTTTTCCATTACATCAACCGGAGCATCCTGACCTGTCCATATTTTAAAGCTTTCCACACCCTGATAAAGCAACATTTTAATTCCATAAACAGGTTTTGCACCTGCCTTAATGGCTTCTTTAAGTAAAACTGTTTCATTAGGATTGTAAACAGCATCAAATACCACCAAATCATCATGCATATTCTCTGCTGTTGCAATTGGTTCATCATCAACATGCGGATGCATGCCCAATGGGGTTGTATCAACCAATATGTCTGAATCATTCAAATAATCAGAGATATTTGAAATGGCATCTGATTTAACTTCACTTATCAAACCAGAATCAGAAATATCTGAAGCCAAGCTTTTGGCCTTGTCTACATTCCTGTTCAAAATTGTTATTGAATTTGCACCGAATTTTGCAAGGTAAAATGAAATTGCCCTTGAGGCTCCTCCGGCTCCTGCAACAAGAACATTCTTATTTTTGACTGATGAAACTTCCTCAATGGCTCTTATTGCCCCAATTCCATCAGTGTTATAACCTTTCAGGTTTTTAAAGTCAATTGTATTGACTGCACCAATTAATTCTGCCACATCATCAAGTTCATCCAAATACTGCATCACTTCAATCTTGTGAGGTATTGTAACATTGAATCCCTTGATGTTTAATGCACCGGCACCTTCAATAGCTGATTTTAAATTATTAGGATTAACATCGAAAGCCACATAAGCATAATCCATTCCCAATGCTTCAAAAGCTGCATTGTGCATTGGAGGTGAAAAGCTATGCTCAACAGGATGACCTATCAAACCCACAATATTTGTACTGCCTTTAATATTCATATAATAATACTTGATTTCCATTATACTAAAAACTTTTTAGTCTCCTCATCGAATTTGTTATAGTCGGACTTGAATAATTTATCCTGTACTGGTCTGAATTTTTCATATTCCAATTTGACAAATTCGTCCACTTCTTTTCTTGAAATTTTACCTTTCCCCTTTAAAACTTCATATTCATAGAATTCCAAAAACTTGTCTAAACGCTCAGCCCAATCTTTCATAGACATTGGAATTTGTCTTTCAGCCCTGTCTTCAGCATAATCCAGATACATGGTGACAACACGATTTAAAGTTTTTAATTCCTTTTCAGTCAAATAATTTTTTGCCACTTTAGCATCCCTTAACAATACTTTGCCGTCAGGGGCTCTTGACCAGGTTGTTAAACCCATATGCTCTTTATTGCTGTCTGCTCGTTCATATATAATCTCAGGAGCAGTAAGGCCAACAACAGCATAATGCAATTTGTTTTGGACTTTTGCATAGAATTCCTTTGTTATTTGAGCATTCTTGTTATAGTCATATGCAGTTGCAAACAGATCAGTTACCTTTTCGTAGACTTTTCGTTCGGAAGATCTGATTTCACGAATAACATCAACAAGCTCTTCAAAGTATTCCTCAGTAAACTTTCCACCATTAATTAGAAGTTCTTTATTAATGACAAATCCTTTTCGCATGTATTGTTTTAGAATCTCTCTAGACCATTTACGGAAGTTTGTTGCCTCTTTTGAATTAATTCTATATCCAATTGAGATGATTGCATCAAGATTATACCATATTTGAGGCCTACCTCCCTTTTTAGAGTTTTGCAAGAAATCCTTGCTAAACTCTGAATCATCTTTAAATAGCTCTTTAGAACTTATACTTACATCATTTTCTTCAAGCTCTCCCTCATGAACTATATTTCTAAAATGGTCTGAGATATTTTGTCCACTGGTTCCAAAAATCTCAGCTACAACTTTTCGGCTTGCCCATAGAGTTTCATCGCCAATTATGAACTTTCCTTCAACGGCACCTTCCTCACTTTGATACAACAAAGTATCTACCAATTTATATTTAACCATAATAATCCTCCTTAGAGTTTAATTAATTAGGTAATGTACTTACAGACAGTTAAAACTATTTTAACTGCACAACTGTGCAAAAACACAAAAGCACATTTCCAAACTTATATAATAATAATGTATTAATATTATTAACAAGATGTGCAAGAGCATTTGACGAGTAATTGCAACAAAAGATTATATAACATCTAAAAAACATACTTTAATTATAATAAACTTATTCATAGGAGAGCAAAAATGGAATTTACAAGACCAAGAGGTACAAGAGATTTCTTATTTGATGAAATGAGACAAAGAAAAAAAGCAGAAAGTACCTTAAGAAATATATTCGAAAATTACGGTTATCAAGAGATTAAAACCCCTTTATTTGAAGAATTAAAATTATTTACAACAAAATCCGGAGAGGAAATTGTCAACCAACTGTACAATTTCAAGGACAAATCAGACAGGGAACTGACATTAAGACCTGAAATCACCGCTCCGGTTGCAAGATTATACCTAAATGAACTTGAAAAAACTTCTACAAAACCAATCAAGCTCTATTATTATGGAAGCTGCTTTAGATATGAAAGACCTCAAAAAGGCAGATTCAGACAATTCTGGCAATTCGGTTGTGAACTGATTGGAGCTAAAACTCCACAAGGGGAAGCTGAAGTCATTGCACTGTGTACAGATGCAATCAATGCACTTGGAATAACAACCGCTGACGTTAATGTCAACCACCTGGGAATAATCAGAGGACTTTTCAAGCACTTCGATATCTCAACCGAAACCCAAAGGGAAATCATGGTAGTAATTGACAAGGGAGACAAGGACCTGTTAATCGAATCATTAAGCGGAGACGAACCTGTCATTGACAATGACGAGCTAAACCAAATCTTATTAAAATTAATAGATATGGTTGGAGACAAATCCATCATAAGTGACGTTGAAGAGTTGATTGCACCTTATGAAGAGCCAAAAGAAGCTTTAGAAGAACTAAAAGAATTGATTATACTTCTTGAAGCGTTCGATGTTGAAAACTACACCCTCAACCTTGGAGTTGCAAGGGGACTTGACTACTACACAGGAATCGTGTTTGAAATCTATGTTCCGGAACTCGGTGCCCAAAAGCAAATCTGCGGTGGAGGGTCATACAGTCTCGTCAAACTGTTCGGAGGCCAGGAAGTTGAATCAACCGGTTTTGCTCTCGGATTCGACAGGCTGATGAATGCTATTGAAGAGCTGACAGATGCAGAAGAGTTACCTTCACACCTGGACGTTTATGTCGCTCCGATTTCAGATAGCGTAAGACCTAAAGCTTATGAAATAACACAGACATTAAGGAAGAACGATTTGAAAGTGGATGTTGACCTCAATGGCAAAAAATTCAAAAAACTGATGAACTATGCCGATAAAATAAAAGTTCCGAAAATAATCATCATCGGTGAAAAGGACCTTGAAGAAGGCAAAGTCACCGTAAAGGACATGGTTAGCGGAAACCAAGAATTGGTCGACATTGAAAACATTGCCGAATATTTAAAAGAGGAATAAACATGAATATTAACTTCAGACATGAAATAAACGGTGTTAAAGTTATAACAGCGGTTGCTCAGGACGCCGACACAAATCAAATATTAATGCTGGCCAACATGAACAAGGAAGCATTAATCAAAACAATCCAAACCGGAAAAGCACACTACTGGAGCACATCAAGAAACCAGTTGTGGTTAAAAGGGGAAAGCTCAGGGCATTTCCAGGAAGTCCAAGAAATTCTTGTCGACTGCGACATGGATGCAATTGTTTTAAAAATCAAACAGACCGGAGCGGCATGCCATGAAGGATACCTTTCATGCTTCTTTAGAAAAATCAACACCGAAAACGACATTGACATTGACGATTTGAAAGATGACGATTTGGAAATCGTTTTGGAAAGACTTGTTAACCCAGAAGATGTGTATTAAGATGAAATGTATTATTCCAGATACCAGTGCTGTCATAATCGGTGCAGTAAGCGAACTGATAGAAAATGGAGATTATGACTATCCCGAAATCATAGTGCCTGAGGCAGTGGTCTGTGAACTTGAACATCAGGCAAACGCTAAAAGATCTGAAGGTGTTAAAGGACTGGCTGAACTTCAGAAATTGCAGGAAATGCAGGATGACGGAGAATTAGCCATAACATTTAAAGGGAAACGTCCAACCAACTATGACATCAAATATGCAAAAAGCGGTGAAATCGACAGCATTATCCGTGACCTTGCAAGATCAGAATTTGGAACACTTTTAACCAACGACAAAGTTCAGGCTGAAGTGGCCAAGGCACAGGGAATTCCAGTAATCTTTTATGAGCAAAAATACATTGAAAAAACTCTCTCAATCGAGAAATTCTTTGATGATGAGACCATGTCAATTCATCTAAAG
>JAFUIW010000010.1 GCA_017473945.1 Methanobrevibacter sp. | reverse complement strand
TGTTGTTCCTGAGAATGCCACAGGCAATATTACTATTAAGGTTGGAGATAAGAATTACACTGCTCCTATCGTTAACGGTACTGCTGTAGTGACTGTTGACAATTCAACTCCTGGAACTCACGATGTTGAAGTAATCTACTCAGGTGATGACAACAATGAAGGCACATCCACCACAAGCAAACTAACAGTTCCAAAAGAAACTGCTCCAATATCAGTGGATGTTGATGACATCAAAGTTGGAGACACTGCAGTAATCACTGTAACTGTCCCTGATGATGCTACTGGAACTGTCACAATTGAAATAGATGGTGTAAAATACACTGAAGACGTCAACGACGGTAAAGCAGTATTCAACATAAAAGATTTACCTGCCGGAAACAAAACAATTGCTGTAGAATACTCTGGTGATGACAAGTACCTTGCAAATCATACAACCGACAGTATTGAAGTATCCAAACGTCAAGCTCATCTTGAAGTTGAAATTAAAGATGTTGATGCCGGAGACAATGTAACTGTTATTGTTCACTTGCCTGAAGATGCAACAGGACAAGTGCTCATCGACATTGATGGTGTAGGATACTACGTGAACGTTACAAATGGAACCGGTATTGTTCAAATACCTCGTATTCCAAGTGGTTCCCATGAAGTCAACTTGACATACACTGGTGATGACAAATATGGTTCAAGCTCAACAAAAACAACATTCAATGTTACTAAAGTTGAATCATTCGTAATTCCTCAAGCTGAAAACATTTTCGCTGGAGAAGATGAAGTCATCACAGTTGTTGTTCCTGAAGATGCAACCGGAACTGTAACAATCGTCATAGGTGGCACAGCATATGAATTTGATTTAAGCACAGGAGTTTTAAGTGTTCCTGATGGTGATGAAGTCTATACTATTTCCGTTGATAAAGGAACTGGTAAATTAATCGTAACTGGATTGCCTCAAGGTGATTACACTGTAAGTGCAAAATATAATGGAGATGCTAAATACTTGCCTTCAACTAACACAACTACTTTCAGAGTCGTTAAATCCAATACTACTATGGATATTATTGATTCAGGAAATGGAACAATTAAAGTTGTATTGCCTGATGATGCAACTGGAACTGTGACAGTTAACGTTGACGGTAAAAATTACACAGCACCGGTCATTAATGGAGTAGCTACATTTGATATAAGTGATGCAACTCCTGGAAAACATCCAATGGAAGTAACTTACTCTGGTGATCGCACACACTTGCCTGAAAAAGAGGTAACAACTACAATTGTTCCGAAATATGATACTCCTATTTCAGTGGAAATACCGGATATTGAAGTTGGAGATACTGCTACAATATCAGTAACTGTTCCTAAAGATGCTACTGGTGATATGACTATCGAAATTGATGGTGTTCAATACACTGCTGAAATCAAAGACGGTAAAGCTACATTTAATGTCAAAGATTTAACCTATGGAAACAAGACAGTTGTTGTAAAATATGTTGGAGATAAATACTACGGTGAAAACTTCACTTCAACTCAATTCACTGTATCTAAAAAAGATTCCAATATAAAAGCATCAGCTAAGGATATTACAGTTGGTAAAGATGCAACAATCAATGTTAATGTTCCAAGTGATGCAACTGGAAGAGTGCTTGTTAAAATCGATGGAATCGGTTACTATGCAGATGTCATAAACGGTAAAGCTAAAGTCATAATTCCTGAACTTCCTGCAGGAAAATACACTGCAGAAGTATTCTATGAGGGTGACGATAAATATGAAGCAAGTCAATTGACTACTGTAAAATTCACAGTTTCCAAATCAAAAGCACCGGTTTCTGCCTCAGGTGACATGGTAGTTATTGGTGAAGATGCATCTGTTGTTGTAAAACTTCCTGAGGATGCAACAGGAACTGTAACTATTACTGTTGATGGCAAAAAATACACTGCAGAAGTTAAATCCGGTCAGGCAAGATTCGAAATTCCTGGTTTATCAAAAGGAGAATATAAGGTCAATGTATATTACTCTGGAGATAAAAAATACGATTCAAACAGTACAGTAACATATGTTGTTATTGACGGTAATGAAGGATCCAATAACTGTACTCAAAGCTATAATGCATCCTCAAAAGAAGGAATTTCACTATCAGTGCATGCAACTGGTAATCCAATATGGATCTTGTTGTTGTTACTATTGACAGTAGTTTCAACTCAAATCAGAAGATTTAGGAAATAATTTTCCTAACTTTTTTTCATTTTTTTAAAAAAATTAATCTGCTCATGTAGATTACTCATTAACTTGTTTTTAATTTTTTTCGTTTAATTCATTTAATGGATAGTATGAGTGATATTTTTAATAGTTTTTAAAATAATTTTAATATATTTACTTGAACTTGCAAGTAAAATGGTGGTATTTTTCATTCAAAAAATTAGTCTGGTGATGGTAAGTTCAGTTGTCTAGATTTAACTCAATGGATTTGTAGGTCATATCTTTGAGTGCCTCTAAAAGTTCATCATTCATATCCTGCAATCCAATCTTTCTCTCCCATTCCAGATTAATTGCATTTAATGTAGGAATGATGTCTTTGCCTTTTTGTGTCAGTTTCAAAACAAATTTACGGTTGTCCTTTTCTGATCGCTCCTTTATGACAAATCCGTCCTGTTTCAGTTTATTAATTGCTTTAGTGATTCCGCTTTTGGTGAGATATAAAATTTCAGTCAGCTGTTTTTGTGTAATGTCAGTTTTTTCATCAATTGTCAAAATGCACATTGCCTGAAGTAAATTTAAGCCATGTTCCGCCAATGAATCATTGAGGTACTTTCTGTTGTTCTTATGTAAAATGTATAAAATTTCTCCAAAGCGCTCATATGTGTGGGACTCTACAACTCTTTCAAATTTCATATTAATCCTCTCTATTATACTATTTGTTTTGTGAAATATTAATTATTTTCTTTTTTTCCACTGTTTAGTTTACAAAATCTTTTTATATAATTTTAAACATATTTTATTAAAAAGAAAGTTAGTGAGTATCATGGTTGAAGCAATAATGATTAATTGGTTATATGTAATTCTTTTATTCATTTTGGGTTTTATTACATATTATAGGAAATCATTAGACTTGTTCGGTTCAGCGGTCATGATTATTATGGGAATAATAATCATTTTCTCGGCGGGAGCCAATTGGCTGTTGCTGATTGTTCTATTCTTGATAATGTCATTGATTGCTACAAAATACTCTAAAAAATATAAACAGTCATTGGGAGAGTTTGAAGGAAGAAGGACTTCCAAAAATGTTATTTCCAATGGGGTCGTGGCCTGTTTCATGGCAGCATTTGGAGGTTACTACTTGCCTTTTGTCGGAGGTTTCATTGGAGCTATTGCAACTGCAACTGCAGACACTTTGGCTTCTGAAATCGGTGTTTTGGACCAACACCCTCGTCTGATAACAAATTTCCAAAAGGTCGATCCGGGTACTAATGGTGCAGTTTCCGTTTTGGGAACTACTGTTGGAATTGTAGGTGCAGCAATTATTGGTATTGCAGCATACTTTTTGGGAATTATGCAGAATCCTCTGTTGGCTATTGTTGTTTCAATAATTTCAGGAACTGTTGGTTGCTTTATGGACAGTATTTTAGGTGCTCTTTTTGAAAACAGGCATCTGATTACTAATGAGCATGTTAATTTAATTGCAACAATTGCCGGTGCTCTTGTTGGAATTTTATTATTGTAGTCACGTTCATTCTCGTTTTTTTATTTGATGGTTGATGAATAATCTTTTTTTCATATCGCTTTCGTATAATGTTGCCGAATCGTTGAGGCATTTCATTCAAAATTTTCAGTACAATCAATATTTCTAAATAATTATTGATTTAATTCTGTAAAAATAATTTTTAAGAGCAATATTGCTTTTATTTGAACTATACACTTTATATATTTGATTAATTAAAATAATATTCACAAACATGTTTGGTATGATAATTTAGCTAACTATAAATTAATTTAGGGGATTGAACATGGAGAGGAATATTCACGATATCTATGATGTGATTTTGAAATTGCTTGTTGCCGTATATGGTACGGTATTTTTAAAGTTCATGGGTATTGAAGGTGAAATAAAAGAGGAATTAAGTGTGGAGTTCACAACCCTGAAGGGTGAAAAATTCTTTTTGGATTTTTTAGCCTTGTTGGATGATGATACTTTGTGCCATATTGAGTTCCAATATCCTCATGCAAAACCAGAAGATAATGATAGATTTTTCAAATATAACATCTCCGCTGAAGTTCGCCATCAAAAAAGGGCAGAAACATATATATTTAATTTCGATTTCAAAAAAATTGAAAGCAAATTTAAAAAAATGGGCAAAACAAAATGTTTCTGTCCAATCAACTTCAATTTGGATGGTATTGACTTTAAAAAATTTTTTGAAAACATTAATATAAAAGTTAAATCAAATGAACCATTAAGTCATGAAGAGGAAATAATATTGGTATTGATGCCGATTATTCCTGAATTCAATGGGGATGTTAAAGTTCTGAAATGGGTTTCGATAGTTCTTTTGAATAGAGAGTTATTCGATGAATCCAAATATGAGTTCATCAAGATCATTGTAGATTTGGAAATTGAAAATTTTCTCACTGTTGATGAACAAAATGAAATTTTTGGGGTGGGGAATATGACTCCTCAGGCAGAAAAGGTAGTGTTGAAGGTTATACGTGAAGTGAATCAGAAAGTTTTAACTGAAAGTGAACAGAAAGGTATTGAGAAAGGTATTGAGAAAGGTATTGAGGAAGGTTTTGAGGAAGGTAAGCTCGAAATTGCAAAAAACATGGTTGATAAAGGATTTTCAATTGATGAAATTGTTGACATCACCGGTTTAAGCATAGACCAAGTTAATTCCTTATAATCTTTCTTTTTAATTGTTTTCCAAACAAATTTATAAATATTAATTTTCATTTTCTTTTTTATTTCTAATTTTAAATAATTATTTAACTATCAAAAGATAATATTTAACATAGTATATAATTTTAGGTGATATTTATGAAAGGTCTTATTTTAATTATGGATGGTATGGGAGACCGTCCAATTAAAGAATTAGGAAATAAAACTCCTCTTGAAGCGGCACATACTCCGAACATGGACAAAATGGCCGAAGAAGGAATTACTGGAATCATGGATTCAATTGCTCCAGGCATCATTCCAGGTAGTGACACAGCACATTTGTCAATCTTAGGTTATGACCCTTATGAAGTCTACACTGGAAGGGGTCCGTTTGAAGCAAACGGTGTTGGCGTAGAAGTATTGCCTGGTGATATTGCATTCAGATGTAACTTTTCAACAGTCGATGATGATTTAATTGTAACTGACAGGCGTGCCGGAAGAATCAAAGAGGGAACCAAGGAAATAGTTGAAGTATTAAACACAATGGTTCTGGAAGACTATCCGGATGTTAAAATAATTTTTAAAGAATCAACAGGCCACAGGGCAGTTCTTGTTTTAAGAGGAGAAGGGCTTTCAGGTAAAGTAAGTGATGCTGACCCTAAGGTTGAAGGCAACAAACCTAAAGAGGTTAAACCTTTGGATGATACACCTGAAGCCGCAAAAACTGCGGATATCCTTAACAAATTAGTGGTAAAAACATATGAAATGACTAAAGATCATCCTGTTAACCTAAAAAGAATCGAAGCTGGCGAACCTCCTGCAAATATTGTAATTCCACGTGGTGCGGGGGAAGTTCCTGTTGTCGAATCATTAAATGAAAAATATGAAGTTAACTCAGCATGCATTGCTGAGACTGGACTCATTATGGGTATTGGAAGATTTGCAGGAATGGACATCATAGAAATGGAAGATGTAACTGGCGGAATCGACACAAACCTTGACAACATTCGTGATACTATCATTGACCAAGTCAAAAACTCAGATCATGACTTTTTCCTGATAAACATTGACGGTGCAGATGAAGCCGGCCATGACGGTCAAATCAAGGAGAAAAAGGAATTCATTGAAAAAGTTGACGAGGTGGTAATGAGTGAATTGATAAAACTTGAAGACGTTTACATTTACTTGACTGCTGACCATTCAACTCCAATTTCAGTTAAAAATCACTCTGGAGACCCTGTACCTGTCTTAATCAGAGGTCCTGAAGTAAGAACCGATGATGTGTGCGAGTTCTCTGAAAGAGCATGTGCAAAAGGTGGACTTAACAGAATCAGAGGGTCTGACGTAATGAACATTATGATGGATCTAATGAACTATGCCCATAAATTCGGTGCATAGGGGGTCAGTATGGTAGCTAAAAAACTTTTCGGAACCTCTGGGATCAGAGGTCTGATAGAATCTGAAGTAACATGCGAATTGGCATTGAATGTCGGTAAATCCTTGGCTTATTATCTTGGAAATGAAGGTACTGTCGTAATCGGTTATGACACCCGTACAACAAACAAGATGTTGGACCAGGCAATATGTGCGGGACTTTTGGAAAGTGGGGTGGATGTAGTTAAAATAGGTATGGTTCCAACTCCATTAGTTGGTTATGCTACTGAAAAATTGGATGCTGATGCCGGAATCATGCTTACAGCTTCACATAATCCTTCACCTTACAATGGAATTAAACTGTGGAATAAGAATGGAATGGCATACACTTCAGTTCAGGAAGCTGAAATTGAAAAGATTTACTCCGAAAAATCATACGTTTCAGTATCCTGGGATAAAGTTGGGAAATTAAGTGTCAACGAGCAAATCAAGGGACAATACATCGATGATTTGGTCAGTATGGTTGATGTCAAGGAAGGTTTGAAAGTCGTCATTGACTGTGCGTCTGGTGCCGGAAGCGAAATATCACCTTTAGTATTTAGAAAGGCCGGATGTGAAGTCACAACACTCAACTCCCAACCTGACGGATTTTTCCCTGGAAGAAACCCTGAGCCAAATGCAGAAAATCTTGGAAACCTTATGAAAACAGTCGTGGCCATTGGAGCAGACCTTGGAATAGCTCATGACGGTGATGCTGACAGAATGATTACAGTCGATGAGAAAGGTAACATTTCACCATTCGACTCACTCTTGGCATTGATTTCAAAGGAATTTGATGGTGATGTCGTAACAACTGTCGATGCGGGTTTATGTATGGATGAATCAGTAAACGGTCGGGTTTTCAGAACTCCTGTAGGGGATGTCAATGTTGCTGAAGTAATCATTGAAAAGGATGCTGCATTTGGAGGAGAGCCTTCAGGAACATGGCTGCATCCTGACTTCTGCATGTGTCCTGATGGAATATTGTCAGGTTTAAGAATGGCTGAATTGGTGTCAAATAAAGGAAAACTGTCTGAATTACTAGCAGAAATTCCATCCTATCCGAACATCCGTGAAAAGATAACCTGCTCAAAAGAGGCAAAAATCAAAGTCATGGAAAACATGGAGGAATTGCTAAAATCTGCATTCGATGACATCAGTGATGTCAACTCCATTGATGGAGTAAGATTGACATTTAAAGATGACAGTTGGGTATTGGTCAGGCCATCCGGAACTGAAGATTACATAAGAATAACTCTGGAATCTCGCGACAGTCAAAGAGCTGAGGAAATCCGAGAAACCTGTGTAAAAATAATCAATGAAAATTTATAAGATGATTTAATCATCTTAAATTACTTTTTTTAGAATAATTTTTGTTTTTTTTGTGTTTAAAAATAGTTTTTTCGAGTAAAAATAAAAAAAGTTTTGAGAAGAAGATCTATTCTTCTTCTGCAATAAATGCGTCAATACCTAATGCGGCGCATTCTGGACAAGCCCAACCTTCTGGCATGTCTGCAGGAGTTGCTCCAGCAGGAATGTCGTAAGCAGGGTCACCTTTTTCTGAATCAAATCTGTATTCGCAGTGTAAACAAACATATATTGTCATTTTATTAATCTCCTTTTGTGTTTTTGCTATTAGCATAGCTAATATAGTTTTATTTTATTGCAACTATTATTTAAAAGTAATTATTTATTTTTTGTGTAATTTTTTCAATTTTATTGCAATGTTTAATTTATTTTACGTAAAATAAATTATATATAATTTTAATAATTATAATTGGATATTTTAAAATAAATTGATATGTTTATTATACAATATCAATAATTTTTCCCTTAACTTGGTTAAGTATATATTAAATTTCTAATTTGGAGTAATCTATTTAAATATTGAATTCCATAAGTTACTGTTGAATATTTATTATATGCCTGTAAATATTCATGTTTCATATAATTGACTGGACCAGGGGGTGAAAATACAAAATGAAAGGCAAAAAGTTTATCGTAATAATGGCTATTTTTATTATCTTATGCTCAATTCAGGCGACAACTGCGCTTGAAGATAATAATGTGACACAAGTTGATTTGCAATCTGATTCAATTTCACAAGTAACTGTTGAAAATGCATTGTCCGGTGTTGAGGATGTAAATGATTCTCTGGAGGTATCTGTTGTTCAAGTCAGTGATTTGAATGATGTTGATGATGAATCTGGCATTCAGGTCAGTGATTTGAAAAGTCAGGAAAGTAAAGTGGATAAAACTCCAGTCATTGTATCTAAATCAGCCAATGATGTCTTAGGAGTTAGTTCCGAAGATATGTTAGGTATAACTCCTGGAACTTTCATATATGGTGTGGATTATGATTCAAATAGGATAAATGATGATGTAATTCCATTAGAAAGATTTTTTAAGGCACTCTATTGGGGATTAAGGGATTATATGCAAACTCACCCATCAGCCACCCGTGAATGGAATGTATTTTTAAATAACAAAACATTCTCTGGAGACTATGGTCAAGGGGGTGTTAATGCAATTACAACAGGTTATCTTTCTTCCGATGGTGGACGTGTTAACTATCTGACATTCAATGGAATGAACTATAATAAGGATGTTTCTCTGATAATACATTTGTATGGTGGAAGTTCTTTATCTGATACACGAACATCTACCTTGGATTTATCAGGTTATGCTGCAAACTATGCACTTTTGGATTTCAGTACTTCATATTCTACAATTACAGGCATTAATTTCAAGAATTTCAATGTAAATGACCATGCGGGTACTGTTGATCCGGACGCAACAACTCCATTTATCCAGTTAGGCGATGCAAGTAGTGTGGGTATGTATCCTGAAGATTTGATACAGGATTGTACTTTTGAAAATATTGTCCTTAATCCTCATCAACCACTTTACAACATTGGTCTCGTAAAGGATTTCCATTTCAGCAACCAGTATTCTGATTCTTCTTTAAGTAACTTGATTAAATTTATATTTTGGAGAGTTAGAGATGATTGTGCAAAAACCTATAATACTGTATACAATATATTCTTGGATAACAATACTTTCACTGGAGGTTATGGTGCTGATGGTGTAGGTACAATATCTACAGGTTATTACTCCTGGGATGAAGATGGTGGCTCCCGTGCACATTACATAACATTCAGAAATCTTGATCCATCCACCAATGAGTTTTCATGGAATTATGATATCACTCTCCATATTTATGGAGGTTATTCTAAATATGATGGTCTAAAATCAACAATTGATTTATCCGAATATGGTGCAGATTACAGATTTATGGATTTAAGCGGTGGTTCATCCACTCTTACAGGAATCAACTTTAAGAATTATGATGCTAACAAATATTCCTACAGTGAATCAACATCCATGCCGTTCATATTCTTGGGTGATAATAAAATTCAGAATTATCAGTCATCATTAGTTAACTGTACTTTTGAAAACATCACTCTTAACAAGAAACAGCCTCTCGTTAGAATGGCCTTTATGGATGATTATATCGGCGGCGAACCTATGATGTCTGGTGGTGTAATTGATGGATGTACATTCATCGGAAACAAAGCCAGTCAGTTGATTGCTATTGCAGGTTCCCCATCAGATAATGAACATATGGATGACGGTCCTGTATTTTATGGATTTAATGCAAGCAACAATAAATTCATAAATAACAGTGGATATGCCGAATTCGATTCTCTTGCACAATCTTTAGGTTTTGCATTCAAAATCTGGAATGGGGCGGTAAATGTAACTCTTCACAATAATACATTTATAAACAACACCAATGCCGTTCACGGTGCAGCTTACTGTATAATCGGTACCAACGTTACCATTACAGACAATTATATTGAAGCTAACCAGGCGGTTTATGGTGCAGGTATTGAGTCACACGTGGGTAACATTACTATAATAAATTCCACTTTTGTCAATAACGTTGCTTCAGGTAACCATTCACAATATTCATATAGGGATGGTAGTGGTGCGGCTATTGCTCTTTTAGGATGTAACAATTACATTTACAATTGTACTTTTATCAACAATACTGCTCATGGTCACGCCGGTGCAATAGATATTGTAGGTGGTATGCATAATGTTACAAAAGATGACTGGTCTGTTGTCTTCGAGTATGTTACTGCAAACAATACTGTTATTGAAAATTCCAGATTCTATCACAACATCGCATATGATTATGCTGGTGGGGTCCACGTTAACGGTACTAACACAAGAATAGAGAATTCCACTTTTGAAGATAACAATGCTTCATTTGCAGGTGGTGCTAGATTGATAGGTGAAAATACTACTATAAATAAATCTAATTTCACCAGTAATCATGCTATTCAAGGTGGAGGTTGTTACATTGAAGGTGAAAATGCTTTGATTTCCAATTCAATTTTCACAGATAACAATGCAACTCATGGTGTACCTATAGTAAGGCCTAATGCCACTATGATAAGTTCTGGTGGAGCTTTGCATATTGTCGGTAGTTTAACAAATGTATTAAACAATACATTCATAAAAAACCATGCTGTCGGTGATTCAACCGGTGCAAAAGTTGAAGGTTTAGGTGGAGCAATCGTATGGCTCGGCTCTGACGGTGTTGTTGACGGTTGTGACTTTAAAAACAATACTGCAACCAGTTTGGGTGGAGCTGTATATTTGGATGCTTCCAATAAGGATTCAAGTAAAAATACCACTTTCTCCAATTCTCAATTTGAGAACAATCATGCAGACGTAAACGGTGGTGCTATTGACTGGCACGAAGGTGCTGAGGAAGGTACTATAGATGCTTGTTCCTTCGAAAACAACTCCGCAGCTGAAAACGGTGGTGCTGTTTTCTGGAATGGTCATGAAGGAAAAATCATAGATTCAAACTTCACTAAAAACACTGCTGATAAAGGTGGTGCGGTTTACTGGCTCGGACTTATCGGTTCTGTCGATAATTCAAGATTCATTGCAAACAACGCTACTAACGGTGGTGCAATATATTTACAAAACTGTAAACATGGTGATGATTTAAACCTTAATATTACCAGTTCTTACTTTGATAATAACATTGCTTTAGAAGATGGTGGTGCTATTAACTGGTATAGTGGTAAAGACATTAACATTAAGGAATCCGAATTCATGAATAACACTGCTAACCGTGGTGGTGCAGCATTTATCTATGATGATACCGATGCTCAAGTTTTAACTTCAGAGTTCAGATATAACCGTGCGGTTCAAGGTGGTGCAATCTATCTTGCAGGCAGAAATAACAAAATTTCAAATTCCTTATTCGAGTACAATAACGCTACTTATGATTTAGGAGCAGTCACTGCAGATAGTGCATATAAAACCAAAGGTGGAGCTATCTATATTGACGGTGAAAGCAATGTTATAGAAAATTCCAAATTCTACAATAACACTGCAAATGCTACAAATAAAACTTCCCGTATCGTACAAACTACACCTGGTCTTTTAGGCGCATACCTTGAGACAACCGGTGTGGATGATGACGGACTTGGTGGAGCAATTTATGTTGGAGCTAATAACAACAAAATCAATTCAAATGAATTCGATTACAACGTTGCACGTAACGGATCTGCAATATATAACAATGCTTCAGGCACTTACTTAAGCAACGGATTATTAGTTAAAAATCAAGCTTGGTCTTACGTATTGGAAGTAAATGGTACTCCAGAAAAATCTTTCTATGGCTCTAAAGTTTCCATTAATGTATACGATTATGTTGCTGGAGACAATATCTTAAACGGTATTTACAATGCAAAAGGAGTAACTGACGTCACATTCAACAATGTAGGTTATATTATCGACAATGATGAAAGTAAAGTTAGAAGGACCCAAGCTAGTGATATAAATCCTGTTTTAGGTGCCAAAGAAGGTGTATTATATCAAGATTCACTAGAAAGATATCAAGTTATTATTGTTAAAGTAGTAAATGATGAAACTGGTGAAACCGTGGCTGAAAAATCTATTCTTACAGATTTATGCGGCAATCATACATTTGATTTACTTGGTTTACCTGCAGGCAATTATACAATTAATGCTTACCACCCAGAAGACAGGAACTACAAATACATTGGCACTGTAAATAAATTCGAAATAATTCCACTTGTTATATTAAACATTACAAAAACTGTGGATAACGATGATTACGGTGTTGGGGATATGGTTACATTCAAAATCAATGTGACTAATGAAGGTCCGTCCAATGCTACTAATGTTAAAGTTGTTGATGCGCTTCCTGCTGGTTTGGATTTAGTCAGTGGAGATTTGAATACTGTCATTCCGTTCTTGGCTAGTGGTAATTCAACCATTATCACTGTTGTTGCTAGAACTACTGCTGAAGGCACTTATGTGAATAAGGTTAATGTTACTTGTGATGAGAATAGTACTGTCAAATCTGCTAACGCTACTGTTCATGTTTATGTGACTGACCTTAAAATCAATAAAACAGTTGATAGGGCTGAAGTATTGAAGAATGAAACAGTAAACTTCACTATTATTATTAAGAACCACGGTAAGGCTGTTGCGACTAATGTTAATATTACTGATGTGTTGGATGATGCATTTGAGTTTGTAGATGCAAGCGGAGATTATACCAGAAATGGTCAGACTATTGTTTGGAAGGTTGGTAACTTGGCTGGTGAGGCTTCATACACTGTATGGATTACTGCCAGACTTGTTGAAAACGGTACTTTTGATAATGTTGCTCATGTTAACTGTACTGAGGAGCCAACAGTTAAAAACGACACTGCAACAGTAAATGCTAAAGTCCTCGTTGATTTAAGCATTGTTAAAGTTGCTGATAGTGATGACTATGGTATTGGAGATGATGTAGTTTACACAATTACTGTGACCAACAACGGACCGTCCAATGCTACTAATGTTAAAGTTGTTGATGCGCTTCCTGCTGGTTTGGATTTAGTTCGTGGTGATTTGAATACTGTTATTCCATTCTTGGCTAGTGGCAGTTCTGTAAATATTACTGTTGTAGCTAGGACTACTGCTAAAGGCACTTACGTGAATAAGGTTAACGTTACTTGTGATGAGAATAGTACTGTCAAATCTGACAATGATACTATCAACGTTTATGTGACTGATCTTAAAATCAATAAGACTGTCGATAAGGTGGATGTCTTGAAGAATGAGACAGTTAAGTTCACTATTGTCATTAGGAATCATGGTAATGCTGTTGCGTCTAATGTTAATATTACTGATGTGTTGGATGATGCATTTGAATTTATAGATGCAAGCGGTGATTACACCAGGGATGGTCAGACTATTGTTTGGAATGTCGGTAACTTGGCCAGTGAAGCTACACATACTGTATGGATTACTGCTAGAGTTATAGACAATGGTACTTTTGATAATGTTGCTCATGTAAATTGTACTGAGGAGCCTACTGTTAAAAACGATACTGCAACTGTTAATGCTGTTTTCCGTGTGGAATTGGATGTTGTTAAGGTTGTGGATATGGATGACACTGAAGTGGGTGATGTGGTTACTTTTACTATTACTGTGACTAATAAAGGTCCGTGCAATGCTACTAATGTTAAAGTTGTTGATGCGCTTCCTGCTGGTTTGGATTTAGTTCGTGGTGATTTGAATACTGTTATTCCGTTCTTGGCTAGTGGCAGTTCTGTAAATATTACTGTTGTAGCTAGGACTACTGCTAAAGGCACTTACGTGAACGAGGTAAATGTTACTTGTGATGAGAATAGTACTGTTAAGTCTTCTAACGCTACTGTTAACGTTTATGTAATTGACCTTAAAATCAATAAGACTGTCGATAAAGATAGTGTATTGGTAAATGACTTGGTTAACTTTACTATTGTCATTAGGAATCACGGTAATGCTGTTGCGTCTAATGTTAATATTACTGATGTGTTGGATGATGCATTCGAGTTTGTAGATGCAAGCGGAGATTATAATAGAAATGGTCAGACTATTGTTTGGAAAGTGGGTAACTTGGCTAGTGAGGCTTCATACACCGTATGGATAACTGCTAGAGTTATGGACAATGGTACTTTTGATAATGTTGCTCATGTAAATTGTACTGAAGAGCCAACAGTCAAAAACGACACTGCATCTGTTACTGCAGTTAAAATTGTTAAATTAGCTGTTGAAAAAATTGCAGATGGTGATGATTTTGGAATCGGCGATGAAGTTACATTCACTATTATTGTAACTAATAACGGTCCGTCCAATGCTACAAATGTTGTCGTTAACGATATTCTTCCTGACGGTTTAACCTTGGTTGACGGTTATACTTTAAACCATACCATAGCATTCTTAGAATCAGGTAAATCACAAAATATAACCATTAAGGCTAAAACTACAGTTGCAGGCAAATTCACAAATGAAGTGTCTGTTAGCTGTGATGAAAATAAAACTGTTCTCAAAGATAATGCTACAGTTTATGTTTTCAACATAGATTTAAAAATCAAAAAAACAGCTGATGTAGTTTCAACAATTGTTGGAAAATTAATTAATTTCACAATTGAAGTCCGCAACCATGGTGCATATGAGGCAAATGGAATTGTAATGACTGATTTGTTAGATGTTTCTGCATTTGAGGTCGTAAGTTCCAGTGAATCATATAAAATTGATGGAAATAAATTAATATGGAATGTTGACCATTTAGCGAATGAGACCTCATACGTTATATGGATTGTCGTTAAAACATTGACTAATGGTACTTTCAACAATACTGCTACAGTTAATTGTTCAGAGGAAGGTACAATTAAGAAAAGCAATGTTACAGTTCAAGTGTATCGTCCGGATTTAAATGTTACTAAAGTAGCAATTGAAAAAGTTGTATACTCAGGTGACATGTCCAGCTTTAGAATTGTAGTTACCAACACAGGTGATATAGAACTCAATGGTTTATTCCTTGATGAAATCATTCCTGAAGGTTTAATTTACGACCATTTCATCGGCTCCAATTGGACTAACAAAGGAACAATGTTTACTTATAATGGTTCTCTGGATGTTGGTGAAAGTGTTGAATTAATCATTGTTGTAAAAACCACTAAATCGGGTAATTTCACAAATAATGTTGTTGCAGGAGCAAATGATGTAGAAAATCGCACTGCTGATGATTCTATAGTAGTTTATACTCCTGAAATCAGTGTTATTAAAAGCGCTGACAAGCAATCCGTAAAAGTTGGTGAATTCGTAACATTCACCATTGAGGTAATAAACAAAGGTGACTGCACACTTGGTGATGTATTTGTCATTGATGAGATTCCTGACGGATTAGAATTTGTCAGCTTTGAAGGAGATGGCTGGACTAAAGTAGGTAACAAATATCTTTATAATGGTGTTTTAGATCCTGAAAATAGTATTTCATTCACTATTTTATGTAAAGCCATCAAGGCAGCAAACGTTACTAATGTTGCTATTGCAGGTTCAAACATGACTGGCAATGTCACTGACAGTGTTGATGTTGAAATTACTGAGGAAGAGATTGTTCCAGGTCCAGAACCTGTTGAGCCTAATAAGCCTGTTGAGCCTAAAAAACAAGTTGATGTTTCTATTGATGAAAATGCGACCGGTAATCCAATAGTCATGTTATTATTGTGCATTTTTGCAATTGTTCCATTAAGAAGGTTTAAACAATAAAATTTAACACGTAAAGGGATTTTTATCCCTTCTCTTTTTTTATTTTTTCATGTATATGGTGATTATGTTCTTCATTATTTTTTCAGTTCTTTTTGTTTATTTTGATAATTTCATCAATTAAAATTAATTTTCATTGTTTTGTATTGAAGATTATCGAAGGAGAAGTTCAAAATAATGATACTTTTTCGCAATTGATTTTCTGTTTTTTTCTTGTGGTCCAAAAATTTTTTAGGTGCAATACCTTTAAATGTTAATATATTAGAAAAAACATAATATTTTATAATAATTTTTTTAATTATATGGGGATAGAAAAGTGAAAGCGATTATATTAAGTGCTGGCGAAGGTTCTAGAATGAGGCCATTAACACTGACAAAGCCTAAAACCATGTTGCCAGTGGCTGGAAAACCAATTATCCAATATAACATTGAATCATTAAGAGCTAATGGTATTAAGGATATCTTGTTGATTGTTCGTTATAAAGAGGAAATGGTAAGGGAATACTTTGGAGACGGCAGTGAATTTGGTGTAAACATAACCTATGAAACTCAAAAGGATTTCCTTGGAACTGCAAATGCAATATCATATGGTGAGGATTTCATTGAGGACAGTTTAATTGTACTTAATGGAGATATCATTTTGGATGATGAAATCATCAATGAAATCATCAAGAAATACAATTATATGAAACCGGACACATTGATGGTTTTAACTGAAGTGGAAGATCCTTCCGCTTTTGGTGTTGTTGAAATTGAAGATGGCAATATTAAAAAAATTGTAGAAAAGCCTAAAAAGAAAGAAGCACCAAGCAACCTTGTCAATGCAGGTATTTACATATTCAACAAGGATATCTTTGAGAAAATTTCAAAAACAGAAATTTCTGAACGTGGAGAATATGAAATTACAGATTCCGTAACCTTGCAGATTGCTGACAATAAAAAGGTAATCGGCCACAAGACAAATAAGGATTGGATTGATGTGGGCCGTCCATGGGAATTGATTGAAGTAAATGAAGAGCTTATCGGCAATTTAAAAACTGAAATTAAAGGTACTGTTGAAGAAGGGACCCATATACATGGGGAAATATTTTTGGATGAGGGAAGTATTATCCGTGCCGGAGTATATATTGAAGGTAATGTCTACATAGGTAAAAACTGTGATATTGGACCTAATTCATATATCCGTGGAAATTCCTACTTCGGAGATCACGTACATGTTGGAAATGCTGTTGAAATCAAGAATTCAATTATTATGGAAAATACAAACGTCAGTCACTTGAGTTATGTTGGAGACTCAGTAATAGGTTCAAACTGTAATATAGCTGCAGGAACCAACATTGCAAACCTCCGTTTTGACAACAAGCCTGTCAAGACAAAAATCAAGAACATGATGATAGATAGTGGAAGACGTAAACTTGGGTCAATCATTGGTGACTCTGTAAAGACAGGTATCAACTCAAGTTTCTCACCTGGTGTAAAGGTGGGTCACAATTCCACAATCGGTTCAGGGGTTTTGTTGTATGATGATGTACCCTCCGATACACGGGTATTGGTAAAACAAAATCATATTATCCAAGACAAAAATAAAAAGAAAGAATAATTCGGCGATATTATGGAAAATAAAAAAGACTCTATTGTAATATGCCCAGGCGCACAGATAATCGGAAATGTTGAACTTGGAGAAAATGTATCAATCTGGCATGGTGCCGTTTTGAGAGGCGATACTGACTCAATAACCATTGGTGACAATTCAAATGTGCAGGATAACTGTGTGGTTCATTGCACTGAAGGATTTCCTGTAATAATAGGTGACAATGTTTCTGTTGGTCATGGTGCGGTCGTTCATGGTTGTAAGCTTGATGATAATGTATTGATTGGAATGAATGCAACAGTTTTAAACGGTGCACATATCTCTAAAAATTCCATTGTAGGTGCAGGTGCTGTTGTAAGTGAAGGTAAAGAATTTCCGGAAGGCAGTCTGATTTTGGGAGTTCCGGGCAAAGCCGTTAAACAGCTCACTTCCGAACAGATTGAACATATTCAACATAATGCTGACAATTATGTAAAACTTTCTAAACAGTATAAGGACGATTAATAATGAAAGCAAGGAAAATTGTAGATGAAATGGATTCCTATGTTCCGGGCAGGTCTCAGGATGAGATTGCTGAGGAATTCAACTTAAATAAGGATGAAATCATTAAATTGGGTTCTAATGAAAATCCGTGGGGTCCGTCTCCGAAAGCCATGGAAGCTATAAAAAAAGAAATCAGTTCAATCAACAGATATCCTGAATCACAGCTGAAAGAACTTGTAGCTGAAATTGCAAAGTATTCCAGTGTTGAAGACAATCAGGTCATCATAGGCGGGGACGGTGCTGATGAAATTATAGATGTGCTTGCAAAGACATTCATTGACGAAGGCGATGAGTTCATAGTGCCTTTGCCGTCTTACATGTACTATGAGTATCTGCTGCAGCAATATGGAGCCCATCCGGTTTATGCAAAATGGGATTTGGATAAAAACGAGCTTGATGTGGAATCAATCTTCGATTCAATCACCGACAGGACAAAAATGATTTTCTTGTGCAGTCCTAACAATCCTACAGGTACCCTAATTGAAAAGGAGGTTTTGGCAGATATTGCTGAGAAAAACCCTGAAATATTGATTGTCATTGATGAAGCTTACTTTGAATACTCAGAAGTTACAAACAAGGATTTAATCAATGAATACGATAACATATTCATTATCCGTACCATGTCCAAGGTACTGGGTCTTGCAGGTATGAGAATAGGTTACGGTCTTGCATGTGCTGAGATTATTGAATATATGCACAGAATAAAACCTGTATTCTCATTAACCAGGCTGTCATTTGCAGCGGCCCTCAATACATTCCGGGATGAGGAGTATATTAAAGAATCCATAAAGAAAGGAATAGAATCAAGACAATACCTGTATGAGGAGCTTTCAAAAATCGATTCATTGAATGTATTTCCATCTAAATCAAATTTCATGCTGATTGGTGTTAAAGATACTGGTTTTACGGCATCAGAACTGGCATTGGAACTCATGAAAAAGGGAATAATTGTTAGGGATTGTACATCTTTTAAGGGTTTGGATGAATATTGGATAAGAATCAGTATATGTACTTTAGATGAAGATAAAAAATTCATAGAAATTATTAAAGAGGTTTTAAGCTAATGTATGTTGGAGGATCTGTAATATCTTCTGTCGAATTTCATGGAAACATGTCCTTGGTTCTTTTCATGTCTGGATGTCCTTTAACATGCAGATATTGTCATAATGTTGAACTGTTGGACGATGTCACTGAAAAGTCCTTTGAAGAGATAAAGGATGAAATAGATTCTTCAGCGGATTTTTTAGATGCTGTTGTTATCTCCGGAGGCGAACCTTTAATGCAAACTGATGCATTGATTGAAATATTCACTTATGTTCGCCAGATTGGTCTTAAAACTAAATTGGATACTAGTGGAATATATCCTGATAAAATCAAAGAATTGCTGGATTTGAAGTTACTGGATTTTGTTTCACTTGACGTTAAAACTACATTCTCAAAATACAGAAAGATTACCGGTTCAAATGTGGGTTTTCAGGTTAAGAAATCTATGGAATTGATTAATGCCGATGAAAACGTTCATCTTGAAGTTAGAACTACATATGTTCCAACATTGCATACCAAAAAAGATATTATTAATTTAGTGGATGAAATTGAAGCGGATATTTATACTATTCAACAATTTAGAAATAAAAATGTCCTTGATCCCGCTTTAGAAAAAGTTGAAGTGCCTAACCCTCATGATTTGGCGGAATTAGCTTCAGAACTTAAACCTTATTTTAAAGGGCAGGTTAAAGTCAAATCAGCCGAATTTGGTGAACAGGTAATAGAATAAATTTTAAGGAGGAGTCTAAAAAATGCCTATTTTGTCATTTTCAAGTAATGATATAGATGTAATTACGGGTAAAAAAACAAGAACAATTCGTAAAGCTTGGAAGACTCCGCTTAAAGTTGGGGACAGGTTGTACTGCTATTGGAATCTTGTTTCCAAGGAAAAAATGAAAATTTTTGAAGCATTGGTAACTGATGTCGAAACAATCTCTTTTGAAGAAATTAAAGATAATGATGAACTGGCCGTTAAAGAAGGTTTTAAAGACTCTTATGATATGTTAAGGGAATTTAAAAAGATGTATGGTGGCCAAATCAATGATTCTGATGAATTTCAAATAATATACTTTGAAAAATTGCACATTGATGATTGGAAAGGTGACAAGATTGATGAAAAGGCCATGATTACCAAAAGAGCTGATATTCTCTTTGACAGCGGTAAGTTCGATAAGTCAACAATGTGTTATGATGCGGCTTTAAGGCTTGACCCTGATGATGTCTATCTGCTTAACAAGCAGGGTGACAACCTATCAAGATTGGGCAGATTTGATGAAGCTATTGGATGTTATGATAAGGCATTGGAAATCGAGCCTGATAATGAATATATCCTGAACAATAAGGCTATTGCGCTTCTCAATGCAGGAAGAATCGAAGAGGCATATAAGGCAAGTACAATTGCATATAATTATCGTCCAAGCAGTCCTATTGTTTTGTACTGGAGAGGATTCATTTTAGAAATGCTTGGAAGATATGACCAGGCTTTAAGGGTATATGACAAGCTCATTGTCATTGATGGTGAAAATCCGGAAGTGTGGAATGCAAGGGGCAATCTATTGACTGACATGGGCCATCTTGAAGAAGCCATACAATCTTTTGACAAGGCTGTTGAGGTATGTTTGGATGATTCTGAAATGGATGCAAGTGCAATAAACAGGATGGGAAATGCTTACATTGATTTAGGTAAATTTGATGAGGCACTGGAGTGTTTCAACAAGGCAATATCTCTTGAAAAACATAATATTGATTTTTTATTAAATAAGGGTGTTGTTTTAATGGAATTGGGCAAGTTTGAAGAAGCTGTTGATAGTTTCAACAAGGTGTTGCTTAGGAATCCGGATAATGAGGATGCATTTTTCTTAAAAGAAGAGTGTTTGGAAAACTTTTAAATATTTTATTTTTTCATGTAGGTGGCATGATTTCATTTTATTGAATTCTTAACTTGGATTAATTATTTTAAAAATAGCTATTATTTCTAATAGTTTTTGATTAAAAGCATGTTTTAATTATATCTGAAATCAATATAATTAAAACAAATTTGGTGATGGTTTTTCGTGTTGTTATTTTTTGTATTTTTTGATTAAACTGATTCCCCAATCGGTAAGCTCATCGGCTTTTTGTTGTGAGTCACACTCAGCAAAGCATCTGAAGATTGGTTCAGTTCCGGATGGTCTGATGATTACCCAACCATTTTCATTAAGGATTTTAACACCGTCTGTTAGGTCTAATTCAAAATCAGTAGTGCTTTTGATTTCATCAGCAATACTTGACATGACAAACTCTTTTTGATCGTCAGGACATTCGATTTTCATTTTTTTAGCATAATAAACCGGAAGCTCGGCTACAAGTTCGGACAGTGGTTTTTTCTCTTTTGCAACGATTTCCAGGATTTTTGCAACGGTCATTACTGCATCTCTTCCATAAACGAAATCAGGGAAAATAAGTCCTCCGTTTTCTTCTCCACCGAATAAACCATCTTCTTCCTTGAGTTTACGTGCAACAAGTAGGTCTCCAACTGCAGTAGCTATTACTTCTCCATTGTACTCTTCTGCTATGTCATAGATTGCTTGGGATGTTGCAACGGTAGTGACGATTGTTCCTCCATTGTTTTCCTTAAGCATTTGCTTTTCAACAAGAGTGAATGTTTTGTCTCCTAAAACGAAATTGCCCTTCTCGTCAATGCAGATGGTTCTGTCTGCATCGCCGTCGTGTGCAAGGCCGATGTCTGCGCCCAATTCTTTTACGACACTGATCAGTTCCTGCAGGTTCTCTTCAATTGGCTCTGGGTCACGGCCTGGGAAAAATCCGTCAGGCTGAGCGTTGAGTGTGGTTACTTCACAGCCTAATTTTCTGATTAAATATGGTGCTGTAAAGCATCCTGCTCCAGATCCGCAATCCACAACTACTTTCAACTTTGCTTCCCGGATTGCTTCCACGTCCACTTTGGATATTGCCTCGTCCACATATTCGTCAATTATATTGTCATTGTGATAAAGTTGACCAATTTCTGAAAATGCCGCTCTGTCAGGCTCTTCATCAAAGTATAACTTTTCGATTGCCAAATCCATTTCATCAGGAATTCCAATACCGAATTCATCCAAGAATTTAAGACCGTTATATTTTGGAGGATTGTGTGAAGCGGTTATCATCACACCACCATCATAATACTTGCGTACAGCGTATTGAACACCTGGAGTTGGTAAAATTCCTAAATCTACTACGTCACATCCACTTGATAAAAGTCCAGCTTTAACAGCTTCTTTTAACATTATTGTGGAAGTTCTTGGGTCTCCACCAACAGCAACGGTTCCCTTGATTTGTGTACCGTAACATGCTGCAAGTCTTGATGCAAACTCGGGAGTTAAAACATCATTTGCGGTTCTTCTAACTCCAAAAGTTCCAAATAATCGTTTTTTATCAGACATGTTATTAATTCCTATACATTTTAATATTATTATTTTTTGTTTTCAATTAATAAATAACTATTTGTTAATTTGTTATTTTCAAGCTGTCTCCACTTGACAAAATCAGTTCCAGTTCGGAATTGTATTCGGTAACTTTTCCGGTAACCTCAACGTTTTTGCCTTTAAAGTCATTGATGTCAAAATTATTCGATTGTATTTCGGCAGCCTGCTTTTCAAATATTATTAAAGACATCTGTCCAGTTCCGTCATTCACTGTCAGAAAATAGCTGCTTTTGGATGAGGATGTATGCATGTCCATGATGACACAGTCAATGCAGACTTCCTCATCTATCATTCCACGGTCAATATCCTCAATTTTCACTTTTTTCACCTCAATTGTAGGTGTAAAGATTAACAGGCCAATCATGCCTATCAGTGAAGTGATCAAAGCGATTCTCAATAATTTGTCGTCTGTAATTTCCATAAAATTTCATTGTATTTCATAATAAAAATAGCTGATAGGATTTCAACTTGTAAAATTTATTTAGGTGTGTGAATATAGTATCACTATGTTTGAAAACTTGACAAAAACAGAATTGTATGCAATGCTGACAGGTGTTTTCACTGCATGTCTGATAATATCAAATATCATTGCAGGAAAGACATTTGATTTTTTCTCAATTGTCCTGCATTGTGGAGTGATCATATTTCCAATAATCTATATCGTTAATGACATTCTTGCTGAAGTGTACGGTTATAAAAAGGCAAGAAATGTAATTTTACTTGGTTTTTTGATGAATCTCGTTGCCGTAATATGTTATAATGTTACAATTATTCTTCCAGCACCAGCATTTTTTGAAAACTCAGAGGCATTTTCCACTGTTTTAGGTTCAACAGTAAGACTTTTGATTGCCAGTTTCATTGCATATTTGGCAGGGTCTCTTGTAAATGCAAAGTTGATGGTAAAATTGAAAAAATGGGATGAGGACAAGTTATTCTTAAGATGTATTTTATCCACCTTGTTTGGCGAAGGTCTGGATGCAATCATTTTTATTACAATAGGATTTTTGGGAACAATGCCAATTGAAGTGCTGATTATAATGATAGTGGCACAGGCATTGTTCAAAACAGTCTATGAAATAATCATATATCCTTTAACAAGTTATGTGATTGGCAGTGTCAAGGCACTGCCTGAAAATTAGTATTTTGCTTTTAAGTATCCGGAATTCAATGTATTTTCACGTGTGTCGTCTGATTCGTCGTATCCGTCATATGGTGCGTCAGGGTCATGCACTCTTTTTGATAAGGGGGAGCATTTTTTATCCTTGTGTGCAAAAACAATGTCTAAATCTTGACTCCAACCAGTATGGCCAGTGATTACCAGTGGATTAAGATTTCTACTTCTCAGATTATTTTCTAGCTTTTCCAATGATTTCATTGACAGTTTGTTGTCTTCGGCCAGTGTTGAAATGAAGCTGTATCCACCATCAGCTCCAAACCATATTGTATCTCCTGTGAATAGATATTTGTCGTCAACTAATTGAACTTCCCCGCCGTTGGAGACGACGGGGATTCGCAAACCAAAAAAATGTATATTTTTTGGATGTTTTTACTGCATCGTAGTCCCTACGATTTCTAATCCGTTATTAAGGATATTAATTGCTGCATTAACATCTCTGT
>JAFUIW010000141.1 GCA_017473945.1 Methanobrevibacter sp. | reverse complement strand
GCAATTACTAAACAATGCAGTGAGGCTTAAAAATGAATACAAATATTAAAACTAGAGAATATACTACTGTATCTGAAGTCTCAGGTCCTTTAATGGTTGTTGAAGGAGTAGAAGGCGTTGGTTACAATGAAATTGTAGATATCGAAACACCTACCGGTGAAAAAAGAAGTGGTCAAGTTCTTGAAGTAACTAAAGATGTTGCTGTTATTCAAGTTTTCGAAGGAACTAATGATTTAAACACTAAAAACACTAAAACAAGATTCACTGGTCAAACCGCCAAAATCGGTGTGTCCAGAGACATGATGGGACGTATCTTCAACGGTATCGGTAAACCTATTGACGGCGGTCCAGAAATCATCCCTGATGAAGAATTAGATATTAACGGGTCTCCTATGAACCCTGCTTCTCGTGAATTCCCAGAAGAATTTATTCAAACAGGTATCTCTACCATAGACGGAATGAACACATTAGTAAGAGGACAAAAACTTCCTATCTTCTCAGGATCTGGTTTACCTCACAACGACTTAGCTGTACAAATCGCAAGACAAGCTAAAGTATTAGGTGCTGACGATGAGTTCGCAGTAATTTTCGCAGCTATGGGTATTACAAACGAAGAAGCAAACTTCTTTATGAGAGATTTCGAACGTACTGGAGCATTAGAAAAATTAACAGTATTCATGAACTTAGCAGACGACCCTGCTATTGAAAGAATCTTAACTCCAAAAATGGCTTTAACCACTGCTGAATATTATGCATTCACCTTAGGTATGCAAGTATTAGTTATCTTAACAGATATGACTAACTACTGTGAAGCTTTAAGGGAAATTTCCGCAGCTAGGGAAGAAGTACCTGGAAGAAGAGGTTACCCAGGTTACATGTACACTGACCTCGCAGGTATCTATGAAAGAGCAGGACGTATCGACGGTAAAGAAGGTTCCATTACTCAAATGCCTATCTTAGTTATGCCTCAAGACGATATTACTCACCCAATTCCTGACTTAACCGGTTATATTACAGAAGGACAAATTGTATTAAGTAGGGAAATCTCAAGGAAAGGTATTTACCCTCCTGTAGACGTACTTCCTTCACTTTCTCGTTTGATGAGTGGTGGTATTGGTGGAGACAAAACTAGGGATGACCACAGTGGTGTATCTGACCAACTTTATTCCGCTTACGCAGAAGGTCGTGAATTAAGAGACTTAGTAGCGGTTGTAGGGGAAGAAGCACTTACTGAAAGGGATCAAAAATTCTTAGAATTTGCTCAAGCATTTGAAGACCAATTCATTACCCAAAGTAAAGATGAAGACAGAACAATCTTCGAAACTTTAGACCTTGGTTGGAGTTTACTTAAAATCTTACCTAAATCCGAACTTAAAAGGGTTAAAGAAGAATTTGTTGAACAATACCTTCCAAAAGATGACTAATCTCATTACAGTAATGTAGGTGATTAAATGGCACAAGATATTATAGATGGAATTAATCCAACTCGTATGGAATTATTATCCCTTAAAAACAGGACTAAACTTGCTGTAAAAGGACATGGTTTACTCAAAGAGAAAAGGGATGCTTTAATTAAAGAGTTTTTTGATATCTTGGATCGTGTCAAAGGTATTCGTGAAAACGCAGAAAAAAGTCTAAAAGAAGCAAATGATGCTTTACTTGAAGCTCAAATTGCAATGGGTGACTTAGCTGTTAGAAAAGCAGCATTATCTGTTAAAGAATCCATTGATGTTGAAATCACTTCAAGAAGCGTTATGGGTGTGCCAGTACCTGTAACTGATGTCAAAATGGAAGAAAGATCCATTATTGATAGGGGTTACGGATTTTCTGACACTACTATTCAATTAGACGAAGCTGCTAAGAAATATGAGGAATCTATTAAGTACTTAATCGAGCTGGGTGAGGTAGAAAAAACAATTTTCTTACTCGCTGAAGAAATCGAAGCTACTAAACGTAGAGTAAATGCTTTGGAACACATTATGATTCCAAGATTCCAAAATACTGAAAAGTATATTGATATGAGACTCCAAGAAATGGAAAGGGAAAACTTCGTTAGATTGAAAATGATTAGATCCACTATTGAGAAAAATGAAAAAGCTGCTGCGGCAGCTGCTGAAGCTGAAAATGCTGAAGCATAAATTTTTCTTTATTCTTCTCATTTTCTTCTATTTTTTATTATTTTTTTAATTTAAAGATTATAGATAGTTTATTTTTAAAAAAAGATTTTATAATTCAGTTACTGTAAAAATTTTATTTTCTAGAAATTTACAGAAAATGGTGTAAAAATGAAAAGAAATCCAATTGACCAATTTATGAAAGACCCGGACAATAAGGCAAAAGTATTTATCTGGATTACTCGTGCAATGATTATAACTACTTTTATGATTACAATTGGAGTAATATTATTCATTATTCATCTAGTTGGTATTTTATAGCTATGCTATTTACTTTTTCACTAGCTGATTCAACTTTTTCATATAATTTTTCAAAATCTTCATCATGATCGATTATTGTAAGCAAAGGTTCTGATTTTTCGGTGATTGACCCTATGTGCGGCAGGTCATAGATGTTGTCCAAATCTATTTTTTGATATTTCATTCGTGCTGGTGAATAGACAATTTTTTTATAGGAATAGTATCTTGCTTCGGGAATATCAATTAATTTTCCATGACATGCCCTGATGTGTGCATCCAGCATGTTGATTCCAAGTGACATTTCCACACATTCGAATGTTCCCTGAAGGCGTGGATTGATTTCGATTACATACAATCCGTTTTCATTCAGGATATAGTCAACACCATTTGACCCGATTAAATTAAATTTACGAGCCAAATTTTCTGATGTTTCACACATTGTCTCATTGATTTCATCCGTCTCTTTAACATCTGCCATGATTGACCTGGAAGTTAAAGGCAGGATGTTTCCAATGTATATGAAACTGCCGTCTGTTCCAAAGTCATGTTCTGTCAGCAGTCTTGTGTTGATGATTGTTTTTGCATCACTTTTTGTTGCAAGAACTGATGAACTCAAACTGATCCCATCCACATATTCCTGCATGATGAACTCACTGTCATTTAATTCAATTGATGCATCATTATCTAAAAGTTTTATGTCATACCCTCCACTTCCTTGAGTGGGTTTTAAAATAAATTGTTTGTCATCATAATTTTTATTAATTTCAATAGCTTCATCTATATCAGTTACACTAAAAGTCATAGGGGTTAAGAATTCATCTTTAATATCATTGTAGAAATCGAATTTATTTTCAATGTTTTTCACATCTTTATTTCCCAAAATCTTTTTTTTGTATTTATTCGGAAAGTCAGATGGTGAGATTCCTGAAATTGGTATGATGTAGTCAACTTCATCCATGTAATCCTCAGATATTTCCAAAATTGCCTTGCTGTCGAACTGATCTTCAAAAATTCCGCAGCTTTCTCCCTCACTTTCATTCAAGATAATTTTCTGGTTTTGGATGTGGGGAGTGTCTGAAGTTGAAAAATAACTTGTGGAATACACATCAAAATTTAGTTTCAATGCACTGTTAAGCATACTTCTTGTATCAATTCCAATAAGTAATAGCTTTTCCATAAAATATCAATAAAAATAGTTAGTTAGAAATAGTCCCGAGCGGAGTCGAACCGCCGTCTCCGGGTCCAAAGCCTAGAAGGATTACCACTACCCTACGGGACTATATTTGTTGTAAATATACAACAATATAATATATAATTCATGTAGTATTTAAAGCTATCGGTGATGTTATAAGTTTTGATAAAATAAGCATTTGTCATGCCACATACAATTAAAGCAAATTCCAGAAACGCTTTCCCTTGAATTGAAAATTGAATCAATTTCATCAAACAGTTCAATCGCATCATATTCAGTTTCAGTGTCAAATTTTTTCAACACTTCCCCATCCATATGCACAATGCTGTCGTTTTGCTTTTGATTTTCACAAAGGTTGCCTTTCAGGTTTGGGCAAGCATTGCAGATGTCATCGGGTGAGTTGGTAAGTGTTATTGTGGTATTTTCAGATTTTCTTTTCCTGTTGACTTCAGTCATATTCTTTGTGAACTCTTCACTGTAGCCATAGCCTTGAAAACCTTTAAGACACAATAAATGATGTCCTCTTAAAACAAGTTTCATTTAAATCAAAAAAAGTAAAAAAAGAAAGGTATAAAACCTTTTTAGTCTTTTGGTAAAAATACTTTGGATACGCCAGCGGCACCTAATATTTTCACGATGTCTCCTAAGATAAATGGTACAAGGCCCATCATTAAAAGATCGACGATACCAATGCTTGCACCTTGGGTCAAATTAAACCATAATGCAAGTCCTGCAAGTCCAGGAATATATATCAATGCAAAGTTTGCAATTCCAATGACAAGAGCCATTCTTGTAAAACTACGTGCTTTTGCATATTTTTCAGTAATGTATCCTATAAAGTAAGATGCAATAATAAATCCTATAAGGAATCCTCCGGTAGATCCGAGCAATACTTCAACTCCTCCGGTCATTCCTCCAAACCAAGGAATAAATGCTACACCTAAGATTACATATAAAATTTGGCTTAAGCATCCATATTTTTTACCTAACAATAAACCAGAACATAATACTGCAAATGTCTGTGCAGTTATAGGAACTGGAGTCCATGGGAGTGGAATAATGATTTGCGCCATTAAACCAGTAAAACATGCCATCATCAATGACATTAATAATTTAGTTGCAGTACTAGCGTCTTGGATTCTTTCAAAAACATTTTTACGAGTACTGTAATAATTTTCCATATTAATATTCATAATATACCTCCAATTTCCGAATCCTATATCTTATATGTTCTTTATAATATATAGATTTATCTTAAAAAATTGTAAAAAAATAGAAAAATGAGAAAATGATTCTCATTTAGTCAATTGTAATTAATTGGATATTGTTTGGTTTTTTAACAATATTCATGGAATTAAATGCGACTAGTCTTTTAATTCCTTTTTCGGATGCAACGTCAACCAATCTTTGGCTGATTACACCATCAAAAATAACAGTATCTGCGGTGCCTTCTATGCCTTTGATTTCTTCATAGATTTCTTCCACTTCTACTTCTTTGGTCATGTTCAATGCTTCATCCAAGATAGCTCCACTGCCTGTGCCTTCGAATTCTTTTAGCATATCTTTCATTAAAGTTACTTCATCGTCTTCGATTACCGGCTCTTCTACACGTGGCTGTTCACGTTGAGCATATCTTTGTTTTTTATGGCGTTTGTCATGTTTTCTTTCTTTTTTGCCATTGTTTTCATTGAAAAGATTGTGGGTTGCTAAAAATTGTGCTGTAGGGACTTTATTTCTAAGTGCCACTAAAGCTTCGTCTTTTTCGAGGTCTTCCACTTCCTTGCCTTTTGGAGCACGGGTAATGTAGTCGACATCACCGATTTGCAGGAGTTCTTTTAAGATAAGTTCTCCACCTCTGTCACCGTCAACGAATGCAGTTGTGGTTCTTTTTTTACTTAATTCTCCAATAGATTTAGGAACACTTACTCCTTCAACAGCTACTGTATTTTTGATTCCGTATTTGAGTAAGTTCAATACGTCGCTGCGTCCTTCCACAACGATGATTGCATCTGAAGTGTGGATGCTAGGTCCAGCAGGCAATCGGTCGTCACCATATTCAGATATTTCGTGAACACGCATTGCTTCCCTTACCTCTTCAATCATTTTCATGCTGGCAGGGCCGACGCTTTCAACCATGTTTTTATAAATTTCTTTAGCACGGTTTACAACTTGTTCTCTTTTGACAGCCCTTACGTCTTCAACTTTCAATGTTTGAATTTCAGCTTCACAAGGTCCAACACGGTTAATGGTTTCAAGAGATGCTGCAAGTATGGCGGTTTCAACTCTATCCAAACTGGAAGGAATTACGATTTCACCTTTTGCTCTTCCACTGTTTGAGTGAATGTTAACTTGAATTCTTCCGATTCTTCCGGTACGTTGAAGCTCTCTTAAGTCTAAATCGTTACTGAGTAAACCTTCAGTTTGTCCGAATACTGCACCAACAACATCAGGTTTTTCAACAATTCCATTAGCTGTAATTTGAGCATGAATTAAATATTTTGTTGTTGTTAATTCTTCACCTTTTCCCATTTTTAAGCCTCCTAAGCTTATTAATCGGGATAATTTATGTATATCTAAAAATCAAATTATTTTTAGGTAAATAAATGTGCATAAATTATACGATAAATTTGTTATTTAGGTCTAGAACCTTTTATACACTAAAAAGAGTTAATACATATGTAAGAGAGTGTTTCTATTAAGGGTTTACTGATATAATACTGTCTAATTATTTTATTTATAATTTTAAGTTTTTAAATTCTATATTTTCCTTAATAATAGCTTTTCTCCTTTCTTTTGATTAATTAATAATAATTATAATAATGAATAATGTAATAAACTCTAAATGAGCATATAATAATGTTAAGTATATTAATACTACAATAACTATTTTGGTTAAACTAATATATAAAACTGTTTAATAACGATGAAAGTATTATTAATTATAGGGTACAAATCTATACATTAAGTAAATTTGGTGATGAGATACATGTCAATAAGTCCAAAAGATGTTTTAAACAAGAATAAAAATTTAAATAAACGTATAGAAGTGGATAAGATTAATTTGGAAAATGTGACTATTGATGATTTAAGATTTAATGGTAAAAATTACGATGAATACATTAATTTGCAGTCCCTGCTTGAAAATGTTTCTGCATGTCAGATTTCAGATGCTTATAATGCAATATCTGGAAGATCAGGAAATATTCAGTCAATCAAACCAATCAACAATCAGAAGGTTTGGGGCAGAATTTTTACTGCAGAAACTGACTGTGATGACTGGGGAACATCTGCATTGGCAATAGATGCTGCAGAAGATGGGGATGTGTTGTTTTTTAAGGTTAACGGTGAAGACAAGGCGATTTGGGGCGAGCTCGCTTCAACATGTGCGCGTGAAAATGGAATAATGGCAACTGTCATTTACGGTTCAGCCCGTGATCTTGATGCTCTTTTATATATGGACTATCCTGTATTTGCAAGCAATTTCTGTCCTAATGCAGGCTCTGCCTTAGGTCTGGGTACTTTAAATAAGCCTATTGATGTCGAAGGTATGAAAATCAATCCGGGCGACTTTTTCTTAGGTGATGAATCAGGCATTGTCATAATTCCAAAGGAATTATTCTCCAAGGTTATGGTTCAGTCATTGGCAGTGAAAATTAAAGAGTCTGCAATTATCTGTGATATTGCAAGCGGTAAAACCCTGGCTGAAATTGCCGGATTAAAATAGAAAAACATTTAAATATAAATAATAGTTTATATATAAATATATCGATAGGTTTATATATAACTTATTTATAATTATATAAATGATACAGATTTGATTTTAAGTTTGATTTTATGAAATTTTTAGGAAACAGTTTGCATGTGGCAAACTCTGGAAAATTGATAGCACGATCTGATAAG
>JAFUIW010000140.1 GCA_017473945.1 Methanobrevibacter sp. | reverse complement strand
TTACATTCCAGTCATCCAGTTTTTCCAATGCATTCGTCAGGCCTTCCTCATTTCTATATATTCCCATAGAATATGCCATTATTTCAGCCAGTTCATTTTCAACATCAGATGAATTTCCATTTTTCTCAAATTTATTGAATGACTCGATTTCCACATCAATCATGTTAACATAATCATCATTTGAATCATTTATGGCGTTTTCTGCCGCAATCCATCCTCCATGAACAGCGCCCAACAGGGAATTTCCGCCCAGCCTGTTTGCTCCGTGATACTGTACTGAACATTCTCCTGCAGCATATAATCCCTGAATATTGGTTTTATGATTCTCATCGGTTCTTATGCCTCCCATAAAGAAGTGAACTCCAGGATAAACCGGAATTGCCTCTGAAGTAGGATCAAGGTCAAGGTAATTTGTACATATTTCATAAACCTCATCCAATTTCGTCTTAATGACCTCATCATCCAAATGGCTTATGTCAAGAAAAACAGGATTTTTACCACCCTCAGAAGCCTTATAGATGCTTCTTGACACAACATCCCTTGGCATCAGCTCAGCAAATTCAGGATACCATTCCTTCATGAAATACCATTTCTCGCCGTCACAAAGAGTGTAGAGGTTTCCGCCTTCGCCACGGGCCGCTTCGGTTATGAGCATTCTTTTGACAGGTGTCCTTACTGTTGTCGGATGATACTGAATCATTTCAAGGTTGGCCAGTTCAACACCCTGCATAAAGAGCCTTGCTGTTGCAACCCCATCATTATGTATTGAACCGGAGGTTCTACCGAACAGTTTATTCAATCCTCCTGTAGCAATTATCACACTATCTGAGAGGAATTCCCTAATTTCGGAGGTGGTTTCATTGATGCAGATTGCACCCAGGCATTTTCCGTCTTTTATTATCAAAGACAGAAATCTCCATCCGATGAATCTTGTGACACTGCCTTCAGCTTCATTTTTCCTGCATTCTGTTATCAGTGCTGTTACAATTTGCTTTCCGGTTCTTGCACCTGCATAGGCAGTCCGTTTTTTCTTCTGACCACCGAAGTATCTCTGGTCGATGTTGCCTTCAGAGTCTCTTGTAAATGTTGTTCCTATCTTTGAAAGCCAGTCAATGATATTTGGAGCGTCATTTGTAAGCTTTCTGACTGCACCAACATCATTTATCCCGCATCCCCCATTCATGGTATCGGCGAAATGTTCATCTACAGAATCATCTTTACCTAAAGCGGCGTTTATTCCACCCATGGCCATTACAGATTGTGAGCGTTCAGAGTAATCCGGAGAAATCAAGCAGACATTGGCTCCCAATTCACTTGCCTTGATTGCTGCAGTAAGACCTGCAATTCCTGCACCTATAACAATTATCTCGCTCATAAAATTCCCCCAATGTAAAATATTGCCTCAGCCATGAAAATGATGATTAATAAAACTAAAATTATTTTGTTGATTTTGCTTTTTGCATTTGCATAATCGTCCTTTCCTTGCAAAAATCCGAATGAAATCAGAAGTCTTGGAAGTGACACCCTCAAATGAAGTGCAATTGAAACAAACAGCAGATTATCCACAACAATATGGCTTAAAGTAGTGAAAAGTTCAGTATTGTCGCTTACGCTACCCCATGAGTAATTCAATATGTGGAGAGTGGAGAATATTATGATACATATGCCTGTTATCAGCTGCTGGTTTGTTTCCTTAATCAGATTTGAGTACCTTTTTGATTTCGATTTTTCCTTAAAGTAAAGGTACAGGCTGATTATGATATGCAAAACAAGAGGATAGAACAGCCTTCTTCCAGTAATCTTGAAATCAGGCATATATCCAATGATTCCAAAAAAGTATAATGCGGCAAGCAAAGCATGATAGACCAGCATCAAAACAAGAATGGCAATTAAAAGGCTATTTATTTTTCTAAGTGAAATCATGTTATCTATAAGTATGACTTGAAGAATTCCTCAAATTCATCATCACTCATAGGTTCAGGAGTGGAAATGTTTTCATTAGCCATAATACTTGAAGCAAGGTTAATGTATTCTTGGGTTTCTTCACTTTCAGGGTATTTTTCTACAACGGTTTTTGCATCTAATTCAGCATCTTGAATTAAATTACTTCTATGAATTGTACCAACTACATGTGTTCCTATCTTTTTTGCAAAGTCATTGACAATTTGCTCTTCATTGTCGACATTTCTGCAGTTGCACACGATACCGCTCAAGTTACCCTTAAGCTTTTTAACACCACGAACAATATTGTTTGCAGCATAAAGTGACATGTATTCCCCAGATGTGACAATCAGTACTTCATCAGCGTATTTTTCACGCAAAGGCACTGAAAAACCACCACAGACAACATCCCCCAATACGTCATATACTACAACATCCAAATCGTCGCCGAATATTCCAATTTTTTCAAGCCTTTTCATTGCAACAATAACGCCACGACCTGCACAGCCCACACCAGGTTCAGGACCTCCACTTTCAACGCATTGAATGCCCCTGAAACCTGTAAAAACCAAATCTTCCTTTTCAGGTGTTCTGTTATCCTTTAGTGTGTTTACAACAGTCGGGATTCTTTTTCCATATAAAGTACGAGTAGTGTCTGCTTTTGGATCGCAACCAATTACTAAACAGTTTAAATCATCACAGCCCCATACAGCAGTCAAATTAGCTACTGTAGTACTTTTTCCGATTCCACCTTTTCCATAAATAGTTATTTTTTTAATCATTTAATTCACTCATATTTTTAATTCTAGAAAGTGAAGATGCTATTGCACATACAGTTATAATTATAGTCAATATTAATGTTATATTTTTAGAGTTAATCAATATTGCGACAATCGGAAATGCATAAAACATGTATGCCACAAATGTTCCAAATCTGTCGTATTTCAGTGTACCGCTTCCGGAAGTGATGAAAAACTCAATCAACTTCAAAATGATAATCAACAAAAACCAGGCAGGCGCCAAATCAATCAAAACTACCGCCAATGTTGAAAATATAATTAACAGAAAATCGCAAATCACGTCCATTTTGGAACCGTTATCAACAACCAGCCCATATTTACGAGCCCAATATCCATCAAGAATATCACTTAGAATAGCTAAAAAATATATTGCCATCAAATAGACAATATTAAAATCAGAAATAGCCACTATTAAAAATAACAATCCAAAAAAGATTCTTGAAACTGATAATACATTTATGATATGCCTATTCATGATTTTCCCCAATAAATAAATTATTAGTAAAACAACTAAATTGATTCCCGTTCAACTAATTTATAGACAAAATCGTTTTTTCTAACTTTTGTTGGCATCAGAACTGCAACATTTGAATTTTTGTCTACGCTATCGACAGATTGTCCTTCAATCTGCATGGAATCAATAGTGTGAGTAATTGATCCAGTAGTCTGACCCTGGATTATAATTTTATCACCAATCCTTAAATCATCCCATATTCTAAGCTCAGCAGCACCAACCTTAGCATAATAGTTGACGACCTGACCGATATCCTTTTTTATATATTTGGATTGGTTGTCTTCACTGACCTCAAAAGGAGTGTTAAAGTAAAAGTTGGTGTCAAATCCACGGTTAAACACACTTGTAAGCTCATCCATCCACTCATCCTTAACTTGATAATTTAGAGGATCTTCTTGGTAATTGTCAATGGCTTCACGATAGATTTCAGTTACCATTGCACCGTAATCAGGACTGCGTGCCCTTCCTTCAATCTTAAATGATGCAACACCACTTTTCATAAGTTTTGGAATATGTTCTATCATGCACATGTCCTTCGGTGAAAAGAAGTTGGTTCTGTAACTTACATCATCGCTTCCAGTTATGACAAAAGACTCATCTTCAACATCAGAGAAATTGACGACATTGTCATCACCTTCCTCATATGTCAGTGTCCAGTTCTTGCGGCAAGGCTGCAGGCAATCCCCACAGTTTGCGCTTCGTCCATACAACCCATAGCTTAAAAAGCATCTTCCTGAAATCGCCATACATATTGCGCCATGAACAAATATTTCAGTTTCAATCGGTGATTTTTGAGTTATTTCAGTGATTTCTCTTAATGATAACTCACGGGACAAGATTGCCCTTTTGGCACCTAGCTTTTTAAGGGTTTTCAAAGTATAAGAATTAGTAACGTTTTCCTGAACGCTTATATGCACTTCAAGGCCATGTGAGACAGTGTCATCTATCAATCCTATATCTGATAAAATTAGTCCGTCGATTTCAGATGATGATATGGTTTCCAAATTGGATTCCAGCTCACTGGCGAGTTTTTCATTTAGAATAATATTAGTGCATAAATATGTTTTAGCTCCATATTCATTAGCTATTTTGGACACATCACTTAAATCATCCAAAGAAAAATTTTTAGCATTGGCCCTCATGTTATAGTCATCAAGACCAAAGTAAACCGCATCGGCACCATTTTCCAAAACGGCACGAAGCGAAATGAAATTTCCAGCAGGAGCTAACAGTTCAACCATATTTATCTAAGGTTTATAATAGGTTTCAGCTTCAAGTCCATCAGGAATTTCTGTAGGATACTCTTCATTCAAACAGCCTAAACATAACTTTTCCTCATCCATTCCAATAGCTTTAACTAAAGCAGGGAGAGTAATGTAACCTAAAGAATCTATGTCAAGCTGTTTTTGTATTTCTTCAACAGAATAATTGGCAGCAATCAATTCCTTTTTGGTTGCCATTGCAACTCCATAGTAACATGGAGCAACTACAGGAGGACAACCTACTAAAAAGTGAATCTCAGCAGGTTCTGCTTCTTTAACAAGATCAAGCAATTGCTTTGAGGTAGTTCCTCTTACAATACTGTCATCGATTAAAATAATCTTTTTGCCTTTAATGGCATCTTTAATAGGATTCAATTTGAGTCTGACTGCAAGTTCCCTTTCTTCCTGAGTCGGCATGATAAATGTCCTTCCAACATACCTGTTTTTGATTAATCCTTCCCCATATGGAATACCTGAAGCTCGGGAATATCCGATAGCTGCCGGAATTGAGGAGTCAGGAACCGGAATGACAACATCTGCATCGATTGGATATAATTCATGCAACTGACGACCAATATTCATTCTGGTTTCATAAACGTTAATGCCGTCAATGGTACTGTCAGGCCTTGCAAAGTAGACATATTCAAACATACAATGTGAAAGTTTGCATTTTCCTGCACTTTCTAACATGTGGGAGTTAATTTCATCGTTTTCAAAGTAAACAACTTCACCCGGAACAATATCTCTAATATATTTAGCATTGATAACATCAAAAGCGACAGTTTCAGAAGCCAAAATAAATTCATCATCCCTTTTTGCAACAGCAAGAGGTTTTATTCCCATTGGGTCTCTTACACCATACAACTTTCCATCAACCAAAATAGTTAATGCATATGATCCTACTAACTTTTTACATACTGCTTCAATAGCATCTATAACATTTTTACCGTTATCATAATGCTCTTTTTTGAGAAGATAACAGATTACTTCAGAATCACTGTCGGATTTGAAATAGAATCCTTCATCAATGAGTTCTTTTTTTAACTCGCCGGAGTTAACAATATCCCCATTGTGAGCCATTGCTATAAATCCATCACCAAAATCAGTTACAAAAGGCTGTGAATTTTCCAACTTTGATTGGCCGGTAGTGGAATATCTTACATGTCCAATAGCCATACTGCCTTGTAGGCTTTGGATTAACTCATCACTAAATACATCAGTGATTAAACCCATTCCACAGTAGTGATTTAAACCATTTTCTGGATTAAAAGTAGCAATTCCTGCTGATTCCTGACCTCTGTGCTGTAAAGCATACAAACAATAATAAACAAAAGATGCAACATCCTTGGATTCATCACTGCAATGAATTCCAACAATACCACACTTATCTTCCATTTCACCTTGCATTTATAAACTCCCTATAAAATAGTATAATAATAATTATCTAAAAACTAGTATAAAATAATAATTGTTTTAATTTTGTTCAGTCCCAGAAATTTTCAAAATTGTTGGGAATATCATAATCTTCTCTAACTTCAGGAACTTTTTCTTCAGTTTTCTCATTTAACTCTTTTTTCAAATCATCGGCATTGTCATCTACAAAAATCAGTGCAGTTCTAACAATATTCAACCATTCAACAGCTTTTGATTTGGATTCTGAAGCGATATAATTTTGACCAACGATAATGTTTTCAGGTTTGAATTTATTTGTGGCTATGACAATTCGCTCTTCATCGACCAAATCCTGCCTGAATGTTTCCTGCCAAAGATCTTCAAGATTGAAAATTTCTAAAATATCTTTGGAATAAATATCATCATAACGTAATTTAAAGTCAGAAAAATCAGATTTTATCTCATCAATGTCTTCCATAAGTTCCCTGTTTTGCTGAGATAAAACTTCGCTTTCTTTAATTAACTTATTATAATCATCCAGTAAATTATTATAATTATGAGTTACTTTCATCAGTTTATTTTCCAAAGTGTGGATATTAATTAAGTTTAAAGAATAAGATAATGTTGATTTTATTATTGAATTGAGAATCTCCTTTTCAGCCAATCTGAAATCAACGGATTCATCATCAACAATAATGTTATTATAATCAAATAACCCAATATGATTAAAATCAGTTTTTAATTCATTGAAAAGAATATTGTAAGTTTCATCCTGACCATAGCCACTAATCAGTAAAATGTCCGCACCACGAGCTACCTTTTTAACAATGCTCAATTCAGTAGTTGGAATAATGGATGAAACAATAATATTATAGTCCCGTTCAAGTTGAATATTATTGACAGCTTTCGAAACAAGCTGTGCAATATTCAAATCCTGTACAATTATTCGAACATCAATTTTAGATTCGTGACTTTCATTTTCCATGAAAATTACCTAAACTTTATTCATTTTCTCATGCCATTTCCAGGCGGACTCTACAATCTGTTCCAAATCATATTGAGGGGTCCATCCTAGCTTTTCATGAATCTTGGTTGAATCAGCTATCAAAACAGCAGGGTCACCTTCACGGCGTTCATCGATTTTAACCTCGAAGTCACGTCCTGTAACCTTTTTGCACATGTCAATGACTTCACGAACGGAATAACCTTCACCGTTACCTAAGTTAAAGATGTTTGATTCATTTTCATTGCATAAGTATTCATATGCTTTAATATGTGCGTCAGCCAAGTCATTAACGTGGATATAATCTCTTATACATGTTCCGTCAGGAGTATCGTAATCATCTCCGAAGATGGAAATGCTATCTCTTTTTCCGATAGCGGCATCCAATACCAAAGGAATGAGGTGGGTTTCAGGGTCATGCAATTCCCCGATTTCACCGTCAAAATCACATCCTGCAGCATTGAAGTATCTTAAAGATACATAGTTGAAATCACCTTTTTCAGCTTCCCTTTCAAGAGCTTTTTCAGTGATGAATTTGGAGTGTCCGTAAGGATTGATTGGTTTTAATTCACTGTCTTCTGTAATTGGTATTGTTTTAGGATTTCCATATACTGCAGCGGTAGAGGATAAAATAAATTTATCGACACCGAATTCCCTCATGATTTTCAGGAGATTTAATGTGTTTTTATAATTGTTTTTAAAGTATTTTTGAGGCATTTGAACTGATTCTGCCACTGATGAAAAAGCAGCAAAGTGTATTACACCATCGATATCATAGTTTTTAAAGACTTCTCTTAAATCGCCACTACCAAAGTCGCAATCTTCAAAAAATCCCCATTTTACAAAGTTTTCATAACCTTTGCAGAGATTATCCACTACAACAGTGTCATAACCTGCAGCATGCAAAGCCTTATTTGTATGAGCACCTATATAACCTGCTCCACCAGTAACTAAAATCATTTTAACACCTATACGAATTTACCTAATTTGAGTAAAGCTTTTGGAGACACTTTAATTAATTTTTTAACAATTTCGGTAGTGGATATTTTATCAAAGCTTTCTCCTTCAAATGCATGTGCAATACTGTTAAGTTCATCATCAGATAAGGTTAGTAAGTATTCTTGCACTTTTTTGTACCTTTTAATTTCGTGATCCAGCTCATCGTGAGCCATTTTATCATATTGTTTTAGGAATTTTTTAGAGCAGTCCTCTTTGATAGCTTGAGCTGCTACCTGACCTGCACACATTCCACCAGTCATACCTGAGATGATTCCTCCACCAGTCAATGGGTTTACTTGGCCTGCTGCATCTCCAACAACCATGATGTTGTCGTCATAAAGTTTTTTGGTCATTCCGCCCACTGGGTCTCCACCGACGTTCATTTCAACTGCCTGAGCGTTTTGTGTGTATGGGCATTTTGCAATGAAGTCATCCAGGTATTCTTTTGCGGTTTTTTCAGCTTTGTGAGGTAAAATTGCTAAACCTACGTTTGCAATGTCATCACCTTTTGGGAAAATCCATACGTAACCTCCAGGTGCACATGAACCTAAGTAGAATTCAATGATTCCAGGTTTTTCAAATTCAACATTACACATTTCGTATTGAATACCTGATTCCATTTCTTTTGCTTTTGCAGCTGGTCTTAATCCTGCCCATCTTGCAACGTGGCCTTCAGGACCGTCTGCAGCGATTAGGATTTTACATTTGTAGTCAATTTTTTCTCCCATGCATTCGGTTTCAACGATGTACCCGTTGTCAATCTTTTCAACGCCAGTGACTAATGTCTTGATTCTGATTTCTGCACCAGCTCTAGCTGCGTCCATTGCCATATGTTTATCAAATACTTTTCTTTCTAAGATATAACCTGCTTCAGGCAATTTTACTTCATCTTCAGTTAACCATACGTCAGTTCCGTCAGGGGTTTGGATTCTTACTCCTTCGATTTTTTTGGTAACCCAACGAGGGGATGGTTCAATTCCTAGTTTTTCAAGTCCTTCAATTGAAACTCCTTCAGCACATCTTTTTGGTGATCCAATTTCGGATTTTTTATCCATCAAAATAACTTTTGCTCCACCTAATGCAGCATGTTTTGCTGCGCTAGAACCTGCAGGTCCTGATCCAACTACAATTACATCAGTTTCAATCATATAATCATTCCTCTTTTTCTAAAGCATCAATTGGACATGCTTTTATGCATGTATCACAATCTTTACAGTCATCGTCGTCAAACACTAAAGCATATTCTCTCACTTGTATTAAATTTCTTGGACAAACTCCAGCACATTCTCCACAGAATGAGCACCAATCTTTAACAATCATAAAATATCTCCTTTAATATAAACAATTTATGTTATTATAAGTTAGATTTTTATTATATTTAAAAGTTTATGTAAAAAAAGCAATGAAATGAATAAAAAAAGAAAATAAAAAAGAATAATGTATTATTTAACCAATAATACTGGGACATCACAAGTCCTTAACAGCCTTTCAGAAACAGAACCAATTTGAGTATCCGATACATCGTTGTCCTCAAAAGATACAAATCTGTTATTGTTAGCTCCATGCGCATGGATTACAACCAAATCCGCACGTGTCTGAGCCACAATGAAGCTCATATCCCTTAATGGGTCTGCAGTAAGCAAATGTTCACTGACCTCAACACCCACATCACCTGCCTTTTTGGTTATTTTTGCCAAAATCGCATCACCAGAATCCTCCTCTGAATCATAGCTATTGAATGAAAATTCCTCTAAAACATGAACTGCAGCAATTTTGGATGAGAATCTCTGAGCCATTTCAATAGCAACATCTGCAGCCTTGAAGGAATAATCGGAACCGTCAACCGGAAGCATAATCACATCAAACATTCAGCAATCACCTTTTAGATAGTCTGCATGACAGAAATCAATGAAGTTGTCAACGATTTCATCAATGTTTTCACTGTCATCAATGATTTTTCCGTCATCCATAAAGACCGCCCTGTTGGACAATTCCTTAATGAAGTCAGTATTGTGTGAAATCATTACAATTGTAATTCCATATGTTTTGGAAATCTTTTTAAGAGAGTTTGTTACATCCCTTAATGTTACAGGGTCCAAATCACCGAACGGTTCATCGAGAAGCAGGAACTTAGGTCTTGATACCAAAATCAATGCAAGCATTACACGTACCTTTTGACCACCTGAGAGTTCATAGGATCTTCTGTATAAAATATCCAAATCCAAGTCAAGGCTTTCAAAAATATCTGCAACGGCTTCTTTTGTAGCGGTTTCAGGAAATCTTGGGAAGAGATCATTTAAGATTTCAGCATCCAAACCAATTTGTTCCAAACGATGTTTGGCCTCGGTTTCAGGCAAATCAGTTAATAAGTAAAACGAATCAAGCAATTCTTCACCAATACCAATCTTTCTTGCTCTTTCCTGTGCTTCCTTAACGATATTTTGGTTTTTATAACCTAATCTGGTTGCAAGCTGGCTTAATACAGTTGCATAATGACTTAAGGCGAATTCCTGGTGCATGAATCCTAATTTTGAACGTATTTTCATACGGCTCAATCCAGGAAGTTCAATATCCCTCCACTCGCCATCAGTATAATATAAGATATCCCCCTCGTCAGGATAATCAAGACCACCTAACATTCTTAAAAGGACAGTCTTACCTGCACCACTAGGTCCGATAATGCTCAATATGTTTTCATTTTGAACCTTGAAGTTTATATCCTCCATCTGAAGGACTTCACCACCAGTCAACAGGTAAAATCTTTTTCTCACATCTTTGACATCAATGACATCTTCATCAGTTGCGATATTTTCAATATCAACAATAGGCTCCATATCTGCCATAAATTTATCACAAATTTCATCAGCAGAACCCTCATCGGCTATTTCACCATCTTCAAGTAAAATTACCCTGTCAGCCAAGTATTTTTGAACATCCGGCAGGTGAGAAACAACTATAACAGTGATATTTAATTCTTCATTGATTTTTTTAACAGCATCCAATATTTCTTGTTTTGTTTTAGGGCATGCCATGGTAGCAGGTTCATCAAGAAGTAATGCTTTAGGTTGTTTTGCAAGTTGACGAGCCATAATGAGTCTTTGTTTTTCACCACCACTCAAAACGGAAGCATAATGATCTGCCTTGTGAGTAAGTGAAACCAGCTCCAAAAGCTCATCGGCCTCTTCACCGAATTCACTTTCTGCAACTTCAAAATTAGTATCTCCTTCATCAAAGTATCTTCTGGCATATAATTTTCTCAATACATTTTCACGTACTGTATCCGGCCATAATCCGAAAGACCTTTGAAGATGAATTGCAGTTTCCTTTTTAAGATTATTGTAATAAAATTGAGAAGAACCTTCTTTAACAGTTACTTTTCCGACAGTGATGCTTCCTGCATCAATGTGTTCCACCCCTCTTAATGCCCTTAAAAGTGTAGTCTTACCGGAACCGCTTTTTCCCATGATTCCTAAGATTTCGCCTTCTTCAACTTCAAAACTAACATCTTTAAGTGCTGTAATTTTAGTTCCATCATCCAATTCATAATCCTTACTAACATTTTCAACTTTTATCATTCTTAATGCCCCTTTACAATAATACAATTATATCCATGAAACTATTTATATTTTATAATTAACATATCTAAAAACAAGTGATAAAAATGGCAAGTGAAAATAAAATCCAAGAATATTTAGATGCATTAGAACAGGAAAAAATAATGATTGAAACCCATTTTGTAAATATTGAACGTATTTTAAATGACAATCCCCAACTAGACCAGCAAAAAGCATTTACACTACTGTCTAACTTCAACACCCTAAACATCCAATATGACCAGTTATGCAGTGACATGATCACATTCATCAAAATATTTAAAGGCAACGATGAGCAGGAAATCAGACTTTATAAAACTGACGAATTGATAGAGTTATTAGAAAAGGCAGTTGGCCAAGTTTAGCTGTCAAAATAAATTGAAACAGTATTTGAACCATTTGTAGTTGAATTTTCAGCTACAACTTTACCATTTCTTAAAAGTTGAATAGAAAGTTCGCCTTCACCACTATATTTTTCAGCAGTTATCTTAACATCATCCCAAGCCGCACAGTCCAGTGAATATGTTTTTGTACCGGAATCTGATTTATCAACAAGATAATTTGGATTGCCCATTTGAGCATGCCAATTACCATCACCTTTGATTATAGCTTTGAAAGGGTAAGAAGATGATTGATGTTGACTTCCGTCATCGTAAATAACATTTAATGTATCGTTATGAGAAGGCTGTGAATTATTATATGCAAAAGAGAACAGCAATAATGCAATAACAATTATTCCCAAAACAATTACAATCTTTTTAGCTATGCCCACATTCCATCTGCTAGGTTTACTTCCATTATTTACCCTAGCACTGTTTTTATCAGAAAGAAGATAGGCACAGTTATCACAATATACAGATGAGGATGCATTTTCGTATCCACATCTTGGACATTTAACCATAACTTTAATTCCTTTATATTCGTTATAAAGACTTTTAAAAATACTTATATTTAAAGTTAATGGAAAATCAGTTGTTTTTACTGAAACTAGATTAAAATTTAGTGATAATAATTATAGACATTTTCCGCCGTTTTCTGATTCATGCCCTCCGTTTTAGCTAAATCCTCAACTGATGCATTTTTAATATTATCGATGGTGCCGAACTGCTTTAAAAGATTAACCTTACGTTTTTTACCAATACCAGCGATATCATCCAGTGAAGAGGCAGATATATTTTTGCTGCGAAGCTTTCTGTGATAGGTTATCGCAAAACGGTGAGATTCATCACGAACCTGCTGAAGCAAGTATAAAGCCTGGTTGTTTTTAGGAATTATAATCGGTCGAGAAGAATTTGGAGTAAATACCTCTTCAAACTCCTTGGCAAGACCAATAATAGGAATATGAGTGAGATTCATTTTCTCCAAAACACCACATGCCATACCCAGCTGTCCCTTACCACCATCAATGACGATAAGGTCCGGTTCTGGGTCCCTGTCTATCATTTTCAGTCTACGGGTCAGCAATTCCTCCATCATGGCAAAATCGTTCGGTCCTGGAGTTTCCATTTTGAAATGTTTATACATCTTTTTGTTGGGTTTTCCATCCTTAAATGACACCTTGGAACCCACCGCAAACTTACCTGAAATGTTACTTATGTCATATCCTTCTATCACATGAGGGATTTTTTCAAGTTTCAAGTATTTTTTAAGCTCAATTAAAGAAGATTCCATCTTTTTCTTTTGATGTTTGATGATTTCAGCATTTTTACGAGCCATCTTAACAAGACGTGCCTTGACACCCTTTTGAGGAACCTTTATTGAAACCTTATTTCCCCTCAAATCGCTCAGCCACTCTTCCAATAGCTGCTTTTCATCAATGTCCTCATCCAAAAGAATCTGTTTTGGAACATGCCTGTTATAACCATAATACTGCTGAATAAAAGCAAACATTATTTCTGATGATGAATCGTATTGGGATGCACTCATCAAAAAGTCATCACGCCCTACAATCTTACCGTTACGAATCGGCATGATGATAACTACAACTTCATCATCTCCAGGAGCAATTGCTATTACGTCTTGGTCCAAATCATCGTCAACCAAATCCACGAATTGCTTTTCCATAATCTCTTCAATTGATGCAATCTGATCTCTGATAACTGCTGCCTTTTCGTATTGTTCATTGCCGGCAGCATCCATCATCTCCTTTTTGAGGTTTTTGACGATGGTGGAATATTTACCCTGGAAAAACAAGTCAATCTTATTGATTATTTCTGAATATTCCTTTTCAGAGATTTTACCTACGCATGGAGCATAACACAAATCAATCTGACAGTTGAGACAAGGCCCATTCATGTTGCGGCAAGTCCTTATCTTAAACAGTGACTTTAAAAACTTGACAGTCTGCTTGACTGAACCCACATCGGTAAACGGACCGTAATAAATACCGTTTTTAGTAACGTTTCTTGTAATAACCAAACGGGGAAATTTCTCATCGGTGATTTTAACATAAGGGTACCTCTTGTCATCCTTAAGCTGAACATTGTACCTCGGGCGATGCTTTTTAATCAATGTAGCCTCTAGAATCAAAGCTTCCTTTTCTGAATTGGTTACAATGTATTCCAAGCTGTCGAAATGACTCATCAATATTTGGGTCTTCGGCCTGTCAAGCTTTTCCCTAAAATAAGATTTGACCCTTTTTATGAGGTTCTTTGCCTTGCCTATGTAGATGATAGTGTCTGATGCATCACGCATAATGTAAACGCCGGGCTTATTCGGCAAGTTATCAGGAGATTTTACCTTTGTTGACATTAAAAATCCTCCCTAATTAAGTTCAACATACTCGTTGACAATCTTAACCTTATTATTTGCAATCATCAAATCCAAGACGCTGTTGATTCGGGTAGATGTCTTTTTGGAGGTGGATTTGAATCCGAAATTGCGTGAAGCCTCTTTTGCAATTTGTTTTGTTGAAACATTATCCTTATGAAGCAGTACCAATTCTATGCTTTTAGCAATTTCCTCATCAGATATCAACTCAATGTTAGGTTTATTCCTTTTTCTAACAATAACATTATTGTTTGAAGCATCATATAGGAAATCACCAATTTTTATAATGTCTCCAGCATTTTCAGCTTCATTGATAGCAAGGTTCACAGTCTTTTTCAAGTTAGAGCCTGCCCTTTTAATATTGCAGCTGTCCTTAACCCTGTTGGTCACTTCCTTAACATGAATTGGTCCTTCAATATCAACAATGGCATTGACAGATTCTGCCACCTTGGAAATAGGCATTGCATATAAGTCATTTTGAGGTGTCAGACCAATGTCTGAAGCCTGAGCATAGTCCACTATTTCATCCTCAAGTTTTCTTTTACCAGGAAGCTTTTTATCATCAAATGCCTTTAACTGATTTTCATTCTTGAATCTTTCCTTTTCAATTTCCTTGTAATCATCATTTGCTGTTTGGATGATGTTTTCCAAGGCTTGGTCTTTTAGCTCTTCACGAACTTGAGGGTTATTGACAGTTACAATCACATCATCATTTGGAATGTTATCATCATATCTTTCTTCCAATTCTTTTTCTATTCTCCGCTCTTCTTTTTCTGCAAAGGCCATTTCCTCTTCCATTTGAATTATCTTATCTGAATCGTCATCACTAGGTCTTGATAAATAATCGTTAGGATCATATTCTTCAGTTCTATCAACGACAGAAACATAATCTATTTGAGTAGGGTTTTCAATTTCATTAAGTGACTTGTTAATGTATTGCATGTCTTTTTTAATTCCTTTTATAGAGTCCCTTAGTGATTTTTTATGCTCATTTTTATAGTAAACATTATTTTTTCTCAATGGGTTTGTTACGTCATTTGCACCCTTAAAGTAAATTACCTCATCACTTATAGATGCACTTTCATCAACAGGTTTATCATCATTAATGTCTCGGGTATCTGAAATATTTGAACCGTTATTCTCTATTATTTCTTTTTCTGTTTCATTATCTTGAACGTTAATGTCTGTAAACCTGCCTGAGGATTTTGCAATGTCTTCATTTACATCAACATCGAAACTGTTAGTGCCATTTGAAGGCATGATAAATTCATCATCAACTTTAGAATCTTTAATGTCAATGTCATCTGAAGGTTTATCTTTTACAACATCTTCCGATTTAACATCAATAATTTCCTCATCAACGAATTGATCCCTAATTTTTTCCTCAAATGAATCATGGACATCCCCTTTATCAAATACATCATCCATAAATTCATCCATAGCTTTATCAATTACGTTTGTAGCCTCTTCATGAATCTCCTCATAATCATCATGACTTAAATCCGGAAGTTCATCTGTGAAAATGTTAAGTTCCTCATCCTCTTCAAAATAATCATCTTTAGGAGTTGGTTTTTCAAAATTATCTTGAGAATCATAATTTCCATTAACAATTTCCGCTTCGACAACATACTCATCTTTAGGAGCAGGCTTGTGGAGTGGAACCTCATCTTCCTCAATGATTTCACCGCGTACGGTTTCTATTTCTTCAGGTTCTAACTTGGATTCACCACCGACTACATCAGAAATAATTGTTTTTACAAAATTGGATCTTCTGGATTTATTTTTGATTTTTACTTCTTTTTGAGGTTTTTCATCAAAGCTCACATCTTCTAAATCTTCTTCATGCTCTCCAACAACTTCATCGTTAGTGTGGTCAACATAAATATAATCGTCATCTGAACCCAAATCAACCTTATCATCATCTGATTTTATATTATCTTCAGAGACAACATCATCATCAACATTATGATTTTCAGATACTTCTTCATCAATATCATCGTAATTTTCACTGATTTCATCATCTTTTGAAGAGTTATCTGATTTTATATTAATTTTATTGCTGAAAATTGGTTTTTTAATGTTGTTTTCTTTAAAGTCATCATTTTCAGGAGATTTATCAACAATAACTTCATCTTGATAAGAGTAATCCACATCTTCTTTAGTGACGTAATCTTCAATGTCTGGCTTTGTTGATTCCTCAAATTCATGTGATTCATCGTTAGAGTGGTCAACATAAATATAATCATCATCAGAACCTAAATCAACCTTCTCATCTTCAAGATGTTTTTCAACAGAATTATTATCAGACATATCATCTTCAATTTCATCTTTCAAATCTGTATCATCATTAAAATCTTTTACAGACTTGAGAGATTGGAAAAATGAGGCTTTGGATGAACTTTCATCGTCACCTTTATCATCATGTTTAATAAATGATTTGATTCTTTCCTTAAATGATTTTGATTGTGATTTATCCTCATCAGCATAATCTGTATCATCTTCCCAAACTTCAGCATTGTCTTCAGGTGAAACTCCCTCATCATCTTCCCAAACTTCAGCATCATCATTTTGAGTAACTGTTTCATCTTCAGTTTCCCAAACCTCTTTATCATCTTTTGATTCATTTTCAGGGATTTCATCATCAATTGGAGATTCAACATCATTTTGAGGAGCTTCTTCAATTACATCTTCATCAACGGGAGCATCAACACTAACGTTCGGAGATTCAACATCAATTTCACCATCATCTGAAGTAATATCATCAGGTTTAACTTCAGAACCGCTATTTAAATTAATTTCATCCGAAACATCAACATCAGGAGATTCAACATCGATTTCATCATTAACTGAAGGTTCCACATTACTTTCTGAAGGACTATCATTTTGTTTAACTTCAGAGTCAATGTTTAAATTATCATCATCAGAATCATCAGAAGAAACAAATTCTGATGGAGTTTCTTCATATTTAACATCTTCATCAGGAGCATCAACTACAACAAACTCGGATGGAGTTTCCTTTTGAGATGTGTTATCCTCATTTATCGGATTGGAGGTTGTTTTTTCATCTTCTCCAAAGAACTCTTCAGGATTTATTTCAGACACATCAATTGGTTTTTCTAAAAAGTCACCATCATCAGCCTTTTCAACTTCTACAAAGTCACTTGGACCAATGTCTTCTGCAATTATTTCATTTTCAGCAGCTTCTTTTTCAGCACGTTCTCTTTCTTCTTTTTCACGTGCTAAACGTAATTCCTCTGCTTTTTTCTCAGCTTCAATTCTTCTTTTCTCAGCAAGTTTTTTCTCTTCTTCAGACCTGCGCCTTTCTTCTTCACGAGATTTCTTGATTGATTTTTCAATATTTTCCAATAGTTTTTTACGTCCAAGGTCCCTATTTCTATACCAGTCTGTGGACCATAAGTGATATAATTTCCATCCTAGACCGGTTAAAACCTGTTCACGAAGTCTGTCACGGTCACGGGCAACTTTGCTTGAAGAGTACATTTTTCCATCGGTTGTAATTCCCAAAATGTATTTTCCAGGATTTTCATCATCTACAATAGCCAAATCCACCCTGAATCCTGCACAACCTATTTGTCTGTCAACCGTGTAACCGTTCTCTTCTAAAAAGCTTGCAATTGCATCTTCAAACGGTTCTTTTGTGTGTGCATCTGGACCTTGGGTTCCTAGAGTCAAGTTTTCTGCATATTCAAGGAATTCTTTTAGGGATTTTACACCATATGGAGGATTTGCGGTTAAATTCATATCATAAGCCTTAAAGTTTGAAAATACTACACATTTTTCTCTTGCACGTGTAATCAATACGTTTAATCTTCTTTCCCCACCATCCTGATTTAGAGGACCGAAGTTCAGGGACATTTTTCCGTCCTGATCGTAACCGTATCCAACACTGATTAATATAACATCCCTTTCATCCCCCTGAATTGTTTCAAGGTTTTTGACGAAAAATCTTTCCTCTTTATTGTCTGAGAATAACGGTTCAAACTCTGGCCTTTCCTTACGTTTTACTTCCAGAGCTTCTAGAATTGCATTCTTTTGTGCAACGGAAAATGTTCCGACACCCAAACTTTTGGTGTCCCCATATTTTTCAAAGTGATTGAATATCTCTTCCACAACATCTTCAGCTTCAAGAGGGTTTTTGGATGATGCTCCCCTTAAGTATTGGGTGTTTGGATTGTAATGGAATTTCAAACCAAGTTCAGGGTCTGAATGTGAAGGTGAAGGATATACCAGCAGGTCATTGTCATAGAATTCACGGTTTGATACTGTAATCAATGATTCGTGGCGAGAACGGTAGTGCCATTTAAGCATTTTTACAGGAAATGACAATTTACATAAATGAAGAATACTTTCCATGTCCAGTGATGTCGCTTCCTCTTCATCGCTTTCGGCATCTGACATCTGGTCGAAAAATGAAGTAGGAGGTAACTGTTGAGTATCTCCCATAACCACAGCTGTTTTTCCCCTCATGAATGCACCTAATGCATCTTCAGGTTTTACCTGACTTGCTTCGTCGAAAATAACAACATCAAACTGAAGCTCTTCATTTGTAGGGTCCAGGTACTGTGCAATGGACAGTGGAGACATCATGAAACAAGGTTTGATTTGTTTTATCATTCCACCTGCTTTTTCCAAGAGTTTTCTAACAGGCATGTGTCCGCTTTTACGTGTGAATTCACCAGCAAGTATCTTTGCCTGAGGGTTTTCTGTTCCACCGAATATCTTTGGAATGTTGCTGTTTAACTTGTGGAAGATTCTCTTACGGTTTAATGTAAGAATCTTTTTATCCAAATCCTTGAATTCACGAATTCTGTTTTCATGAAGTTCACCAACAAATGTGGCCAGTTCCTGATTTTCTATAAATAATATATTTAAAAGTGAATCTGCAAAGTTTCCTTCAACCAATGCTTCTATATCATACTTCTGAATGTTTCTCTTTTCAATTGAGTCAACAAACATTTTTGCGTTTGAAGATTTGAGAGCATTTTTGGTATTCAGGTATTGTGACCATAAATGAAGACTTGATAGCTGTCCTCTCCAATTATACAACTGTTCCTGCCATGCTTCAAACGGCACGTCACCTGTTTCTCGTTTAAAGATTAGTTTACTTCTAGGATTTAATTTATCTTTTAATCTTGACAATACCCTTACAAATTCCTCTCCAGCATCAATGTATTCTGCAAGGTCCCTTTCAGGCTTGATGTCATACAAGTCCTTGCTCATTAGCTCAATTGTATTTTGTGAAAAAGTTCCGTCACGCACAAGTGCAGTGAATTCATGCATCCAGCTGGCAATTGCCTTCAAGTCATTTGGATTTGCATTCAAATGCCAATATCCACCATAATACTTTTGACCTAAAGCATTGTTTGCTTCAAGATTCTTTCTGATTTTAATTATTGCCTTTGCCTGTTTTAGCTCACGAATTATATCATCAATGCTTCCGGTTACTGGAACTGCGTAATATCTTTGAACAATTTCAATGTGCTGGTTAGCGTTGAAGAAACGGAACCTTTTATGTGAAAGCTGCTGAAGCTCAAAGATAATTCTATCAATGTCAGCCTGGAAAATACTTTGATTGAACTTATCCAATGCTGGAGCATACTTTTGATACTTTTCAAGTTCTCTAATTAATAAATAAGCATCATCATTGTTGTTGTTCCATGCACCTGATTTCAAGATGCTGCCGTCAATAAGTTCCGCATTTTGGGATTTGATAATTTCAAACGCTGAAAGTGAATTCTGGAATTCATTCAATGTATCCGGCTTTTTAATTCCATAGATGTCATAGACCCTTCCACGTTCTACCAAAAAGTTATCTAAAGCATGAAGGGAATCGTTTATCAGCATCTCGATTTCCCTTAAATCAGCTGGAAGTAAGCTTTTCGGTGCGCATTTGCTCCATGGATTTTCTTTAGAAATGGTTTGATAGAGTTCTGCGAGATTTTCCAATGCAATTTTCATATCATCCAAATCTTTTAGAGTGACGCTTTCGGGATTTTCAAATCTGACCAAAGGCATTAATGTATCTTTTCTTGCAAAATGATCATCGGCAGATTCCTTCATACCATATAACTGAAATGCAGATAGATTAACAGCAAATGCCGGTTTGTGAATAACTTGAGAATAATCATCCAATTGACGACGCAGGGTTTCCAGTTTACGGATTGTCTGATCAATGTTTAATGGTTCCTGAGCACGTACATTGGTCGCCTTTTGAAGGTCTTTAAGGAATTTTTTACGTCTGGTCTTGTGTGAATGCAACTCCAGAACAAATTTTCCAAGGCCAACACCTGTAAGTCTGTCCTTTACAACATCCAGTGCCGCCATCTTTTCTGATACGAATAAAACTGATTTTCCTTCAGCCAAAAGCTCAGCTATAAGGTTTACGATAGTCTGTGATTTACCGGTTCCCGGCGGTCCTTCCACAACGAGATTGCGCCCGGCCTTAACGTCCTCGATAGCAGCAATCTGGGATGAATCGGCATCAAGTACCTGATACATGGTTCTGTATTCAAGACGGGAGTCAATATCCTCTTCTCTAAAAGCTTCCTGATCGTTTTTTGCAGGGTTGAAAATAGCCTGAATCAGTTCGTTTTTGGTTAAATCAACATTGTCAGCCCATGCTTCAGGGTTCAAGTCATTGTACATTACGAATTTTGTGAAACTAAAAAAGCCTAAAGCAACATTATTGTTCACTTCCCAGCCATCCATTCGTGACACTGCACGGCGAACACTTGCAATATAATGGTCAATAACCTCACCATATCTTTTGAATTCAAAATCGGGAAGTTCAATTCCAGCTTCCAACAGTTTTGCCTTAAGTGAAATGTTGGTTTGGATATCTTCACCGGTCCATTCAAGATTGAATGATTCACCGACCTTTTTACGTTCCATTGCAACGGGAATCAAAACCAATGGAGCATTGTTCTTTTGCCTTGGCTTGGATTTGTCTTTCCATTCAAGAAATCCAACAGCCAAGTATAAAATGTTATAACCCTGCTCCTGAAGCATTGTTTTTGCTTGGTTGTTAATGTAGTATAATCTTTTTTGAAGTTCCTTTGGGGTCAAGTCAGTTGCTAACTTTCTGTCTCCTTCTGAAAACTTTGAAAAATCAAAGGGAATATGATCCCAAACTGAAGACTTGTCTTCCTTTTTGTCCTTCTTGTTTGCTACAAAATACATTTTGCTGTCTTGCAGGACCAAAGTTTGGAAAAGATTTACAGGGGACTGATTTACTATGGTGATTGTTTTAGCTCTTGATTTGAAGTTAAGAAGTTGGTTTCTTAATGTTAAGTCCAATAGCTCCCTACGTAAATTCTTAAATTCCTTTTCGATTAAGTTGTTTGATTTGTTTAACATGATGACCCTTTATAGTGTAAAAAAAAATTCAGAAATTCATATATAGTTATAATCATATTAATTAATAAAGTTTACTAAATAATGTAAATTTAATTAAAATTGAGTAAAAATTAAAAATACAAAATTAAAAAAAGACATTTAAAATAATTATTAAAAATAATTATTAATTTTTATTATACGGGCCAAAACTTTCTATTTTTTCACTGGCAATACTTGAAGCGAAGTTTCCGGCAATTTCAGATGATTTGAAAAGTGATTTTTGAGTAACATATGCTGCCATATATGTATCTCCACAACCTGTGGTATCCACAGGATTATCACACTTTACTGCCTCAATTTTTATTTCACTATCACCGACAATCCTAGACCCGTGACTTCCATTAGTTATGACCATCTCATCTACATCATAGTCCATGCCGATGATGTTTGCTTCTGCCTCATCAAGAAATATTGAATTTACGCCAGATAAAACACTACTTAACCCCTCAAAGTTAGATAATTTTATAGTGTAATTTCCATTTACTTCATCTGAAGGAATTCTCAAAAAACCCTGTACTGACAGAAATATCGGAACGTCGAAACTTTTCAGATATTCGATTGTCCCAGCTGGAAAATCATAGCGGTTAAGTGGATTCAATACAAATCCATCAATATTTTCAGGTAGAATATCTTCCAGATCACTTTTAAGTATAGGAATTCGTGCAAAATTGCTCAATTGATGGCGGATATTTAAATCATCAGGATTAGGATAGTCGTTTATGAAAAAATGAGTGTCATCCTTCCTGATTACTTTAACTTTTGACGCATCCGGAAAATCCTTGACCAGACTTTCATCAGAACAGTTCACAATAGCCAAATAGTCATTGTAGAATTCCTCAAAAACAAAGCTCTGATAGTAAGTCGCTCCACCTACCTTGTTGGACTCATCACCGCCAATCCTTATAATATCCTTAGTTACAGGACCTATGATAACCAGTGTCATAATAATACTTTGATTTCAATTAATTTAAAATAATCAGTTGAAACCTAATCCAATTCAACGGTTATATCGACAATATGATACTCATGTGATATTTCATAGATTTCCTTTTTAATCATTTCCACATTTTTTCCGAAGTCCACATCTACTTTCAGTGTCATTACTGAATCTATTCCGTCAAGTGACCATATATGAAAGTCATCAATGCCGTTTACACCATCTATTGCAAGGATTTGTCCTTTAAACTCTTCAACATCAAAGCTGTCCGGAGTCTTTTGAAGCAGGACCTCAATTGCATGGTAGAGGTTTCTTCCAAGGTTGAATATAAGCCATATGGCAATGCCTATTGAAACGAAAGGATCCAGGTATGGTGCACCGTCCCAAACCAGTAAAACCAAACTCAATATCAATATCGCCAGCCATTCAAAGATATCCCCCAACTGATGGAAAAATATGGCCTTTTCGTTGAATGTCTCACCGCCGTGAAGACGATAAACTGACAATGACTTGAACACCAATCCAATGAGGGCAACTATAAGCATGCCTCCAGCATCAACGCCTTCCGGAGAAAACAGTCTTGGAATTGCCTCTGAGAGAATGACAAATGCCATTATAATGACAAAAACAGAGGTTATAACCGCCCCTAAAATTGAAAACCTCTGATATCCATAGGAATAATTATGTGTTGAATCCCTTTGGGCGACATGCTCCAAAATCCATGCTATGGCAATTGAAATTGTATCCGCCATATCATGAATGCAGTCTGCCAGTATTGCCATACTGTTTGTAGCCAAACCTCCAACGATAACAATTATATTGAATGTCAGATTCATGAAAAAAACAAATGCTAAATTTTCACCAGCCTTTTTGTGATGATGATGTACGTCAATTCTCATAGCTTTAATTTTGTTCATAATACAATAAAAAAGTTATTTAAACTATAAGCTACAAATTATAAACTGAAATTAAGTTATATTTATATAATTAAAAGAAGTAAATTATAATAGTGATTAAAAATGGCAATGGTTGGAACAACAGTATTTTCTCATATTTTACCAGTGATTTTCGGATTTTTCGGAATTTTGTTAATAATTTCTGGATCATTAGATGAAGACAAACCTAAACTAGGTTTAGGAATAGCTTTATTTATTATTGCATGTATTTTCCCATATATTGTCTTAAGCGTTCTGGTTTGAACCTCAAAGGAACCATTATCATTTAATTAATTTTTTACATTAAAAAATATCCAGTTCCAACTTGATTTTATCGGCAAAGAAAATACTATTTTTAAAATCAAATGATAAACTAGCCGAATAATTTCTTTTAAAGATGGAATTTTAAAAAAAAATATTGTAGATGCAGTTGCACCTACTTAAATTATATTATTCCACGTTTTTTAGCAGTCTTTTCATCAACTTTACCTGTAACTTTAAGTTCTTTGGCTTTTTGGAACTGTTTTACTGCTTTAACAGTATAGTTCCAGTAGAAATATCCTCCACAAATCTTAATTAAACTATACCATCAAAATCATCCTACAAATTTCCTATGAGATATTTTCACATCATTCTGGTTCACCATGGCATATTGCATGGTTGTATCAATCTGCACATGCCCAGCAGTCTTTGAACCTGTTCAATAGGCATTCCTTTATCAATTGTATTTGTTGCCATTCTTCTGAACTTATATGGATGTATCTTTTTGATTTTGGCTTCATGGCCAAGTTTGCGCATTCTTTTTTCAACCCCTGGAATTCCCAATCTATCATGAGGTTTTCTGAGTGACACGAACCGTGCAGAATTATTGTCGTTTCTTGACTCCAAGTATTTTTGAAGGTGAATTTTTGTTTTTGCATCAAAGTAAACTATACGTTCTGAGTCACCTTTGCCCAATACAACACATTCCATTTCACTAAAAAGAACATCATCAATGTTTAGGTTTACAAGTTCACCCACACGTACAGTTGATGCTAAAAGCTCAACCATTGCCAAATCCCTGATGTTATCACACTTGTCCCTTAAGACTTCAAAATTCTCATCGCTTAAAACCTCTTTCACCACCATTTTGGTTTTAATCCTATGAATCCTTCTAACGGGATTTTTCAAAATATATCCCTCATCCTCAAGCCAGCTAAAAAAACTAGACAAAACTCGCAGGACATTGTCAATCGTGGATTTTGATGCATTACTTTGATTTTTATATTCTGCTAAATATTTTCTCAAATCATCTGTGGTGATGTTTTCAATTTTAAGATTGATTGACTCAAACATCTTGAAAATCGTGTTTCCATAATACTCAATGGTTTTTTCAGAACATCCTTCGATTTGTTTTGCTGAAAGAAAAGACACTAAGAATACTTGATTTTCTTTTGATTTATCATTTGATAATATATTATCCTTTTTAAAAACTTCAAAATCGTTCAAAATAATTTCAAGATGCCCATTGAGTTTTTCCAGTTGAATTTCATTTAAATAAGGTTCCATTTGGCACTGTCTAATATTTTATGGGTTGATATGTATTGAAACAACTTAATACTAAATTTAACATAGTATAATACTAATTTAATCACTGTTAATTATTTTTATTAAAAATAGATTATTGTTGTGAATTTGTTAGTGATTTAAACGAATATTTGCTCATTTTATTATAAATATTTTTTGGAAGAGTTAAAATTATCGAGCATCTCTTAAATTTAGTTAATCTACCTTAATA
>JAFUIW010000139.1 GCA_017473945.1 Methanobrevibacter sp. | reverse complement strand
TTTAGGAACAACGTCTTCTACTTGTTCTGGGTTCATTTTTGCTCCAGATCCAAAGGTTCTTACATCGATATTTGGTCTGTCTGCTCTTTCGTCTAACAATAGGTCAATTACTGGTGAAGTACCAATATTACCACTTTTAATAATAGCAATTTTAACTACCATAATTAAATCTCCTTTTTTGATATTAATAATTTTAATTCGGAAACTATTTAAATTTTATTATTTAATGTTTTTAATCATTGTATTAATTATTTTCATGAATATTGTTCATTAATTTAAGTTGTATAATAAAATTGTGTACAGTATAGTATAATTTTGCAATTTTATTGATAAAAATAATGTTGGATTTACCAAAATTTTTGAAAAAATTCGTTAAAAAAATGTAGAAAGCAGTAGCTAAAAATATTAATTTTTAAAAAATTAGAATGAGTGGTTCCGACGAGACTCGAACTCGTGATCCCCTCCTTGTAAGGGAGGTATCATACCACTAGACCACGGAACCAACAAATAGTATTATGAATTTTTTATTATATATACCTTTCTATTTTCCTAAATTTTGTTAGGTAAATTATATTAGTTAATAATATAATATCTATAATTACAAAATATTTGAAGTGATATAATGGCTTGGGACGATAAAGAATATAAAGTTTGGATGGACGGAGAATTTGTTGAATGGAAAGATGCAAATATTTCAGTACTTTCTCACGTTGTTCATTATGGTACTAGTGTATTTGAAGGCATTCGCGCATATGAAAATGAAAATGGTGTTGCTGTATTTCGTCTAAAAGAACACGTTCAACGTTTATTCGATTCAGCAAAAATTTATAAAATAGACATTCCGTTCACACAAGAAGAAATTGAAGAAGCTATTTTGGAAACTCTCCGTGTCAATGATTTAGGAGCATGTTACATACGCCCAATCGTATTTAGAGGATATGGGGAATTAGGAGTAAATCCATTAGGTTGTCCTGTAAATGTAACCATTGCCGCTTGGGAATGGGGATCCTATTTAGGAGAAGAAGGAATGGCAAACGGTGTAGATATTGGAGTGTCCTCCTGGAGAAAACCAGCACCTGACACTTTCCCTGCACTTGCAAAATGCGGTGCTAACTACATGAACTCCCAGTTAGCAAAACTTGAAGCTATTGACAACGGATTTGACGAAGCTATAATGCTTGATTATGAAGGACATGTTTCTGAAGGTAGTGGAGAAAACATATTCCTGGTAGAAAACGGAAAATTATTCACCCCATCAATGTCTTCATCCAACCTCAAAGGTATTACAAGGGATACAATCATGACAGTTGCACGTGATTTAGGATATGAGGTTGTTGAAGAAATCATTTCAAGGGAAAGATTATACGCTGCTGATGAAGTATTTTTCACAGGAACTGCAGCAGAAGTAACTCCAATTCGTTCAATTGACCATAGACAAATCGGTATTGGAAGAAGGGGTCCAATTTCTGAAAAATTACAAAGCACTTTCTTTGATATAGTTGAAGCTAAAGTTGAAGATAAATACCATTGGTTAAGTTATATCTAAGCGGTGTGAGTTATGGATATACTTCAGGGAATTATAATTGGTATAGTTCAGGGTTTGACTGAATTTCTGCCGGTTAGTAGTTCAGCGCATTTAGTTTTTATCCAAAACATACTGGGTGTTGAAAGCTCTCTTGCTTTCGATACTTTTCTTCATTTGGGAACTTTGATAGCAGTTTTATGGTTCTTCAGGTATGACATTATTAAAATGCTCAGTGCTTGGATTTTAAGTTTACAAGATCTAATTCAAGGTAGATTTAGGGAAGGTTTTTACTCCGACCCATATAAAAGACTTGCATGGTATGTTATATTGGCTACTATTCCTGTAGGAATTGTTGGTGTGCTATTTGAGGATTCCGTTGATGCTCTATTTTCAGGTGCATTGTATGTTCCGGCATTTTTCCTTTTTGTAACCGGTACAATTCTTTATCTATCTCAAAGGATGGCCAGCGGCAATATCAATCTCAATAACATAACTAAAAAAGAAGCATTATGGATGGGATTGGGTCAAGCATGTGCAATATTGCCTGGTCTTTCACGTTCAGGTACTACAATTGCTGCTGGTCTTACAATAGGTCTTGATAAGGAATTTGCTGCAAAATTCAGTTTCATATTATCCATTCCAGCCATTTTGGGAGCATTTATCTTACAGGCTAAGGATATAGGTTCAGCAATGGATGTCAATTTCCTTCCGATATTTTTAGGTTTCGTTGCATCAATCATTGCGGGATATATGGCTATCAAATGGATGTTGGATTTAATCAAAAACAGAAGTTTGGATATTTTTGCTTACTACTGCTGGGTAGTTGGTATAGTAGTATTCATGGGCTCAATTGCTCATATATTTTAGAATTAAAAAAATAAATCAATTATCGTATGATAATTGATTATTTAATTACTTTAATTTTTTTGGTTAAAGTGGTAGTTCCATAAGTTTTTGTTGACTTGAAAGCTACTTTAACTGTGTATTTTTTATTTATTTTTAAGTTAATGGTAATTTTAGCTTGCCCTTCACTGTTTGTTGTTTTGTAATATGTTTTACCGTTGATTTTAAATTTAACTTGGGTATTTTTTATTACTTTTTTATTCGCATCTTTAAAGGTGACAACAAATTTTCCTTTTTTATGTATTGTAGTTTTTGAAGCCTTAATTGTTGGTTTCACTAATTTTACTTTTATGGATTTAGTGGTTCCGGCATAGTAATTATTTCCTTTGTAAATAACTTTTACATTGAAAGTTTTAGGTGTGTCTTTAACTTTAAAGCTAGCTATTCCCTCATCGTTGGTGCGGGAAGTGTAGGTTTTTCCTCCCATTACGATGGAAACTTTCTGACCTGCAATTCCATCATTATAACAATCCGCCAATTTTACGGACAATTTTTTACTGTTTTTATAATATTTTGTAAGGTCCTTAACAATTAATGTGGAATATTTGGAATTAACATCCAATTTCAATATCTGGTTGTTAATTTTTGCAAAAACCTCATCATCAATTATTGTAGGCTTAATATTAAAAGTTGCAACACCGTTCACCAATTTTTTTGTAATGCTTTGTGTATTTGTGTAGACTGTAACATCTAAAGGGAGATTGATTTTCTCATCTAACTTATGAATCTCTTTAGTTTCATTGTCAAAGTAATAGTTTAAATCCACAGTTAAAATATTGTTTTTGTTTGTATATACAATGCCGTTAGCAGATGAAAAGGTCATAATCAACCATCTTGATGCATTAATTTTTTCAGGTTTGTAATTGCCGTCATGTGGAGAGTAATAATATGAACTGATGTTGTTTTGTCCCCACCAGCAGTACTGTACTGTTGCGTTATCGTCCAATGCGATGTCTCCATAAAATCTGTTTTTTATAATGTAGTTTCCAACGATTGCACAGTTTTGCATGAAAAGTTCCGTATCTTTGAAGTTATTGCTCACAGCTCCAATGTATCCTGCATGATTCTGTTCAAAAATTGTATTGTATACTTTTGTTGTAACATGGTGGCCACTTGGAGGTGCTAAAATTGCCGCTGCATAATATTTCACGTCATTAAATCCGAAATAACTGTTGTTTATAACTGCATAATTATGATTGCTTATTGCTCCAGCAGTATAGTTTGTTGTCAAATTCTCAAATCTGCAGTTATTGATTGTTGCATTTCCAAGGTTTAACAATGCCGCTGCGGAATAGGTCACGAAATTTTTTGAAAATATGCACCCATCTAAGTTTATTTTTCCATTAGATGCAATACAACCTCCAACACTTTCTCTTCCTGTCAAAAAGTTTTCAGTAAAATTGGAATTTTTAATGTTTGTTTCTCCGTTTGTATAGATGACTCCTCCGTATTGTGACGCGCTATTGTTTATGAAGGATGTATCTTCAATATTTAATGTTCCAAAATTAGTGTATATTGCCCCTCCATTTGCATATCCCTGAGAATTGCTTATGACACAATTTTTAATTGTGATTTGACCGCCTTCATTATAAATCAGTCCGCCGTTGTCATTTAGATGGCCATTTATTAAAGTAAGATTAATTAAAGTTAATCGGCTGTTTGAATTCATTTTGAATAATCTTCCACAAGACTCACAATCGATTATTGTATTTTCTTTTGATGCGCCGATGAGCGTAACTGACTTATTTAAGGTTAAATTCCTGTTTTTTTCACCCACATACTTGCCTTCATTTAGGTATATTGTTGAATCATTCGAAGTATAGTTTATAGCATATCCTAAGCTATTAAATGGATTTTTTGAACTTCCTTTTCCTAAATCATCATTGCCGTTAGTTGAGATATGCACTTCAAATGAATCTGAACTAGTGGTGTTGCTATTAATGTCGTCTGTTGCACTAACGCAGGTTATTGCTGTTATTATTGATATAATTACTAAAAGAAGTAATATTCTCAGATATCTTTTTTTCATTTTTCCCTCCTTGTATAAGAATGTTCTTATCGATATTAGATTAGTCAAATAAAATTAATAAAGATATCTAATTGGTTTTTTCAACAATTAATTGAAAAGATGTAAAATGAACATTGGTTGTATTTTTTGTGGTGGTGTTGTAAATTAGAAAAAGGTTAGAGAAAAAATCTCTATTTGCATACTTTTTCTATTCTTTTTCTAAGTTTTTCCTGAGAGTTTCCTAAAGCTAGTGCAGTATACATTGCGCCTCCGGCTCCAGCACCCTCCTTAACAAAGCCTTTCAGGTAATTTTTCAATCCTTCATGTTCGGATTCTTCGAATTTAGGGTCAACCACATTAACGGTAATGTTTTCATCAATCTGGTTCAATATTCCGAACAAATCTGCAGTTTCATCTCCTGCCACAAATACTGTAGTGGCTAGGTTTATTCTTGAAAAATCAAAGTTAGGTTGCACGGATTTTATGATTGCGCATGTTGCAGCCATTTGTGTTCCACCAGCTAGTATTATTGGAATTTCTGAACCTAAAACTATTCCTGCTATTGCAGGTAGTGTAGGATCACCCACTGCACCGATTGCCTGTATTGCATCAATGTCATCAGTTTCAGGGTCAAGTCCTGCATTTTTTAGCCCCTCGTCCACAACTTTTGTTTTCATGTCGTGAGGGTTATGAGGCATGCTTCCGCTTACCTTTTCGTTAGCGTCATAGCCCAGCGCTCTTAAAACTCCCAAAGCTGTTGTGGTTCCGGCTGCAATACTTTCTCCTATAATTAACATTTCGTGTCTTCTTGACAACTCGGCACCTAAATCCTTTGCATTTTCAAAGATTTCTAATGGGTTTAATACTCCTTTTCCGGTTCTTATGTCTCTTCCATAGTCTTTTCCAAGGTTCACGTATTGAACATCCGGCTTGATTTTGGAACCTGCATCGACAATAACGAATGGAATGTTTGAAAGTTGCAGCGCCGCTTTTGTAAGTCTTGCTGGGGTTGGTGCTGCAGCATCTCCAACTACGGTTTCAGCCGGTGCATCACAGCATTTAACTTCGCCCAAAACCATGAACTCCACATCTGAAGCTGGAGTGTATTCTGTTAGGTCTGCTGAAGGACCTGCTCCTGAAATTCCATCAATAAGTGAAGTTTCAGTGGTTCCTATTGTAAGTAAAAATACAGGATCATCACATTCTTGCAGTGTTTTTGTCAAATCATTTGATCCGTAAGTTGTAATTCCATCAATCATTGTTTTCACCTAATTTTTTAAGCATATCAATAATAATTTTGTTTTGATTAATAATTTTCTTGTTTTGAAGCATGATTTTCTTTAGCATTTCCATTTCCGGAAGCTCATCATCCTTAAAGAACTGCTTTCCGTCCCTTGCTCTTGGAGGAATTTTAATCTTGTCTTTTGGAGGAAGTGAAGTCTGTTCATCTGACCGTGGAGGTATGACTCCTATTGATGCGCTGTCATCGTTTGAAATGAAGTCCACGTATCTGTGTGTAACTTCCTTTTTTGACCTCTCATCAAGCAATTCCATCAATCTGTCATCAACCTCTTTAACACCGTGGAGCTGTTCCTGCTCGACTTCATGCAATAACCTTTTTTGAATATTATATGCATTGTAAATTGCAATTCCACGAGCTTCACATTCGTTTTTGAACATTTCACTGATGTTAATGTCTCCTGTTAATTTTTTAACCCTCTTCTGTTCCGGAGTATTTGCGCTATAAAATCCCATGCTCTTACCTATGTTTTTTAAATTTAAAAAATATTTTTATATTTCTAATTATTAAATAATAATTAATTAATTTTTTCAGTTGATTATCTTGATAAGTTTGGGAATTGAAGGAACTGCGGAAAAAACCGGTGTAGGTATTGTAGATAGTGATGGAAATATATTGGCTATGGCTGGAAAACAGCTATTTCCAGAAGAAGGAGGCATTCATCCAAGAATTGCAGCCGAACATCACGCAGAATGGATTCCTAAACTAATTCCACAGGCCATTGAGGAGTCTGGTCTTTCTTATGATGACATTGACCTGATTTCATTTTCACAGGGTCCTGGTCTTGGTCCTGCATTGAGAATTGTTGCAACTTCAGCCAGAACTTTGGCATTGTCACTCAAAAAACCAATAATTGGTGTCAATCACTGCATTGGTCATGTAGAAGTTGGAAAACTTGACACTGGTGCCGTCAATCCAGTTTCACTTTACGTAAGTGGCGGCAACAGTCAGGTAATTGCTTATGAAAGTGGAAGATACAGGATTTTTGGTGAAACCCTGGATATAGCTATAGGCAATTGTCTTGACCATTTCGGTCGTGAAACTGGTTTGGGCCATCCTGGAGGGCCTGTCATAGAAAAACTTGCAAAAAGGGGTTCATACGTTGACTTGCCGTATATCGTAAAGGGTATGGACTTTTCATTTTCAGGACTTTTGTCAGCTGCATTGCGCGAACATGAAAAGGGAACTGCAATGGAGGACATTTGCTTTTCACTTCAGGAAACCGCATTTTCCATGCTTGTTGAAGTTACCGAACGTGCACTTTCCCACACTCAAAAGGATGAAGTGATGCTTTGCGGTGGTGTTTCAGCCAATTCACGTTTAAGGGAAATGCTTAGGACAATGTCTGAAGAGCATGGTGCAAAATTTTACATGCCTGAGATGAAGCTATGCGGTGACAATGGGGTCATGATTGCATGGCTGGGCCTTTTGATGTATAATGAATTTGGGCCTCTGGATTTGAAGGATACAGGAATTATCCAGAAATTCAGGACTGATGAAGTCGACATTCCCTGGATTGACAACACCAAAAGCTATTTGACATTGAGCGATGATTTGATAGCAAAAGGTGCTGAATCCAATATTGTTAAAAGTGAATATTTGGGTGAAAAGGCAGTTTTGAAAGACAGAATTGCTAAAGGCTACAGAATTCCAGAAATTGACAATAAGATAAGAAGGGCAAGATGCAAGCTTGAGGCTAGACTATTGTCCGATGCAAAAAGGGTGGGTGTTGTCACTCCTGTCTTGTATGATGTTGATTTGGAAAATAAGTCAATCTTGATGGAAGAGATTGATGGTGTCATGGTCAAGGATATCATTGATGAGAATCTGGCCTTTAGAATTGGTGAAAACATCTCCAGACTTCACTCAGCAGACATCATTCACGGTGACATTACCACATCAAATATAATGCTTAGAGGCGATCAGCTTGTTTTCATTGATTTCGGTCTTGGAAGGCATTCCTCTCTTGATGAGGATAAGGCAGTCGATTTGCTTGTTTTGAAAAAGTCCTTGCAGAGTATTGACTATAATCTTGCCGTAAAGTATTTTGACTGTGTTTTGAGAGGTTATGGCAATGAATCAATCATCAACACCATATCTGACATTGAATCACGCGGAAGATATACTCACTAATTTCTTCTGAATGAAGTCAATTTTATTATTTGAGGACAATTTTTCTAAGTGACTGCAATTTTATGAAGTAAAATTAATTTTTAAGCAAAATAACAATTTAAAAACCTTTAAATATTAAATTTAACTAATTATTATTAATTAATTAAACTTTAAAGGCTTTTAACATGAAATTTAAAATTTTCTTAAGCAGTAATAGAAAGGAATTTGAAAACGAGCGTGAGTTCGTTAAACGTGAAATTGAGCAAGATTATGTATTAAATAGGTTTTTTGATGTATTTTCATTTGAAGAAACATCCGCTTCAGGCAAAACTTCGGTAGAGCTGTATTCTCATTAAGTCGTTAATTCAGATGTTTATATAGGTTTAATTGGCTCTGATTATGGAAATATTTTGGAATCTGGAATATCCGTAACTGAATATGAATATGATTTGTTCAACAAGGCTCACAATGATGCATTGGTATTCCTTAAGGATGTTAAATTTAGGCAAGAAAATGTCAATGCATTCATTGAAAAAGTTAAAGGTGAGCACAGTTATCAAACATTCAATGACAAATATGAATTGTATATTGAGGTTAGAAGAAGTTTATGTGATTTTTTAGAAAAGAATCTGATTAACTATAGGTCTTATGATTCTGAATTGTTACTAAACTCTTCATGTGATGATGTTGATATGGAAGCTGTTGAAATGTTTTTTAATAGTGTTGAATATAATCCTATTAAAAATCTAAGAGATGAAAAAGGACTAATCAATGCATTATCAACGATTAATGCTGGTGAATTTCATAAAGGGGAGTTTAAATTGAATGTTGCAGGAGCATTGTTTTTTGCTAAAGATTTATCCAAATTTAACATTCCTCATGAAGTAAAAATGGTTCATTTTTTTGATGATAGTGGATTTAAGAAATTTGAAAAAAAGGTTTCAAATACTTCTTTGATTAAAGTATTGAAAGAATGTGAAGAATTTTTCTTTAAACATACTAGATATATTTCAGAGGTAAAAGGTTTTCATAGATGAAGATTTTGGGTTATTTTAAATTAATTCTACTTTCAATTATTTTAATGCTATGGTTTAATAAATATAATTTAATTGTATTGATAGGATATAAAAGTAGATATGTGTTTGTGCATTTTTTTGACATATTTTCATGTTTGAAAATTTCACCAACACATATAAAAAAAATTAATTTCATATTTAAGAATATGATAACATTTATAACTGGTAACGAACATAAAGTTAAAGAAGCAGAGAACATTTTCAAAGATTATGACATTAACTTAAAGCATATTGATTTGGGTTACACAGAACCTCAGGGAACTCTTGAGGAAGTGGCCATATCAGGCGCAAAATATGCTTGTCATGAACTTGACTGTCCTGTGATTGTTGAAGATGCTGGTTTATTCATTAAAGCTTTGAATGGATTTCCGGGAGTGTATTCTCATTATGTTCAGGATACTATCGGTAATCAGGGAATTTTGAAGTTATTAGCAGATTCAACTGACCGTTATGCCGAATTCAGGTCAGTTATTGGGTACTGTGCCCCCAATTCTGAGCCCAAGACTTTTTTAGGCAAGGTGTCAGGTGAAATCGCAGTTGAAGAAAGAGGAGATTTAGGATTTGCTTTTGATCCGATTTTCTATGTTCCTGGTGAAGGCAAGACCTTTGGAGAACTTACAACTGATGAAAAAAACCAATTTTCACATAGAAAAAATTCTTTAGAAAAATTCATAAAATGGTATTCTTCTAAAGAGTAGTTTATACTTAATTGGGCTTATTTAAGATTTAAAAAATTTAAAGAGGTTTATATTATGGCAAGACCAGAATGGGTAACTTACAGTGATGAAGAAATTGAAGAAATGATTTTAAAATTTAACAGAGAAGGTAAAAGTACTTCCGAAATCGGTATTATTTTAAGAGACCAATACGGAATTCCATCTGTTAAAGATGTAACTGGTGAAAGGATTACTGAAATCTTAAGAAGAAACGGTCAAGTTGGAGACTATCCGGAAGACTTAATGAACTTAATCAGAAGAGCAGTTAACATCAGAGATCACTTAGAAGAAAACCCAAAAGACTTACACTCAAAAAGAGGATTAACTATCATTGAATCCAGAATCAGAAGATTAGCTTCTTACTATGTAAGTGAAGGTAAATTACCAGAAGGATGGAGATATAATCCAAGAGAAGCAGCACTCCTTGTTAAATAGAGCTAGTGAAGCTTGCAGTATGCTCAAGGAGCATATGGAAAATGATGCTGTTATAAGATTAATTTCTCATAACGATGCTGATGGAATTTCAGCAGCTGCAGTTATAGCTAACGCTTTGGCTGAAGAGAACGTTCAGTTCCACACTACCCTTATCCCACGCCTTAAGGAGGATATCGTAAATCAGCTAAGGAGTGAAAAATATGACTTGTTTATATTTTCAGATATGGGCAGTCCTTTCATTAAGGAATTCAATACCTATAAGCACGATGTTATAGTTGCAGACCACCATCAGGTTAATGATACAGAGGCAGACAGCAATGTTGTCCACGTAAACCCTCACCTTTTCGGTGTTGACGGAAGTAAGGATTTATGCGGTGCAGGTTCTGCCTACCTGTCTATTCGTGATTTGGACAAGAAACACTTAGCTTATTATGCTTTGGTTGGTGCATTTGGTGACATGCAAGGTCAGGATGGTTTTACCGGTGTAAATAAAATGATTCTTGACGATGCACTCGCCAGCGGTAATTTGGAAATCCATGAAGGCTTAAAAATTGTTTCAAAGTCAACCGAACCGATTTTCAAATCCCTGGCTTATACTTTTTCACCACCTCTTCCGGGAATCAGCGGAGATTTGGACGGTGCCCGTGAGTTTTTAGAGCGCATGAACCTGTCTTACGGTATCAAATTCACTGACATGGAAGATGAGGAAAAGGACCTGCTGAAGGAAGCTTTGATTAACATCAATCCTAATATTTTTGGGGACTGCTACACTGTAGCCCGTGAAACTCCAATGCTGCGTGACCTGGAAGAATATTCATACATTTTGGATGCATGTGGCAAGAACAAAAAGCAGGGATTGGGATTAAGCATTGCTTTAGGTGAAAAAGACCAGGCATTGGATGCTGCTTTAAGACTGCAACGCCAATACCGTGACCAAATTGTCAAAGGTCTTGAATGGATTAAAAGGGAAGGGGCCCAACAGCTCAATGCTATCCAATACTTGTACAGTGAAGATAAGGTATTGAAATCTGTAATGGGAACCATTGCAAGTATTGGATTGTCAGTTGAGCTGTTGGATGATTCCAAGCCTGTCCTTGGACTTTCAAGACTTCACAATGACATTAAGATTTCAGGTAGAACAACCAGGGACATGGTTGCAAAAGGAGTTAATTTAGGCAAGGCCTTGCAAGATTCATCCAATAACTTTGGAGGCAATGGTGGTGGCCACGATATTGCGGCCGGCGCCATGATACCATTTGAAAGTAAGGATAATTTCTTGCACTTGGTTGATGAAATGGTGGAATATCAATTAAATGGGGATTAGTATGTTTTTAACAAATGAAGAACAACAAATGTGTGACGGAGAGTTTGGAGAAACCATTAGAAAAAGTATGGATATCCTGGTTGCATTAGGGGATATCTATGGCGCTTCTAAACTGGTTGACATTACTTCTGCACAGGTATCCGGTGTTTCCTATAAGACTATTGGGGATGCCGGTTTGGAGTATCTTGAAGATTTGGCCCGTGACGGTTCCGGAAAGGCAACAATTAATGCATCTTTAAATCCTCCTGGAACCGATTTGGACAATTGGGAAAAGTTAGGTTTTCCAAGGGATTTTGCAATTAAACAGAATCAGATTGTTGATGCATATGCAAATCTTGGGATTTCAAAAACATGTACCTGCACTCCTTATTTGGTTGGTAATGTTCCAAGATTCAGAGACCATGTTTCATGGTCCGAATCATCAGCTGTTGCTTATGTCAATTCTGTAATAGGTGCTAGAACCAACCGTGAGGGAGGACCTGCAGCTCTGGCGGCGGCAATTGTTGGAAAAACTCCATTATATGGTTTTCATTTACCAGAAAACAGAAAAGCAAATCTTGTTGTTGATGTAACAACCGAGTTAAAAGGTGCTGATTTCGGTGCTTTGGGTTACATTATTGGTAAAGTAGTTGGTGGAGGAGTACCTTACTTTAAAGTTCAAAACACTCCAAACAATAATGATTTGAAAACTCTTGGTGCAGCACTTGCTTCATCAGGTTCAGTTGCACTTTATCATGTTGAAGACGTAACTCCTGAATATAATTTAATTGACACTGCTGAAATTGAAGATATAATGTTCATATCTGAAAAAGAGATTCAAGAAACCCGTGAAAAATTAACAACTACTGATAAAAACCCTGATTTGATTTGTTTAGGATGTCCTCATGCATCACTTGAAGAGATTAAACAAGTGGCAAGTATCGTTCAAGGAAAAACTATTAAGAATAAATTATGGATTTGCACATCAGTCAGTGTAAAAGCAACCGCTGACAGAATGGGTTACACAGAAATAATCGAGTCCGCAGGCGGAAATGTCGTATGCGACACATGTATGGTTGTAGCTCCTATTGAAGAGATGGGCTTTGAAGTGATTGGTGTAAATTCAGCAAAAGCAGCAAACTATGTTCCATCAATGTGTGGACTTGATGTTGTTTATAACGATGTAGAAAACCTTATTCAGTTTGAATAAGTTTTCTAAAATTCTTTTTTTTAATTTCAACCGTTTTTATAACAAAAATTTTTTTTCTCATTACCTTTAAATTACATAAAATCAATAAATTATACTAATAGAAATTGTGAGGAAGACTTTTTTATGAATTATTTAGTTGTTGGTGCAGGAAATGCTAGTAGGCCCGTTGCAAGATTGCTTAATTATTTGGGTCATAAAGTTGTAATAACTGATTTGAAAGATATATCTGAATTTAAGATAGAGTTTCAAAGAAGTTTAATTGAGATGGAAAAGGAAGGCGTTGTCTTAGATTTGGCAAATAAAGATCCGTCAGTTGATGGTTTTGATGCTGTTTATATGCCGCCTACATTACCTGAAACCGCTCCGATAGCTAAAAAAGTAAATGATTCTGATTTAAAAGTTTTAACTAATGAAGAATTTTCTAAAACAGTTAATGACTTGATTCCGGTGGATATAATAGGTATTACTGGAACAATGGGTAAAACAACAACCACATTCATCACTACAAGTCTTTTCAAGCAGGCAGGCTATAAGGTATGGTCCTGTTCATCCTTGGTAAATAATCTTGTTTCTGAAGCTATCATCGACGGAATAGTCAAAGGAAAGGCACAAGATTGTGACATAGCTATTTTTGAACTTCCTCATGGAACAATCGGTCTTTTGGACAGGCTGGATATTAAAATAGGTCTTTTGACTAACATTGCTGAAGACCACCTGTCTGAATTTGGAGGGTCACTTGAAAAATACCAGCAACGAAAGTTAATCCTTCAGGCGATGAGCGAGACTTTTGTTGCAAATAACTCCTGCCGTGACATTATTGAGGGAGTTCGTGATGATGTGATTTTCTATGCATTGGATGAGGATGTTGATTTTAAAGGAACTGTAGGCGACAAGTCATTAACAATCAAATCAAAGGATGTGGAATTCACAACTCCATTTTATATGATGAGCTATTTCTTTGAAAACTCTGTTGCGGCATCAGCAGTTGCCCTAACATACGGTGTTGATCAAAAGGACATTATTGATGCATTAACAGTATTTAAGGGATTGCCTGCACATATGGAAGATGTTGGAGATTACAATGGAAGAAAAGTAATTCTGGATTCTGCATTTTTATATGATGGAATGAAAATCACACTTGACTATTTTAAAGATGAAAGTGTTGTGCTGTTCCTGGATCATTTTGACACATTATCTGTAAGGGATAAGGCAGAAGTTGGCGAGCTAGTAAGCAACTATGACATTAAAGTGGTCATTGCAAGCGGATTTAATGAAGTGACACAGGAGGTAGAGATGGAAGCCGCCCAGGAAATCCTTGATGCAATAACAAACCCTAATATTGAAAAGGTCGCTGTTGAAAATATTGAAATTGCAGCATGTGAAACTTTCAAGTACTCAAAACCTGGAGATATTATTTTGCACATGGGGCCGCTTATAGCATATGACAGGCTAACTACTGTTGAAAAAATCATGAGAGGACTTGAGGAAGGGTGTAAGAAATATGAATAAAAATAAGACCTTTGGAGTTATAGGTGTTTGCGGCGCAAATGGTAATTTAATTGCTAGAATTCTTAAACAAAGAGGATACAATGTTATAGGGACTGATTTATCATTTAAAAAGGATTGCCGGTTCGCAAAGGCTTTGGAAGGTTATGACATTGAAGTATTTTATGGGCAAACTCCTGAAACCTTTTTCAAAAAGGCGGATTATATAATTCCTCCTGCAAGTCTGCCTAAAGATTCTGAAATTTTAAAAAATTGCAAAAAACCTATTTTGGAGTTATGCGATATCATTGAAATGGTAAAACCGGAAAAACCAGTATTTGGAATAACCGGAACCAACGGCAAAACAACCACAACAACATTACTTAAAAAAATTGCTTATGACAATGGAATAAAACCTTGCGAGCATGATTTGGAAGGAATGCAGGGTAATGCCGAGTTTATTCCGATTTTGCAGTCAAGACTCAATGGGGATGTTGGTATTCTGGAAGTTGGAACTTTTGGAGTCCCTGGAACAGTTGGAAGAATTGTTAAAAATACTGAAATGTCCTCAGGTTTGATTACAAACATCACTCCAGACCATTTGAATGACCTTGGAAGTTTCATGGATTATGCCAATGTCAAGGGAGAATTCATCGAGGAGTTGGGTTTGGGTCAGCTAATCGTAAACGGTCACGACCCTACAATAATGGGACTTTTAAGGGAGCTTGACTTTAAAGGGGAAGTCATTACATTCGGTGTTGATGAGCTTCCGGATTCCATTGGTATGAAGGAATGTGTTTGCGGTGAGGAAATTGCTGTTAAGGAGATTATTTCAGGCTGCGGATACTATTTCTGCAAATGTGGAATAACAACCCCTCAGGTTGACTACATTGCCACAAACGTTGACTTGCCAAACAGAACCTTTGATTTGCATACTCCAACTGAAAAGTTAACTGTTAAAATGGGTGTTGATGGACTTCACAATGTATACAATTTAACTGGAGTCATCATTGCAGCTCACAAATTCTTGGACTTGCCTTATGATAAGATTTTACCTACAATTGCAAGTTTCACTGGTGTAAGCGGAAGAATGGAAGAGGTAGGCAAAGTCAAAGGAAAGGACATTTTTGTCGATTATGCACACAATCCTGCAGGTGTTGAAACAGTATTGAAGGAATTTAAAAAATTGTTTGGTGATTTTACAACAGTAATCACCGTTTCATCTGAATCAGGGTATGTTGGAGATATTGACATATTCAATAGTGTTTTGAAATTCTCAAAATTCATAGTTCCTGCATCAGTCGCTTCCCAAAAGATAGCCTTGGAGAAATTAAGGGCAAATCCTAAATTGAATGATAGGATATTTTTAAACCATGTCGATGACTTTGAAAAAAGGGGAACCCTTGGGGCTTCAGAAGAGGAAGTGCGTGACGGACTCAGAAAAGCTCTAAACTTGGATTGTGAAATGGTTATAGCTATAGGTGAAGCCGCTACCAAGTATAAATCTATAGTTTTTGATTTATAATTCCAAACTTTAGATTTATCTTTTTTTTGTTCAGAGATTACTCATCAAATGCTCTCACTAATTCTTTATAAATATTAAAAAATTAATATCATAATAAGGGTTATTGGTAAGCTCATTTTTTTAAATCAAGAAGGTTGAATTATGACTAGTTATATTTCACATCCTTTAATTAAGAAAAATTCAATTGAATCAAGGTTATACCAGCAGGTCTTAGCTGGTGATGTATTGAAGAAAGGAAATACGATGGTGGTAGCACCTACTGCATTAGGTAAAACCATTGTTGCAATATTGGTTGCTGCAGACAGGTTGCAAAAGGTAAAAAATTCAAAAGTACTGATTCTTGCACCATCAAAACCACTAGCTATTCAACATGAGGACAGTTTTAAAGAGTTTCTCACACTTCCCTGCTCTTCAATAACAGGTGCAATTAAAACTGATGAGAGAGTTAAAAGATGGGAAGAGTCCAGAATCATTTCTGCAACTCCTCAGACTGTCGAATCAGATTTATTAAATGGACGTTATGATTTAAGTGATGTTTCATTAATTGTTTTTGATGAATGTCACCATGGAGTTGGCGCTTATTCATATGTATATCTGGCATCCCGTTATGTTCAGGAATCCAACTTTAATCTAATTTTGGGCCTTACTGCTTCACCCGGATCTGATAAGGCAAAAATAAAGGAAGTTTGTGAGAACTTATACATTCAGAATATCGTTGTTAAAACAGAACAGGATTCTGACGTAAGGCCTTACTTCAATCCCGTTGAGATTGACTGGGTCAGGGTAAAGATGAGCAGCGAGCTTGAAAAAATCAAGAAGTATGTTGATAAGGCCCTGAAGGTAAGGCTTAAAGCCCTAAAAAATATGGGTGTAATCAGAACTGTTTCTGTTGGTAAGGTAGATATCCTAAAAGCTAGGGGAAGGATTCAAGGTGAAATTGCCCGTTCTGTCAATCCGGATAAGGAATTGTTCCAGGCAATCTCAATTTTAAGTGCTGTCATTAACATTCAGCATTCACAGGAACTAATTGAGACTCAAGGTGTTCAGACTTTTAACAAATATATCTCACGTTTACGCAAGAAAAAGACCAAAGCGGCGAAATCCCTGATGTGGGATGACAATTTTGGAAGGGCCGTAAAAATGGCTCGTGATGCCGAAAGGCATGGATGGGAACATCCGAAATTAAGGGAAGTTACCAATATTCTTAAAAAGGAATTGGGTACTGATGACGGTCAAACCAAATTGCAGTCCACAAGATTCAAGGAAAAGGATGAAAAATCATCTAAAATAATTGTATTTACTCAATATCGCGATACACTTGAAATGATTCACCAGAAACTTGAAAAAGAGGGTATCAAATCAGCCAAGTTCTTCGGTCAAGCTTCAAAGGATGGTGAAAAGGGTCTCACTCAAAAACAGCAGAAAGCTATTATAAAGTCTTTCAGAATGGGGGAGTATGATGTATTGATCTCAACAAGTGTTGCTGAGGAGGGTATTGACATTCCCGCTGTAGACCTTGTTATTTTGTATGAACCTGTTCCATCTGAAGTACGTATGATTCAAAGGCGTGGTAGGACTGGCCGTAAAAGAACAGGTCGTGTAAAAGTATTGATCACAAACGGAACAAGGGATGAAGCTTATTACTGGTCCAGTGTCAGAAAAGAGGAGCACATGAAATATCAGCTGATTGATTCCAAAGTTTTAGAGGAATTGAATGCTTCAGCTGTGGAGAGAATGGAGGACCAAAAGAAAATCAAGGTTCTTGATAGGCCAAAAGTCGAAAGTGACAAGCCGGTCGTTTATGCAGATTCACGGGAAGGCAATTCCAAGGTAATAAGACACTTGTCCCAAATGGAAATTGATGTCAAGGTTCGTTCTATGGCCGTTGGTGACTATCAGGTAAGTGATGATGTTGTCATCGAAAGAAAGACAGCCAAGGATTTTGTCGACTCAATCATTGATAAGAGACTATTCAAACAGGCACGTGAACTGTCTGAAGAGTTTAAGCATCCTATCATTATTCTGGAAGGGGATGATATCTACAACGGTATGATTCATCCGAATGCAGTCAGGGGAACTATTGCAGCTATTGCTATTGATTTCGGAATAAGTATAATTCCTACAAGAAATTCTCAGGATACTGCTGCAATGATTAAAAGAATGGCTGTTCGTGAACAAAATGGAGAAAAAGTCCATATTCAAATCAGGACTGACAAAAAGCCGGTTAGCTTATGGGAACAACAGTTGTTCATCATAGAGTCTTTACCTAATATTGGTCCTGTAAATGCAAAAAATCTTCTTCAGCATTTCGGTACAGTTGAAAAGGTAATCACAGCTTCTGAAAGTGAACTTCAGGAAGTTGAGGGTATCGGTGAAAAAACTGCTAAAAATATAAGAAAAGTAGTTGAATCAAAGTATTTATATTTTGAAAATGAAATCAAAGAAAAAAAACTTCTTTAATTTAGATTTTAAAGTTTTTTTTCAAATATTCATAACTTTTTTTAATGGAATCGTAATCATTCACCTCAATGATGTAGATGCCATCAAAATTATTCTTCTCTAAAGTATTGATTATAGTGTTTAATTCAATAGAGCCTTCACCTAATGCAAGGTGTGAGTCATCATCACCAAAATTATCATGGGCATGTATGTGTTTAATTGAATCAAAATACATCTCGTCTGCGGAATATCCTGCATGGTTTGCATGACCAATATCCAAAGTCATGTGCATGTCAAGTGAAACCAGTAGGTCATTTAATTCAAACATGTTTTGATAAATCATTGATGGAAAATTCGGCATGTTTTCAATAGTTGTTAATACTCCCAAATCTTTTGAATATTCTCCAAGCTCTTTAATGGAGCTATTTGCAGATTCAATAACCTTTTGTGGGAAATATTTGTTAGGTAAAAATGAAGTCAGTCCGGGATGGACAACAACTGCCTCACAATTAAGTCTATTTGCTAGATCAATTGACTCTTTAATTTGTGCTATTGAATTTGACCTGCTTTTATCCTGAAGGGATGCAATATTAACATCCATGAAAGGAGCGTGAATTGTGTATTTGAGATTATAACTTTCTAACAGGTTTACATTCAAATATTCGCATGGGAATTGATGTACTAGTTCTACATAATCAAGCCCTAAGTTTTCAATAAATTCCAATGTTTTTTCTAGAGGGTATTCTATCCCTGCCAATGCTGATGCACCAATTTTCATATTATCACTATTTTCTGATTGCTGTAATTTCCAATCCCATTTCAATAGCCTCTAGGATGAAATCGGATAATTCAATTCCATTTTTAATTTTTATTTCTCCTTTTTTAGATGTTGTTGCGGTTAGGAGATATTCTCCGCTGATTAAAATGTCAAAGTTTTGCCTTCCATTTTCCCGTCCCAACTCCAAAATCATCTGTTTTCTGGTGTGTGTAATGTCAACTTCGATAGGTGTTTTGTCAACTGGCTTTTCATCAATTATCTCAACGCCTAAGCTAATGCCGATGTCACGTTCAATTTCGGCAATTCTTTTACCGTTCTTACCAATGATTTTAGGGATATATTCATCGGGAATGTATATGTTGGCTCTATCTGGTGAAACTACTTCAACATCCACTTTTGCTTTTTTAGGAAGTATTCTTTTGATTTTTCTTAAAATCTCTGCTTCAGCAATTAAATCCACAGAAGATTTGTGGTTTTCTTCACTTCCTCCATTGTTTACTAAGTCAATGTCCATAACAATAGTTTGCTCACCGTAGGTGTAGATTTCATTTTTAAGTTCACCGGTTTCGAAGTCTCTGACTTCAATAACAGGTCTTGCGAGATCTGCTTCTTTCATTCCACTTGGGACTTTAACAGTCATTTTTGTTTCATAAACGCTTGTGACCTTTCCATTTTCAATGTATATGCTTGTGTCTACGATTGATGGAATCACTCCAAGCTCAACTCTTGAAGCTATTCTTTGAATTGCGTCTATCGGTCTTGTTGCATGGACTACTCCTATCATTCCAACCCCTGCAAGCCTCATGTCTGCAAAGATATTGAAGTCAGTGTTTTTCCTAAGCTCATCATAAATTGTATAGTCAGGTCTTACAAGTAGCAGGACGTCTGCAGTATTTTCCATGCTTCCCTCAAGAGGAGCATATTGTGTTATTTCATCTGGAAGCTGCAAATCCCTTGGGGATTCCATGGTTTTAACAACTTTATTTAATTTAGATGAATAATATTTTGCAATGGCCTGAACGAATGTTGATTTACCTGCGCCCGGAGAACCTGAAATCAAAATTCCCTCAGCGCTTGTTCTTATTCTATCCAAAAGTTTGTCTGATAAGTTGTATTCACTTAAACTGATGTTTGCAACAGGTCTGACTGCAGTTATTTCCAAACCTTCCGCAAATGGAGGATATGCAATTGAAATTCTGTATTCTCTAGACTGAACAACAAATGATCCCTCCTTTTCAGATTCCAGATATGTTTTTGAATCGCTTTTGGCCTTGTCAAGGATTTCATCCATTATCTTTTTAAGTTCTGAGTAACTGTAAGGTTTATCTGAGAGTTTTACAAAGTCAATGTGGCCTGGAACTCCTTTTTT
>JAFUIW010000138.1 GCA_017473945.1 Methanobrevibacter sp. | reverse complement strand
GCATTGTTGCAAGCCTTCCTGATGATGCAACCGGTTCAGTAATAATTGAAATCGGGGAAAAGTCATTCGAAGGCGTTATTGAAAATGGAAAAGCTGTCATAAAAGTAATATTCCCTGAAGAGGGCAACACTAAGTTAATTTATTCATATGACGGTGATGACAGGTATTACAGTAGTTACTCCTCCATATATGTTGATGTGATTCCAAAGCCAATCATGACTGCAAAGGATACAGCAGTCCTTTATTCAGCAGGATCATATTATAAGGTAAGAGTTGCAGATGGATTCGGCAACAATGTATGTGCAGGTGAAAGCGTAAAATTCTACATAAACAATAAATTGGTCACAACAGTAAAGACAGATAAAAACGGATATGCTTCACTTAAAGTAACACAAATTCCAAACACATACACAGTTAAAGCCGTATACAAAGGAGCGAGCATAACCAAAAAGCTCACCGTGAAACACTTGGTAACCCTTAAGAAAGTTACAGTCAAAAAATCAGCCAAAAAACTGGTATTGACTGCAACATTAGGTAAGGTGAATGGAAAATATCTCAAAAACAAGAAAGTCACTTTCAAGTTCAACGGAAAAACCTACAAGGCAAAAACAACTAAAAAAGGCGTTGCAAAAGTTACCATCAAAAGCTCAGTGCTTAAAAAGCTTAAAGTTGGCAAAAAGCTAACCTATCAGGCAACATATCTTAAAGACACTGTCAAAAAGACTGTCAAAGTCAAAAAATAGAGGATTTTATCCTCTTTATTTCTTTTTTTTTAAAGCAATATATATCACTTCAAATAAATATATTATATATAAAGTGGTGTTAAGATGAAACGGATAATGTTAATTTTTATATTTCTATTGGCAATATGCCTTGTCGCTCCGATATCAGCATCCGGCAACGCTACAGTTGCAGATGACATCAAGGTATCATTCAACGATACGGTATATAAGGAAGATTTGGGTTCAATCAGTGTTGAAATTCCTGAAAACGTCTCAGGAAACCTTAAAGCAACAATAAACGATGTTGAATTTTACAATGAAAACGTCTCTGAATCTGTCAGCATTCCGATAACAATTCCGGATAAGGCAATTCCGACAATAGTTCCAAACAGGATTACAGACCACACTACATACTACATCAACATCCTATTCAACAGTAGTATTGTCAACTCAAACCATACTTTGAAGGTTATGAAAACAACTCCGGACTATGTCATTCCTGCATTTCCATCAGAAATCCTAAAGGATGATCCTATGGGATATGTTTCACTCGTCATGCCTGAATCAGCAGACGGGGAACTTGAAGTGTTCATTGACGGGGAGTTCGCATTCAACATGACCTCCCATCAGTTCAATTTCGTAAATGCCTCTCACTTCAACTCACTTGGCCTTGGAAGCCACAACGTCACAATAATATACTTCGGTGACAGTTACTACCGAAAATTCACAAAATCATTCAATTTCACAGTTGTGGACATGAAGATTGATATTCCTTCAGAAATCCTGCTGGACCACGATGACTGCATAACCGCAAAGACCATAGAGCATAAAGATGGCGTTGTTACAGTTTATGTGGACGGTAAAGAGGTTCACAGGGAAAATCTTGACAAGTACGGTGAGTTTCTCCACTCAATGTTTGATGACATCACCTGCGGCGAGCATAAAATCGATGTCACATACACTGCCGGAAACTTCACAAGAACAAAAACTGCAACCGTCAATGTCACCTATGACGTTGACATATGGAATTTTGGCTCATTCGTATACGGCGAGGACAACCAGATTATAATAACCGTGCCGACAGACTTCAACAAGGATTTGATAGACCTCAGAATCGACGGCAATAAAATAACAAATTTCAATATAGACAACTCCGGATGGATTGAGATTGATGTATCCTGGATGGATGCTGGAAACCACACAGTAAGCTTTGATTTTAAGGGCGACGATAAATATTACTCATGGTCTGAATCCATGAATTTCACAGTAAGATATTCAATCACCTATCCGGACATTTTCTCAGACACTAATATCATCCATATCTCCCTTCCAAAGTCTGCACGGGGCAGTCTGGAGGTATACATAAACGGCAGCCTTTACACATCACAACAGCTTTCCGACGGTAAAGCATCAGTCAACATCAACACATTGGCTCCCGGCAAATACAATTTGTCTGCAAGATACGCAGGTTCAGATTTCAATGTCAGTGATGTTGACGACACCCTCTGGATATTTCCTGAAATCACAACTCCCGGCGAGATGTATCAGGGTGAAGACAAGTCAATAGTCGTCAAGACAGTTTCCACAGCAAAGGGCAAGGTTATCTTTAACATCCAAGGCAAAAACTACACAGTTGATGTTAAAAACGGAAAGGCAGCAATCTCCCTTAAAAACTTCAAGAAAGGTTACTATGATGATATTGAAGCAACTTTCATCGGTGAGGACGGATCAAGCGTTAAAGTATACACTGGCGTTGACATACTGGCTTCAAGAATTACTCTTTCAAACATAAAAACCACAACTGCTGGTGTAAAGGCTAAAGTCACAATCAACGGCAAGCTTGCAAAAAACACATATGTCACATTCAAGGTTGACAAGAAAACCAAGAAGGTAAAGACAGATAAAAATGGAATTGCAACATTAAAGCTCAATCCTGGAAAACACACAGTAACTGCAACATTCAAGACTGCAAAATCAACAAAAACAGTCAAGGTTCCTTCACTTTCCCTAAATTCTGTTAAAGTCAAAAAGTCAGCCAAAAAGGTTGTTTTAACTGCAAAACTTGCTAAAAAACTTAAAAACAAGGTTGTTAAATTCAAGTTCAACGGCAAAACATTAAAGGTAAAGACAAATTCAAAGGGAATTGCAAAGGCAAGCTTCAAGACTTCATCACTTAAGGTGGGAAAAAAGATAACCTACTCTGCCACCTATCTGAAAAGCACTGTCAAAAAGTCTGTAACTGTTAAAAAATAGGAATTCAATTTTCCTATTTTTATTATTTTTTTCTAATTAAATCAATTTTCTATTTTAATTCTTTTTTTACAATAATGTGGTACTATCTGCCTAAAATATGAAATACAAAAAATTAATTTGAATTTTGAATAAATTATTTCTTTTTTTTATATGTTTGAGTTGATGATGAAAGTGCATTGTTTTATCGCAAAATTTAAATAGTATCGTTTTTTCAAAGCAATTTTACAGACTTAGAGCAATTTTTAAGCATTTTAATGGGGTAAATATTTATATACTAAAATCTTTATATTATATACTTGATTAAATTGATTATGAGTTGTTATTTTGAAAAATCCATATGTTAAAATTGAAAATGAAATTAGAAGATGGCTGGAATCTAAAGGTTATGATGTAAGTTATAGTTTTGGGGTTATTGGAATTTCAATAATTCTTTTCCAAAAAATATCCGATGTAAATTTAAAGGAGTTCAATGATGAATTTAATTGTAATTTGACCTTAAACGAAGTAACTGTTAACCAATTTGGAAAAAAATTCCTGTATTGTTGTTTCCCGCCTAGACTGAAGGAGTTTAGATCTTATGTTAATCAATGGTTAAATTATCATAAGTTTCCAGTTAATATTGGTTTCTATTCTGAGAATATTTCGTTAAAGTGTTATGATGAGTTGTCAGGCCATCAAATTAAAGATTTTGAAAATGAATTTGAAGTAAGATGTTCGGGATACAGTATTTCATGTGGGCGCAATGAATATAAATATGTTTTTCAGTGATGCAATAAAAATTAAATAGTTCAAACAAGTAATATTTACATGGCATTATTAATGCCAAGTTCTTTTTTGGTTTGAACTTTTGGGAAATTCACATGAATTTCCCTTAATTCAAAATTATTCCTTTTCGCTTAGAAGTTCGCCAGCCACACCGATGTCTTCCTTTGCATAAGGCTGTACCAATACGGTAATAGCTTCAATAGGCAAATCATAAGCTTCACTTACTACTTCAGATACTTTTTTAACCATTTCTCGTTTTTTGTCTAATGAAATTCCATCGTTTCCCGCAATTGTTATTACTGGCATTTTATCACCAATTAAAATTTATTATCTAGATAGTATAAATAAATTATTAATAGGGATTTGATATTATGCTCGGTGAAAAGGAACTTATTAAACTTTTTCCGGATTTTGCAGATTTGGTCCAGCCGTCCGGAATAGACTTGGAACTTGACAGAATTTACACTCAGGAGTCAGCTGGCTCACTTATAGACAATGAAAAGCAATTGCCTGAAATAAAAGAAATGGAAGGTGAAATATTTACATTAAAGCCTCATACAGCTTATCTTGCAAGCATCAAAAGGAAAATAAACATCCCCAAAGGTTATACGATGCTTTATCTTCCAAGATCAACCCTTTTGAGGTCATTCATTTCTGTTCAGACTGCAGTGGGTGACCCTGGATTTTACGGAACACTGATGTTCATGATATATAACCACGGAGAATATGACTATAAAATCAAGTCAGGAGACAGGATAGCTCAGGCTGTAGTTTTCCCCGTTGAAGGCTCAGGGGAATACAATGGCTCATATCAGGAGGCAGAAGAGTGAACGTTGCAGACAAGATTGTCCAAATCCTTGAGGAAGAAGGTATAAATACAGTTTTTGGAATTCCTGGCGAGCAGATAATGCCACTTTACAAGGCACTCTCCACTTCAAACATTGAACATGTTCTAACAAGGCACGAACAGGCAGCCGCTCATGCCGCTGACGGTTTTACACGCTCAAGCGGAAAAATCGGAGTGTGCATTGCAACAGCATCACCAGGTGCACTTAACTTTACCATGGCGCTTGCAACAGCTTACAAGGACAATGTTCCTATACTGGTTTTGACAGGTGACAATGAATTACAATATAGGGGAACTGACCATTTCCAGACACTTCCTCAAGTCGAAATATTCAAAAACATAACACGTGCATCATATAATCCTTTAAACGGAACTGAAGCAATGTATGTTTTAAGAGCAGCCATTTATGAGCTCAAGACTATGCCTAAAGGACCAATTCACATCAATCTTTCAAAGGATGTTCTTCTCCAGGAGGATTTTGATGACTTTGATTTGTGCTATCTGTGTGAGGATGACATGTCAAACATCTCAAGAGCACAGGAGCTGATCAATTCCTCTCAAAAACCATTGTTTATTCTCGGAGCAGGTGCAATCTCGCAGAGAAAAAATATTGAAATGATTGCAGAAAAATATCAAATCCCAGTAACAACAACATTTCACGCTAAAGGAATTGTCTCAGAAGAAAATGACCTGAATTTGGGTCTTGTCGGAATACGCGCAACACCAAGGGCAAAATATGCATTCGAAAACGCAGACTGCATAATTGCATTGGGCATAAAAGCAAGCGAAAGGACACTGCCTGAAATTCCAGAAAACATCATCCACGTAAATCTCAATAAGGACGTGCTTGTAGGTGACTGTCCGATTCATGGAAATGTTGAGGATTTCCTTTCTGAAATTGACTTTAAGAAAGTTGATTGGCTTGGTGAAATTTTAAAAGTTGACAACACAATTGAAATCGAAGGTCTTGATGATGATCTGGCACCTCAGGCGGCAATCAAAAGAATCTTAAATAAATTTCCAGATAAAATAATAGTCGCAGATGCGGGCTCACACACAACCTGGACAACACTTCTTAAAAAATCACAAAAGCCGGGACAATTGCTATTCTCAGGCGGCCTTGCACCGATGGGATATGGTCTTCCCGCAGCAATAGGAGCAAGTTTTGCAACATGTGAAAAAATAGTTGTCATAAACGGTGACGGTGACTTTCAGATGAACCTTCAGGAACTTGCAACATTGAGGCAAAACAATCTGGATGTTATTGTTTTCATCCTGAACAATTCAGAGTTTGGCATCATAAGGCAATGGCAGGAAGATTTCTATGATATGGAGCCGTATCAAATCAAGCTTCAAAATCCTGACTTTGTAAAGCTCTCCTCAAGCTATTCAATCGATGCGGTTCGTGTTGATAATTTATGTGACCTGGAATATATTCTTGAAAGTGACCTTAAGGGACCTTTGGTTGTTGAGGTTGTGGTGAGAAGAGAAAATATTCCCCTTCCAAAAAAATAAAAGAATTGAATATTAAAATCATTCAATTGTGTTTAAAATGACTGTTGCAGGATTGTCACATCCTTCAGGTGGAGTTTCGCTTGACGGAATTGTGTATGTAACTATACATTTTTCACTACCTACATCAAGGACATATGCCATGATAGTCAGGTCGGGTGTTTCATAGTTTTGCTGAATGACATCCTTGCCGTGTGCTTTGCATGTTTTAGAACTGGTGAAAGTATAGCCTTTTGATTCAAGGTTCTCTTTTGCATCTTCCACACTGCTCACTTCATCGCTCATCATTATCACTATTGCATGATTGTCCTCCTGTTGTAAAATTACCATGTCATCTGAGGAGTCCGAAAGATTGAAACCGTCGGGAATTGTGAAGGTGTGACCTTCAATTGAAGCCTCAGCTGCAACTGCAACTCCAACACATGAAACCACAACTAACACCAGTATTGCTGTAAATATTTTGCTGATTTTCATTTCATAACCTCCTTTAAAAATAGTATGTATCAGGAGGCATATCTATTTTTTCAAATTTTTCCGAACAAATTCTCGAACAACTTCATCTATTTCAATTGCATCATATAGGGGGGCCAAGTAATATTGCCCATTTTCTTCATAAATTATTCCGACGGGTCTCATGTCTGCTGATGAAATTTTATTGTTTAAGTATGCTATTTCTTGCTTGAATGCAAAGGTTAATCCGCAAAGTTTTCTAAAATGATATTCCTTATCTATTTTAATTTCAAAAAGGTCTTCAATGAGGTCTTCTATAAACTTATCCATTTTTAACACCTTTTATTAATTCGCGAACTTCTTTTTTTGAAATCAGTTTTATGGCAGGAGGTATCAGTTTCAATATGTTGATGTCAAGTTCATTATTTCCATCACCATCAAATACACTTCCGCTGAAACTTGGCTCTGCTGTAAAGTGTGCCTTTTCATTGGCATTGTTTATGACAATCAGAATGCTCCAGATGTATCCGATGTATTGTGCAGTATCTGCATATGAGTCAAGTCCAAAAACGAGATGGTTTTCAAGTCGGGTAATCTTGATGCATTTCATGAATGATTTCACAAATTCCTTAAAGTATTCAAAACAAGGTTTAAGTAATTCGAATATGTCTTTATGGTCTCTGTCTTCATCAGTTTCATCCTCACCATCATCTTCATCTTCAGAGGGGTAGCTGACAGAGTACACCTTAATTTTTTTTAAAATAAGTATTTTCAAACATCCATTAAGCTCGCTGCCTTTTTTATCATATATCAGGGTTATTTTAACTCCTATGTAGAGCAAAATAATGATAAATAAGATGATTATTAAAATAATCATCCCTAGGATGTTTAACATGTAGTATGTTCCTATTCAGTTATGTCTTCATCTTCTTTTGTGGTGAATTCAGGTTCGATGTATTCTGATTCATCATAGTACTCTTCACCTTGGCCTCCAAGGTAACCTTTAACGAGATCAGTGATTATCAGACCTAAATCGGATAATGCCTTATTGGTTTCTGTTCCTTTGCTTAAGTCAAGTACACGAACACCTTCAGCATCGTTTCCTTTTTTAGGAATCATTACCATGGATATAGGTTCAACTCCAGCGCCTGCACCTGCTGCATCGCTTCCTTCTTTACCCATGATGTTTTCACCAACTCCGAATCCTACTCCCATTCTCATTACTGGAATCAGGACTTTGTCTTCAGTTTCGATTGGAGTGCCGATTACATTGTCTACACTTATGAGTTTGCGTAGCTCTTCAACAGTTGTTCTAATATTGTCTGCCATAGTTTCACATCCTATTTGTGTTATAATATATTTGTTTTTAATCGTTAAAATATTTTTTTAAAAGTAATACTTTTTTTACTTATAAGACATACATTTCAAGTGTAACTTTTCACTTATAACTTATACAATTGAAATCGAGACATGCATTTCAAGTGTAACTTTTCACTTATAACTTATAAATTTTACCTTTGAGAGGTGCATTTCAAGTGTAAATTATCACTTATAAGTTACAATTTTATCTGGAGAGGTGAATTTCAAGTGTAACTTTTCACTTATAACTTATTAGAAGGTTCATTTCAAGTGTAAAAAATTTCATAAAAAAAAGAAAAGATTAACAGAATCATAAGTATGATTCTGCGATGGATGCGACACCTGCGCCTGCATCATCAATTGCACCTAAACCTTTCAGGGTCATACCGATTGCAGCAAAGGTTTGGGTCAATTCCTTGTAGGAAATATTTCCCATGTGACCGATTCTGAAGATGTTTCCTTTCAGGTGGTCCTGTCCGCCAGCCAATTCAACACCGTATTTGTCACGGGTGGTTCCTCTGAAGTCAGCATCTGTGATTCCTTCAGGCATTTTGACTGCAGTTACAGTTGCGGATGAAACAGCTTCATCAGCGAATAATTCTAAGCCTAATGCTTTAACAGCTGCTACACTTGCTTTTGCAGCTTTGTGGTGACGTGCAACCCTGTTGTCGATTCCTTCTTCCATAACCATTTTTAAAGCTTCGTTCATAGCATAAGTCAAGCTTACTGATGGTGTGTATGGGGTTTCAGGAACTGGTTTATCTCCGCTTTTTCTTGCTGCTTTTAAATCAAGGTAGAATGTATTTGTTTCCACTTTGTCAACAGCGGCCCATGCGTCGTCACTTAAGGTGATTGCTGCCATGCCCGGTGGTGCAGCGATACATTTTTGAGATCCGGTAAGACATACGTCAATTCCGAATTTGTCCACGTTAACTTCGTCCCCTGCAAGGGATGATACGGTGTCCACGATGTATAAAGCGTCATAGTTTTTCATTACTTTACCGATTTCCTTAATAGGTGCAGCTACACCGGTGGAAGTTTCGTTGTGGATTACGCTTACAGCTTTGATGTCTTCGTCAACTTCTAGTGCTTCTTCAATAGCTTCAGGGGTTACAGCGGTTCCCCATTCGACTGCCAATTCTGTGGTGTCGATTCCATGGGTTTTAGCTATTTTCATGAAACGTTCACCGAATTTTCCGCCGACAACGTTTAACATTTTTTCTCCAGGAGCTACAGTGTTGGCAATACCTGCTTCCATTGCTGCAGTTCCAGATCCGGTTAATAAATAAGAATTATTTTGGGTTTGGAAAACTTTACTCATCAATTCAGTAGTTTCAGTTAAGATTTCACCATATTTAGCGCCCCTGTGGTTAACAACAGCTTTTGACATTGCATTGAGTACTCTTGGGTGTACTGTTGTTGGTCCGGGAAGCATTAATAAAATATCGTTCATTAAATTCCTCCAAGATATATAAAAACTTAGCTTAATTTCAAGCTATACATATTTATTGCCTTTATACTTATTAAATATTTTTAATTTATAATTTTATTCAATTGTGGGAACAATTCATAGTACAAATTAGTACAATGTTCATATTCATAGATTAAATTGTAGGTACTGTTTAAATATAATTAAAGATAAATAATTTAACATGCAATTTGACGGAGAAGAGTTAACATTCAAAAGGGTTTTCAACTATGTTTTTGGCCTGTATCTGATAACATTGGGGGTTGCATTTTCGATAAAATCTGGATTGGGCTCAGCACCGGTCAGTTCAATACCCTATGCAATTGATTTGATTTGGTTAATCAATATAGGAGTTGCAACATTCCTGTTTCATGCGTTTCTTGTTTTGATTGAATGGATTCTTCTTAGAAGTGACTTTAAAAGAAAGCATTTCTTCCAGGTATTTGTGGGAGTGCTATTTGGAGTGTTCACAAGCTTTTCCGTGTCTCTCATGAACTTTGTACCTCCTGCCGACAGTTTTCTGATTGCTCTTCTCATGAGTGTATTGTCAATATTTTTCATTGCATTAGGGCTGTTTTTCTATGTTCCAACAAATCTCATTCCTCTTTCCGTGGAAGGGGTCACACAGGCAATTGCAATCGTAACACACAATCCTTTTTCAAAAACAAAAGTCTATGTGGACATCACAATAGTTTTAACCGCATTGGCTTTAAGCTATGGATTTTTAGGTCAATTGGGGAGTGTGGGACTTGGAACAGTTCTTGGAGCATTGTTTATCGGAACAACCGTAAAATACATTCATAAGCTAAATCTTTATTTAACAGGAAATCATGTCGATATGAAAAAAATGTAAAAAGTTTTTTATATCTTGAACTATTCTATTAAATATATGATTAAAAGGATTTGCTTGTTTGTTGTGGGACTGTTCATAATGTCAATAGGTGTGGCATTTTCAATCGTATCAACTCTTGGAACAACTCCCATAAGCTCTATTTCTTATTCTTTAGCTTTGATTACCAATATAAACATTGGAATAACCACTTTTGTCTTCAATGCAGCTTTGATTCTGATTCAGTTTTTGATTTTAAGGTCAAAGTTTCACAGAAAAAGACTCCTGCAGCTTATAAATTGTGTGTTGTTCGGATACTTCACTGACTTGGCGCTTTACCTTGTGTCATACATTCCGTTTGACGGATCCGTCCTGATGTGTGTAGTGTTTTTGGTCGTCAGCATCTTTTTAATAGCTTTTGGAATATTCGTTTACATGCCTGCAAATATAGCACCTCTTCCTGGTGAAGGATGTGTCGAATCAGTTGCAATCGTAACCAATTGGAGGTTTTCTACAATAAAGATAGGCTTTGATGCCTCAATGGTGATAATATCATTGATAATGTGCGGACTGTGGTATACAAACATATTGGGTGCGGTCAATATAGGTACAATCATCTCCGCATTCATGGTTGGGTTTACATTAAGGCAAATCAATAATATCTATGCTCATTTTACAGGCCATGAGGTCAATGTCGTCAATAAATGAGTTTGTAATCTGCTAACAATGAATCAATTATCTTTTTAGCATCCGGAGGTAAGTTGTGATGTTTTCTTACAAATTTAAGTGTTGATATGATTTTTTCTCTTTCTTTTTTTAGTTCTTTATTTTCTTTTTTTAGTTCTTTAGTTTCTTTTTTTAGTTCTTTAGTTTCTTTTTTTAGTTCTTTAGTTTCTTTTTTTAGTTTTTTAGTTTCTTTTTCTATTTTTTCCAGTTCTTCAGCATATTCTTCTTTTGCAATTATTCGTAGTATATCTCTTTCTGTGTACATATTATCATCGTAATATATTTTTTTTAAGGGTGTGGTGCGATGTATAATATTTACAGTGTCAATTAATTTGTTTGGGGAATTAATCTCAAGGAATAATTAATGAATTCAGTATTTTTTTGGATTCGGGGTCCAAATTCTTTTTTTCCGCCACTTGTTTAATTCCCTCTTTGAGCTTTATATTTTCATTTTTTATTTCAATATTTTCATTTTTCATTTCTCTTTTTTCTTTTTCAATCTTTTCAAATTCGTCTGCAAATTCTTCCCTTGTAATAATCCTGATTTCCTCATTTATTTGTTTCATATCTATTACCTCCATTAATTCATCTATTTTTTTGTTATCATCAAAGTGTTTTAGAATCATAGCTCCCAAAAGAACTCCGATGTCTCTTTTTGGTATTTCCTCATTAAGTTTGGCATATCTGAATGATTTTGCTAATGATTCAGTTATGAATTGCCCATATTCTTTTGAAATGAATTTCGCAACAAAAGCAATGTCCAATGTTTCTTCAACAGTTAATTGTTGTTTTTGTTCGATTTTCTTAATAAGGTTTTCATATTTCATCCAAAGTGCATCCTGGGGTATGTAGATGTAGTGCACTTTGAGGAATAATGACGGCGACAGTTTAAAGTATTCAAATTCTTTTTTAGGATCTTTATGACAGATTATAGCTGCATAAGGTCTTTTTGAATACATGAAAGCACCAAAAATTACATATTTGCCTACTTTTTCTAAAACTTTGTCTGTAATGTCTCCGCTTTCTTCTTCAAGGTCAATCAGCAAGCCTTCGACTGTTGAGTAGAATTCGTCAGCTCTTCCAGCTTCCATGTTTGGAAAAACAATCTCTTGAGGATATCGGGCTTCAAATGTTCCGGGCAATCCTAAATACTGATGTTGGTGTCTTGATAGGATTAATGACTGGTATTTCATACTCCTATCGTTGATGTGGTAAATTTTTTTCTTTTTCATGTTTTAATCTCTTTTTGTTTGAGACTTCGCGAAATCATTTTTCAAATTACATCGACGTAATTAACTATTGTACCTCAATCATATATAAGCTTTTTAAGCTAAAAAAGCATTATTGGTCTTTGTTTACAATTTTACAGCTTTAAATCAATTTTCATATTTTCATATAATCATAAATTATTTAATTAATTAAGTCCTAAAATTATTGTAGTGAGGTTTAAATATGGAATTTGGTCTCTGGGAAAAATATTATGCAGAAATTCTTGACGATTTTGGATTTTCAAGAGAAAACGATGAGGAATCAGCAAAACTGTTGGATGAAATCCTCTCCACAGAAGGATGTCTGACTTTAAACGATTTAAGTGAAATTGTAGGGTTTTCAGATAAATACATTGTCTTTGGAGCTGGTCCTTCAATAAAAGAGCACATTCAAATGCTCAAGGTTGATTATGACTTGAAGGATTATGTATTGGTTGCAGCTGACGGAGCAACAACTGCAATGATTGAGGAAAAGCTCGTTCCGGACATTGTAGTAACTGATCTTGACGGAAACATCGATGACATACTGCTTGCAAATATACGCGGGGCAAACGTCGTAATTCATGCTCACGGAGACAATATCGACAGAATAGCATCCTTAACTTCATTTTTCAACAATGTTTTAGGCACCACTCAGGCACAGCCTATAGGCAATCTCTATAACTTGGGAGGATTTACCGACGGTGACAGGGCAATATTTCTGGCAGTGGCACTTGGAGCCTCTGAAATAACTCTTGCGGGAATGGATTTCGGGGATGTCGTAACCAAATACTCAAGACCAAACCTTCCAGACGCTTTGGGCCAGGCTGATGAGTTCAAAAAGAAAAAATTGGTCTATGCCGAAAAGTTCACCAATTGGATAATCGAAAACGAGAATGTTGAAATAATCAATTTAAAAGAATAATCTTTTATAATATTTTAAATATATTTAGATAATATGGGAATTGAAGATATTTTAATGTATGATGAAAGCCTTTTTCAAAACATAAATGCTTTTGATCCGGATTTCATGCCTCCAAACTATAATTTCAGAGACACACAAATGGAAGCGATGGCAATGGCAATAAGGCCTGCAATCCGTGGAGGGCAACCGTCAAACGCAATTGTATTGGGTTCACCTGCAACAGGCAAGACAACAGCTATCAGGAAAGTGTTTGAACTTGTTGAAAAAACCACTGAAAAGGTGGTATGTGTCTATATCAACTGTCAAATTCATACAACACGTTTCGGAATATTTTCACAGATATTCAAAAAGATATTCGGACACTTGCCTCCTGAAACAGGTGTTCCTTTCTCCAGAATATATGCACAAATAATGAAAGATCTTCAAAACAATAACAAGTCCCTGGTCATAGCATTTGACGATATAAATTATCTGTTCCAAACCAATCATGCTAACAAAGTTGTTTATGATATATTGAGGGCATATGAGGAATATCCTGGTGTTAAAACATCTATTTTTGCAATTCTCTCAGACCTTGAATTCAAGTATGCCTTTGACAAGAACGTAAACACCGTATTCATTCCTCAGGAAATCACATTCCCATTATATACCTACTCAGAAATCGAAGACATTCTGAGGGACCGTGCAAATGCAGGTTTCTTCCCGAATGTGCTTCCGGATGATATTCTTGAGCAGATTTCAATGTATACCCTGGAAAACGGTGACTTGAGGGTGGGAATCAACCTTCTAAAATCCTGCGGAAATATCGCAGAGGCATCAGCGAGCCGTCAAATCACTCAGGAACACTTTGACAAGGCTATAGAATCACTGGTGTCAGTCAACATCTCCGAAACAATAAAGTCATTGAACGAAGCAGAAAGAGAAGTTTTGAAAATGATCGTTGACAGTGAAGATGTTTGCATTGCAAAGGCATTGGGAGATGAATATAAAGAAAAAACAGGTTCCAGTTATGCTTCATTTAACAGAATACTGGATAAATTGGAATTTGTCAGATTGGTAGATACAAAATTTACAGGAAAAGGCACCAGAGGAAATTCTCGCCAAATTATATTGCGTTTTAATCCTAATGATTATATCCTCTAGTTTTTCCTGTGGGAAATTAGTTTCTGTTAACATTAGATATTGCATGATAGGCTTATCTAATGTGCAACTAAGGGTTTGGTATTGTATAAATTCAATTAAATCCTTAGATAATAAACGGATTTTGAGCTGCAACAACAGAAATAACAGATAAAAGTAATGCTGCTATAACCACAAGCACTACCATGCAAGATTGAATGTCTATGCTGTAATAATTAATTTCATCTACTATTGAACTTTTTTTTCTTAAGTCTGCTTGTAATGTGGTGTCATTATTTCTCATCATTGTAATCACTATATTTTAATTGTTCAAAATCCATATATAAACAAAGAGCGAGAGAGCATTTGATGAGTATTATTTTCGAGGAAAAATCATGAAAAAGTATGAGTATTTTGAAGCAACTGCCGACATTGGATTTAATGCATATGGAAAAGACCTGAATGAAGCGTTTGAAAATGCAAGTATCGCAATGTTTAACATAATAACAGACACTTGTGATGTTGAAGCTGAAAAAGAAATATCATTCGATATTTCATCAGAAGACGAAGTTGCGCTCCTTTACGATTATCTTGAAGAGCTTCTCTTTCATCATGAAGTGGATTTCATGCTTTTCAGCGAATTTCATGTTGAAATTGATGAAAACCTCCATCTGAAAGCAACAATCAAAGGTGAGGAAATCAACTGGGACAAGCATGAGAGAAAAACCGAAATAAAGGCAATAACATTCCATAAGATGGCGGTTGAAAAAACTGACTGCGTTAAACTCAGGGCAATTGTCGATTTGTAAATTTTATATATCTTCAGGGACATATTATTATATATGAAAAGGACTAGAACTGTATCAAGGAATTTTGAAATGGTTATGGGACTGATTGGTTCCATCATTGGAATATTCTCAGGTTCTTTTTTAATATTTATAGAAAACCTTGGAAATGTCCACACTCCATTTTTGGGCGTAGTTGCAATCATTGCATCTATTTTGGGAATCATTTCCAGTTATTATGTCAGAACCAAAGAGGAAGCTGCAGGTGTAGGATTTATAATTGCAACCATGTTTGTGATTGTCGGATCAGCTCACATCAACATTTTAAGCGCACTGTTTTTACTCATTGCAGGAATTTCCACATTATTCAGAAAATAACTTCAAACTCCACATCTTTTATTTTGATTCTACTATTTTTTTAATTTTAAATTGATGTCAATGCAATTTTTCATTCAGTTTGGCAAACCTTATTTAACCATCACTAACAGATATTAAAACATAATAAATTTTGTGATGCTTATGACAATTAAAGATGAAATCAAAAAAGTTAGGGATAACGTTTATGAAATTCCAGGGTCCTATGATAAAAAAATGAGGGCCTCTGGTAGATTTTACATCGCCGATGAATATTTTGACGAGCTTGAGGAAGGCGCTATCGAGCAAATAGTCAATGTCGCATGCCTTCCGGGCGTTCAAAGATATTCCATCGGACTTCCGGACATCCACTTCGGATACGGTTTTCCAATTGGTGGTGTGGCTGCATTCAGCATGAGAAACGGTATTGTATCACCGGGTGGTGTCGGATTCGACATCAACTGCGGTGTCAGACTCATCAAATCCAACTTGACATTGGATGACATTGAAGGACACGTCGATGAGCTTACAGAAAAGCTTTTCAAAAACATCCCTTCAGGCGTTGGAAGCAAAGGTAAAATAAGACTTGAAGAAGGCGAAATTGACAAGGTTCTTGATTACGGTGCGGAATGGGCTGTTGAAAACGGATACGGCTGGAAAGAAGACCTTGAAGTCCTTGAGGAAAACGGAAGGATGGTTGATGCAGATTCAAGCATCGTTTCCGACAAGGCCAAAAAAAGAGGAATACCTCAACTGGGCTCACTGGGTTCCGGAAACCACTTTTTGGAAATTCAGGTCGTAGATGAAATTTTTGATGAGGAAGTGGCTGAAGTATACGGTCTTGAAAAGGGAATGGTCGTCGTCATGATTCATTCAGGTTCAAGAGGCTGCGGACATCAGGTATGTTCCGATTACCTGAGGGTAATGGATAAGGCGTACAAGAAATACAGAATACAGCTCAATGACAGGCAGCTTGCATGCGCACCGCTGGACTCCAAAGAAGCGCAGGACTATATTCAGGCAATGGCAGCTGCTGCTAACTATGCATGGGCAAACAGGCAAATGATGACACATTGGATTCGTGAAACCTTTGAGGATGTTCTTGGAAAATCCGCAAAAGACATGGAAATGGACATTGTCTATGATGTGGCTCACAATATCGTCAAGATGGAAACCCATAAGGTCTACAACCGTGAAGAGGATCTTCTGGTTCACAGAAAAGGAGCAACTCGTGCATTCGGTCCGGGAAGAGAGGAAGTTCCTGAAAAATACAGAGCTGTCGGACAACCTGTACTGATTCCAGGTACAATGGGAACCGCTTCATACGTATTGTGCGGAACCCAAAAGGCAATGGAAGAGACATTCGGTTCCACAGCACACGGTGCAGGAAGGGTATTGTCCAGGTCAAAAGCCAAAAAGGACTATGACGCTGATGAAATCACTTCCGATCTGGAGTCAAGAGGAATTAAAATCAAGGCTACCAGCAAACATGTTATCGAAGAGGAAGCGCCTGGTGCATATAAGGATGTGGACAGTGTAGTTCGTGTATCAGACAGCACAGGTATTGCCAAACTTGTAGCTAAAGTTAAACCGATTGCAGTCTGTAAAGGGTAGTTAATATGATAGGAATAATCGGCGGCAGCGGAGTATATGAAATCACTCAAAAGGCAGATGGCTGTGAGACTCAAACAGTCAAAACAGACTATGGTGAAGTGGAAGTTTCAATTCTGGATATATTCTCAAAGAAAGTGGCTTTCATACCTCGCCATGCCTCAGGCCATTCAATTCCTCCGCATAAAATAAATTTCAGGGCAAATATAGATGCCTTAAAGGCAGTAGGCGTTGACAAGATTATAGCAACCAATTCAGTAGGATCCATGAATGAAAACATGCCTCCAGGTTCATTTGTTATCCCAGATGACTTTTTAGATTTCTCACAAAATAGGGCAAAAACATTCTTTGAAGATAAGGTGGTCCATATTGACGTCACTGAAGCTTATTGTCCAAGCCTAAGGGATGTGCTGGCCGAATGCGGTGATGTGATTCTTGGAGGAACATATGTGTGCACAGAAGGGCCAAGATTCGAAACTCCTGCTGAAATCAAGATGTTCAGGATGCTTGGGGGAGACCTTGTCGGTATGACTGGACTTCCTGAAGTCACGCTGGCCAGGGAAAGGGAAATCTGCTACAATTCAATATGCATAGTTTCCAATTATGCCTCAGGAATATCCGAACAGGAACTCACAATCGATGAGGTCTTTGAAATGGTGGCCAAAAAAGAAGTTGAGCTACTTGAAATCATTTACAATTTCATTAAGAAAGTTGACGATTCATCAGATTGCACATGCCATCATGCATTAGATGGTGCAGAAGTGTAAGTGTGATAATATGAGCAAGGTTATTCTATTAAATGCAAGCCCAAGGGCAAACTCAAATACCAAAATGGTTCTTGAGGAATGTGCGAAGGAAATAGAAAATGAAGGCGTTGAAGCCGAAATCATTTCACTTAAGGGAATGAAGATTCAGTCCTGCATTGCATGCCTGAAGTGCACAGAAACAGGAAATTGCGTTTTAAATGATGGTTTGGATGAAATAATTGAAAAGATACGCCAGGCTGACGGGTTCATACCTGCCGCTCCGGTATACTTTGGAACTGCAAGGGGAGATATCATGGCTGCCTTTCAAAGAATCGGCAAGGTATCCAGAGGTGGGGACAGATTCCTTGACTGGATGGTTGGAGGCCCAATCGCTGTTGCAAGACGTGGCGGCGTAACATTGACACTTCAGGAAATGATGATGTTTTTTGCAATCAACAACATGATAGTTGCCGGAAGCACATACTGGAACATGGTGATTGCAGGTGCGGAAGGAACTGCTCTTGAAGACGAAGAGGGAATTGAAACAATTAGACTATTTGGACAGAATGTGGCAAAAATAATTAAGAAGGTAAGGGATTAGAATGCGTTTGGCTGTTGTATCTTCCGACGGTGAAAATGTGGATTTGCACCTTGGACGGGGAAAATCCGTATTTGTATATGATTACGGTGATGAATTGAATTTTGTAGAGCGTCGTGATGTTGAAATTGCAGAAGATGCAAAACATCAGGGCGGTAAGGTAATTAAAATGTGTGAAGACTGTGATGTTTTGATTGCAGTTCAGTATGGATTTAAATCCAAAATTAAGGCAGATAATGCAGGAATCAAACTTGTAATGGATGAAGGTCCAATCGATGAGGTCCTTGAAAGGTACATTGACCATGTCAATTTTATGAACTCTTAGAAAATTTATTATAGTATGAACTATATAACAATAGTTATACAGTGTTATTTCGATATTGTATGTGATGATAAATATGTGTGAAATCTTTTGTTTTAGCGCAAAGACTCCAAAACAAATAAATTCTCTTCTGGAAGGTTTTTACAGCCATTCAGAGAATCATCCTCACGGTTGGGGATTGGCCAACATGTGTGGAGAGGATTCCTTTATAAAAAAGGAGCCACTAAAAGCATCAGACAGTGAACTTCTGGCAAGCATATTGTCCCGCCCGATTGTTGGAACGACAATATTTGCCCACATCAGACTGGCCACTGTCGGTGAAGTCACTCCAATCAACTGTCATCCGTTCATTCAAAAGGATGACGGCAATCGCAGATGGATGCTGATGCATAACGGAACAATTTTCGAGTTTCCTCAGGGTGAAAAATACAGAAAAATCCAAAAGGGAAACACGGATTCCGAAAGGATACTGCTTTATATAATTGATAAAATCAATGAATTTGAAAATGACAATGCTTTATCTTCTGCAGAAGAGCGTTTTAATCTGATAAATGAGTTATTGTCTCAATTGGCTGATGGAAACAAGCTAAACATAATGATTTACGACGGTGAATTGACTTATGTCCATTCAAACATGAAAGATTGTCTTTACACTTTAAAAAATGATGATGAGTTAGTCATTGCATCATCACCAGTAAACGACGATGAAAACTGGAGGGAAATAGAAATCAACACGGTATATGGAATTGTTGACGGTAATGTGGTTTTTAAAGGAAAAAACCATGGAAAGGAATTCATTTTCACCAAAGAGCATGAAAAAGCAATAATGGAAATGATACCTCCAGAACTAAAGCAACAATATCTAAATTCACAATAACTAATAGCAATACATTAACGGGATGAAAACATGGATCTGTTGTGTTTATCTAATTTATCTAAGGAAGAAATACTAACTGGGTCATTTGGACTTGAATGGGAAAGCTTGCGCGTTCACAAAAACGGGAAGCTGGCTTTATCTGCTCATCCTGAAATTTTTGGAGATAAACTAAAAAATCCGATGGTAACTACTGATTTTTCGGAAAGCCAGGTTGAAATGATTACTCCCACATTTGAAACAATCGATGAGGCATTTGACGTTTTTGCCATTCTGGCAGACCTTGTAAATACTTCCCTTCCAAACGATGAATACCTCTGGTTTCAGTCACTGCCATGTATTTTACCTTCAGATGATAAGATACCAATTGCAAAATATTCCGATGAGGGTATAAGCTCTCAGGAATATCGTGAAGCGCTGGCACGCAAATATGGCCTTAAAAAGCAGATGATATCAGGCATTCATTTCAATTTCTCGTTTTCAGATGATGTATTGAAAAAATTGCATAAGATTGCAGATTCTGATTTGAGCTTCAGAAGATTCAAGGATGAAGTTTATCTTAAAATATCCAGGAACTATTTGAGATACTGCTGGATGATTATCTATTTGACAGGTTGTTCTGTTGGTGCTCATTCTTCTTTTACATCTCAATGTTTGGATTTGATGGATTCCCGTGATGTTTACGGTTCATATTACTCTACTAAAGGCGTTTCTTTTAGAAATGCATCCTGTGGGTATAAGAATTTGAAAAAGCTGTATCCGTCATATGTTAATGTGGATGAATTCACTCGCGATATCCAGTCATTCATCGATTCAGGAGACTTGTCCGAAGCCAAGGAACTGTATACTCAAGTAAGATTGAAGCCTAAAAATCCTGCAGATTATTTGAACTCACTTTCCGAAGATGGAATTCAATATATAGAAATCAGGACATTGGACATCAACCCATTTTACAAATGCGGCCTCATTAAAAGGGACATGAAATTCCTGCAGCTGTTTTTAATTTACATGCTCGTTAAAAAGGAGTCAGATTATCCTGACTGGCAAAAAGAAGCTTTCATCAATGAAGAACTGACTGCTGAAAGTGCATATGATGATGGCCTGAGACTTTTAAGGGATGGTGAGGAAGTGACCCTTCAAAGCTGGGCTGCTGAGATAATCAATGAAATGTATGGAATGTGTGATGTTTTCTATATTGATGAATATGAAACTTTAAAGATTATGCATGACCGTATTTTAAATCCTGATTTAACCTACGGCAGGAGACTTCTCAAGCTGATTGAAGAAAGGGGATTTATCAATACAAATACAATGCTTTCACTGGCAAACAAGAACTCAAGCAAGGACTGCATTAAAACCGATGATCCTAAACTTCGCAAGCTGTATGAAAAGTATTCGTCAATTGTTTTTGTTGATGATGTTTAAAAATTAATGTTTATTTTTTTTAAATTTTTCATCTTCATTTTAATGTTTTCATTATACTGTAAAATATTTTGAGTCTATTGTAACTTTTTTAAAAATCAATTTTAATTGCTTTATTTTTAATTTTAAGCTTTTAGATTTTGTTTTTCAGATTTCATGATTTTTGGTAGAAATTTTATTATTTTTTTATTTTTAAAATTTTCAGTTAATTTTGCAATTTTCAATAACTTTTATATATCATGAATAAAATAACTAAATATAACCTTTATGGGCGGGTTTTAAAAAAATAAAACTTAATTACAAATATTTCTTTAAATCAAGTGAGTAGAACTCACAATAGTCAAATAAACGATTGTAAATCTATACTTATTTAAAATCATTTTTACAGTTTATTTTGTGTAGTATTTAATAAACTACTTGTTTTAAGACTATTTTAAAATTAAATGGCGAAACGCTAAATTACTATATATAATAAATTATTAAAATTAAACGGTTGATATAATGGCAAAAGCAAAATCAAGACGTAGAGTACGTGATACATGGAAAGAAAAATCCTGGTATACTATTAAAACACCAGTAAACTTTGAAGATAAAGAAATTGGAGAAACTCCAGCAAGAGATCCAGAACTTCTCATTGGTAGAGGCGTAGAAGTTACTATGAGAGAATTATCCGGAGATTTCTCAAAACAATACATCAAACTCAGGTTTGAAATTGACAATGTCGCAGGTGATGTGGCAAACACCAAATTCACCGGACACAAAACAACTACTGACTATGTAAGAAGCATGATTAGAAGAGGAACTTCCAGAATCGACGCTTCCGCAATTGTTAAAACTAAAGATGACCGCAAATTAAAACTCCAAGTTTTAGCTGTTACTGTAAGAAGAGCAAAATCTTCCCAACAAAGATTCATGAGAAAAACAATTGAAGATTTACTCATTGAAGCAGCAGCTGAAAGATCATTCGATGATTTAGTAAAAGTTTGCGTTAACGGTAAATTAGCTTCTGAAATTTACCACAAAGCTAAAAAAATCTACCCTCTCAAAAGAGTAGAAATCATCAAAAGTAAAGTAATCAAATAGATTACTTTTTTTCATTTCTTTTTTTAATTTAACTTATTTTTAAAATTTTAACTGTTTTAAGCTTTTTTGATTATCATATTTCAACCTTTTTGTCTATTTGATATGAAAATCAGCAAATATATTCATGATTTCAGGAAACTTTTAGATAAATTAATATCTATTAAGTCCAAATAAATAATATTAATTATACAAAAGAGGTTGTTATCTTGAAGATTAAATATTTGATTTTTGCTGTTTTGCTTTTTATTTTAACTATAAGTGCTGCAAGTGCATCGGATAATCTCACTCAAATTGATTCACAGGAAACAGATAGCGATTTATCTTCTGATTTTGTAAGTGAATCAGAAAATATCAACTCAACAGAAACCGCAGACAATTCAATGGGTTTTGGTGATGAAAATTTGACAACCTCAGCCGAAAACAACAATGAAATCTCATATGATAACAAGTATTATCTCTTCCGTGGGGACTGTTGGACCCTAAACAATAATATTGAATCAAGTGCAGCAATCACAAGTGAAAGTCTTAGAGATTTCACAGTATCTGGAACTTTCCGTACCGAAAACGACCTTGTGGGAGTGTACTGGAATTCTGAAGACCCAATCCAACATCCATATATCAGCTACGGTAACCGATGTGACTACTCAAATGTAGTGCTAGAATTTGACTATGAAATGGCAGGATGTATGGATTTTTCAAATAACGCAATCAATATAATAATTACAACAAATGACGGAGACACCTATTTTCTTACAATGAACAGGTTCATTAAAAACAATCACGTGGCACTGGACTTTAATAACTTGAAACTATTGCCTGGAAACTCATATGTCGACAAAAACGGCAAATCAGTTGTTGTTAGCAATGAAACTAGATTGGACGTTTCCAACCTGGAATCAGTAATGTTTGAGCTGCTGCCGGTTAACTTTGTTCAAAACAACAGCCAATATAGGATCATGGACAATGCAGATTTCTACTGTAAAATATCCAATATCAATGTCATCAACGGGGAAATACATAATGAAAACCCAGCATTGGCGCCTCATCAATACAGGCTATGTGAAGGGTATGATGACATGTACAACCTCAATCCGTTTAGAATTTCTAAAGAAATGAGGAAACTGGGCTATGCTGAATGGGTTGATTTTTATATTGGAGCTTCATTTTTCTATGAAAAGTCTGGAGTGGCTGGTGATGTTATTGATGATTTGGGATTCAACCATAACAGAACCGAAAAGATGGTGCTGGACAAAAATGTGCCATTAAATGTAGCTTTCAGTGCCTGGCTTGATTGCTATGCACGTGAATTGAAAAATAATGGGGTAAATAATCTTGTAATCAGTGTTTCCATGGAGAATTTGCAATGTCCTCAAAGCTGGAGACAGATGGATTCAGAGGGCAACTTCGCAATGTCCGGATGGAGTCCGGCAACATTCTTCTACAGTCCCTGCAATGATGATGTTATTTTATACATGCAAAAGGTAAGTGAATCCTGCTTGGATATCGTTGCAGACAACGGTTTTCAACCTATTCTGCAAATGGGTGAAACCTGGTGGTGGTGGAGTGAAAACGATTGGTCATCTCCTGCACCATGCTTTTATGATGATTCAACCAAAGCGAAATATTTGCTGGAGCACGACAGCGAATTGCCGGTATATTGCGATGTATGGGAAAGCGAATATGATGTGGATGCCATGAAATGGCTCAATAAACAGTTGTGCCAGTATAGCGATGCCCTTCGTGAAGTCGTTAAGGGAGATAAATACTCCAACGGATTGTATTTTGCATTATTGTTCACACCAAGTGTTATAAGCTCTGACAGGGTTCCTCAAATGATAAGTGACGTAAATTACATAAAAGATGCTTATTCTCCTGATAAACTTGATATACTTCAAATTGAGGATTATGATTGGGTCATTTTTGAAAGTCCTCATCATAATGAATCATATGAAATTGGTCAGCAATTGGGATTTGCAAATGACTGTTTGCATTATTTCGGAGGCTTTGTCCAGTATCCGGAAGATGCAGACAAATATTGGGATTTGATAAAAAAATCCATGGATGATGCAATCAAAAAAGGTTTTAAAGAAGCGTTTGTTTGGGCAGGACTCCAGATTAGAAGGGACAATAAGATTATTGGCTATGATGAGGACGAATTGATGGAAAACCTCTCATTGACAACACTTTCAACTCCTGGCTATGTTAGTGTCGGTGAAAAATTCACAATCGAAATGCACACACAAAAATGGGTCAATGGAAATTTAAGCGTATATGCTTATGATTCAAACAAAAAAGGCGAATTAATGGCTTCAAGTGCAATAGTCAATGGAAGTTCATTGCTTGTTTTGTCATTGAATAATATAGGATTCAATAAACTTTATTTTGAATTTGACTATTCAGGAGGACTGTATTATTTAATTGAGGATGTTCATGTGATTGAAAACTCAAAAAACGTCAGGGTTGACATTCCGGATGAAATTGAAACTGGATCAGATGTAATTATCTCACTCAACGATTCTGAAGTTCAGCAGTCTTTTGTGCATGTTTCAGTCGATGAAAAAGTATCTGATTCTTATGATGTGAAAAATGGGCAATTTTCAATGGCAATATCTGATTTATCAGCAGGATTTCATAGGATTTCAATAAAATACGACTCTGGAAAACAAGGAGGTGAAATGTATTCAGGCACATTCACAGTCAATGTGTGCGATAAGACTGTCATGGGCCTTATGGATGCAAATGCTATCTATACATTCGGAGAAAGGTTAACAGTAATCTTAAAAGACATCAAGGGCAATCCATTAAATGGAAGGGACATTTTAATTAGCTTAAACGGATTGAATCATACTGTTGTCAGTGACGATGAAGGACATGCCTCTCTGCCAATTGATCTGATTTCCGGCAACTATTCTTTGGAAATGTCATTTATGGGGGATGAAGGTTTATTTTCGTCATTCAACAGCACAAGTATTACTGTTAATAAGATAACAACTCAAATAACTGCTCCTACTATAAGCACTACTTATAATGTTGCCAAAAACTTGCTTGTCACTCTTAAAGACATTAATGGCAATGTTTTGGCAGAACAGGATGTCCTCATTAAATTGAACGGCAAATCCTATAATGGGGTAAGCGATAAAAACGGTCAGATTAAACTTTCTGTAAGTCTGCCGGCCAAAAAATACTCTGCAATCATTAGCTTTGCAGGCACTGGTGTTTATACTTCATCAACAAAGGCTGTTAAAGTTGTTGTTAACAAGGCAACCCCTAAGCTTGCAGTTTCATCTAAAACATTTAAAGTTAAAGCAAAAACAAAAAAAGTAACTGCAACTCTTAAAACTAACAAAAATAAGGCTATAAGTAAAGTTACAGTCTATTTAAAAGTGAACAAAAAGACATATAAGGTTAAAACAAATTCAAAAGGTGTTGCAACATTTAAAATCAAGTTAACTAAAAAAGGCAAATACACAGCAATTTACAAATTCAGTGGCAATTCCAACTTCAAATCAGTAAGTAAAAAATTTAAAATAACTATTAAATAAATACTCATTGTAAATTTCAAATTAAATTTAAATGACTAATTTAAATCAAATTTGATTGAAACTGCGGAATCTTCACCTGACTCTTCCAAGGTTCCATCCATTTGCTTTATTAACTGTTCAAATATGACCTTTTTCATATCGGATTCGGATATTTTTTCATTTATTCCCAATCCGTTATCGCAATAAATCAGCAAACATTCTTCACCAATCTTTTTAAGATTGAAGCTTATTTTCTTTTCAGCTATATCTTTTGGATGATTTAAAGATAAATTGACCATTTCATTGGAAATAAGCATCAGATGAAACATTTTTTTAGGATTCAAATGAAAATCGTTTTCAATTTCAAAGGAAAATAGTGTATTTGATTTTATGTAATAATCCTCAAGGACCTTAATAAACTCTCTAAAGAATCCCTCTGCGCTGATTAGGTTTTCAGCATGCTCCGTTTTATACATCAAATTTTGTATTGAGGATATTGATGCGATTGAAACATATGAAAAATTGATAATTTCATCATTGGCAATCCCAAATCTTTTTTGCAATTTAATGAATGCCATTAACACCTGCAAATCATTATTTAACCTGTGGTTGTACTCCTGCAATACTTTTCTTTTTTCATCAGGATTTAAATTGCTTTCCATCCAATCACCCTTAAATGTTGAATTCTATGCTCTCGTTGTTCAATATTCTGTTTAATGTGGAGAAGTACCAGTTATATTTGGTATTTTCCATATTCGCCATCATGTCCTCTACACGATCATCAATCTCTTTGAGGTAACTTTCATTGTTATAGTCATTTGTTGTAAAGTAATGTACTTCAATACAGTAATTCCTGTCCTGTTTTGTAAAAATATACACAGCCCCCATATGGTCAAATGTTGTATTTGTGTCTCTTGAAGGATTGGAATAGTATTCCCTTGTAACATTCTTGCCGCCTAACTTTATGACCTCACTTTTTATGGTTTTATATCCTCCATCTTCCATGGATTTCAACCTTTCTTTTGATTGGGGTCCCATATAATCTTCAGGCCAGTCATCCCATGCATCAAAAATGACATAACCGTTGGTCATTGCATTCCCATTTTTTCCGGACATGTTCAATTCGTCTGTGGTATTCCAATGGTCGGGCACTACATAAATTGAATCATCAAATTCAAGGGTTTTGTCAGTCTGAAAGCTTAAAAAACTGTTGATGGAGCCTAAATTAATCACAAGTGTAAGCAATATGATTATCAGTATAAAATATGCTATTTTTTCTCTTGCTATCATAATATTTCACCTTAAATTATTCCTCAATTTCACCCACAGGGATATTTTCATCAGTGATTTCATCAACTTCATCGTCACCGGTGTGCACGGTTTTAGCCCATGTTCTTTCCTTTCTGGTTAGCATTTGATATGCTGTGATGAAAAACAGCGGAATCAAATGGAAACAGTAAAGCCAGTATCCAACAACGCCGTAAACGAGTTTAAAAAATCCTACTCTGTCACGGGTTAATGTAATAACTGCGCCAGGGAAGAACCCGAATGCTGAAATAATTCCAATAATCAAAGGAGCATCCATTCTTATTATTGTTGCATGGTCCAGCAGGAACCATCCGATAAGATTGACTGCAAAGACAATGAATCCAAAGAATACGAGCATGTTAAGTCCGTAGAATGCCACATGTTCCAGAACACCGAACATCCTAAAGACTGGCATTGGTGAGCGGATAATTTTAATTCCATAGATGAACAATGTTTCAAAGTTACCGATTGCCCAACGGGCCCTTTGACGGAATAGCTGTCTCCATGTCGGTACTGCTTCCTGATAAACCCATGTTTCACCACAGTAACGGATAGCATATCCTTCAATCATCAGTTTTACACTTAAATTCAAATCTTCAGTAATTGCAAATCCGTCCCAGCCTCCTCCGCCGTAAATGGCTTCTCTTTTTACAAGCTGTCCGTTTCCTCCTAAAAATCCTGCTTTTCCCAGGATATCTTTTGCACGAACAATATTTCCGAAACCGGCCAATTCAACGTGTTGCATATATGTAAGCCAGTTTTCATCCTTGTTGTACATTTTGATACGTGACTGAACTCCCTGAACTTCCGGATCGTTTAGGTAGGGGATAATGATTTTCAGAAAGTCGGGGTCAACTCTTGCATCGGCATCAAAAACAGCAACAACTTCTCCTTTGGAAATTTCAAGAGCGTCATTCAATACAAACCCTTTACCCTTACCTGAACGTGGAGGAACTCTAGTAATGATTTTTAAATGAGGAAATTTTTCTTTTAAGCCGGCCAAAACTTCTCCTGTTCTGTCTTCAGAACCGTCGTTACATACAATAAGCTCAAAATTAACCTCGCCCTCATAGTAGTAATCCATGGATGCCAGACTGGTTACTGTTTCTGCGATGGTGTGCTCTTCGTTATGTGCAGGAACAATCAGTGTCACAAATGGGGGAACGTCCCATTCTGTAACGGGGTCCTGCTTTTTAAGGCTTACTATTGCCAGGAACACCATTATTGCTGAAGGAATTAACAGAACCCACTGAAGCCAGGTGACATTTCGCATAACAAGGCTTTCAATGATTAAAATTGCGCTTATTCCTACAATGATTGCAACGTCAGTTTTTTCGATAATGAGCTCTTTGTTTTTTTCGGAAACTTTATTTTCAGTTTTAATGATTGTTTTGATGTCTTCTTCGTGTTTTCTAAGAACCATTGCCACTGTCAGTTCCAGATCTCTGACTGTGTATGGTTTTGATATGTAACCGTAAGGTGCGGTTTTCAAGGCTTCAAATGAAGTGGCATCATCGGTATTTGCAGTTAAAAATACTATTGGAATTCCCATTTCACTGATTTCTTTAGATGCTTCTATGCCGTCAATGTTTCCTTTTAAATTGATGTCCATCAAAACAAGGTCTGGGTAGATTTCTTCAGCTTTTTCAATAGCTTCAGCTCCGTTGTCGACGGGTTCGGGAACTTCGTAACCTAATTCCTCCAAATCATATTTCAGGTTTAATGCGGTAATTCCTTCATCTTCAACGACAAGTATTTTATCCTTTGAGTTGGGATCTTTTGATTTGTAATGGTTTATTGCATTGTTTGACAGATTATATTCCTCTTTAGCCTTTTGCTGCAAATCACTGTACTCTAAATAATTTTGATAATCCACTCTTTTATCTTCGGATTCGATTAAGTTATTTTCACCGCTTTCCAACTCTAGGGTGCCAACTTCCGATTGGTTTTTATCTTTGGTTATTCCTCTGGCTTCATTAACCTTTTCAGATTCGACGGACTGTCTGTTAATCGCCAGGGCGATATTTTTTGAAAGTGAGTTGATGTTGTATGGTTTTAGAATAAATGATGATCCTGGAGATGTTGACATTGTCTCATTGAATGTGATGTCGTCAGAGTTTGCAGTCAAATATATCACAGCCAAATCAAGCGCTAAGATTTTTTTGGCCGCTTGGATACCGTTTATCTCTCCTTTCAGATTGATATCCATAATAGTTAAATCCGGACGAAATTCCACAGCTCTATCTATTGCGTCATCACCAGTGTCAACTGTATCTATTACTTTATAACCTAAATCCTCTAAATCATATTTTAGGCTTAACGCGGTAATGGATTCATCTTCAACTATTAAAATGGTTTTTGGGTTGTCGTTTTCTGTTTTCATGGTGTCTCACTCCCAATTTATTGAATAAGTGTTTTCCTTATTTTCAATGTTTAAACATATTAATTTCTATTTTTGATGTTATTTATACATATGTTATAAATTGTACAATTTGTGCATGGAATTGTTTACGATTAATTACAAGATTGTAAAAAAAGTTTTACATTTTTTCAATTATATTTTTTATATATTTTATTCAATGCCGTCAACCTAATTTTTTCTAATTTATCTTATTTTAGTTATTATTAATATATTATTAATTTATTGTCTTTATATGGTGTTTATTTTTCTTTATTTTTAAAATAAGTTTGTTTTTAACTAGTATACTTCATTTAAATGAATATTTATGCTTCATTATTATTTAAACTT
>JAFUIW010000137.1 GCA_017473945.1 Methanobrevibacter sp. | reverse complement strand
TTGAGTCGGGGGCGTGAATAGCTATCTCTTTTGCATAATTATCCACTATTTTTGCATTAGGAATGGCCAAATCCCTTCTGTTCATTCCTTCCTCTCTTGGGATACCTGCAGTAATAAGTACAATTGCAGAATTTTTCAAATCTTCAAAATCAGAAGTTGGTGTTAGTTTACAATCAATATCCTCTGCAGCAAGTGCATCATACATGTCGAATGTTTCTCCTCTCGCCTTTTCAACACTTTGAGGTCTCGCAAAGAATACGATTTCATCAACTGTATCCGCACGTGCAAGTGTAAATGCAACGTTTTTGCCTATTACTCCAGTTGACCCCATAATACTTACTTTTACCATATTAATATATTGTGACTTTAAATAAAAATAACTTACTAATAATCAACAATTTTTATACCATGAAAACAAATTGATATACATGGCAGAAAATGAATTGAAAATGGAAACAAAATGCTATGACGCTAACGAATACGGATACCTATATGGATTGAACCAAAAAATTCCGGATGAAGAGTTTGAAAAGGTCAAGCCATACTTTAGAAAATTCAAAAGAATGGATTTCGTGGAAGGAAACGTTCAGGTGACTGGAAGGCCTGAAGGATGGAGATGCCTTGAAAAGGATGTTGCCAAAGTCGAAGAGATATTGGGAATTACTAACACCCTGGAAAAAAGACAGAACAAAGTAAAAGAAGCGTTTAAAGACCCCATTAAAAAGGCAAATCTCATTGACCAGTCCTATGAATGGCTGAAAATGCTTTTTGAAAGAACAGGGACCCGACCTGAACAGGATCTCTCAAGACTTGCCGTTCACTCAACAAAAATATATGACCCTCAGGACAGCTTTAAAAATGGAAATGAAAATGGTGAAGGAGAACTGTTCATCTACACTCCACACGGCATGTGGTACATCATCAACAACAGTGGCGAATTTTCCAACAAAACACTCAACAATGTCAAAACTCCTCAAGGAGGAGCCGTAGGCCACAGATTAATGTACGATGATTTGGTTGACAGGTTAATCAGAATCTATACTGAAGAAAATGAATACAGTGGTGAAAGTCTATACTGATTTCATCACACTATTTTTTAAATTTTAAATATAATACTATTGCAAACAGCACAACAACGACAACTATTGCCAAAATCCAATTGACAAAGCCATATATCAAAGCACCAATGAAAAGTATTGCCAAATAGATTAATGTTGCCACATTGCTTGAATGATATATGGTATTAATTCTACCAATATCATGATTTTTTACCTTAAACCCGCAGTTGCTGCAAACAGGTTCCTGAGGATTTAAAATCTTGTTACATTTGGGACATCTTTGTACACGCATGAGTTATTATTTGTTTATTTTCAATTAAATATTTTATACATTAAAATCAAATATTTACATAGATTATTGAATGGTGGTTTAATTTTATGCAAAAAATCGTAAATGCACATTGTCATATTTATCCTGAAAAAATAGCAGATAAAGCAGTAATTGGAATTAGAGACTTCTATGACTTGGACATGTCACTCAACGGCAAATTGGATGACCTCATAAGAGACGGAAATAAGGTTGGCGTAACACACTATCTGGTACATTCCGTTGCAACAACTCCAAAGCAGGTAAAGTCTATCAACGAATTCATTGCCGATGCCGTCAATGCGCATCCTGACATTTTCACAGGATTTGGAACACTTCACCCTGACAGTGCCGACATTCAAGGTGACTTTGACTATCTGATTGAATTGGGTTTGAAAGGAGTTAAATTACATCCTGATTTCCAGCAGTTTGCAATGAATGATGAGCGCGCATTCAAGATTGGTGAAGTAGTGAGAGAGGGTAATGTACCTATGCTCGTTCACTGCGGAGACTACAGATACAACTATTCCAATCCAGAACAGATTAAACCATTTTTAGACAAGTTTCCAGAAATTACTTTCATAGGAGCTCATTTTGCAGGTTGGAGCGTGTGGGAGGAAGCAACCGAAAAGTTAGCAGGCACCCCTAACCTATATGTGGATTTAAGCTCCAGCTTGTATGACTTATCACCTGAAACCGCATTAAGATTGATTCATGCATATGGAGCAGATAAAGTGTTGTGGGGAACCGACTATCCCATGTGGGAATCCGAAAGCGAAATGGAATACTTCAACAAAATCGAATTAACAGATGAAGAAAGATCCATGATTTTATATGACAATGCAGCCAAGATTTTAAATCTTGACTGAACTTTTTTTACTCATCAAATGCTCTCGGAAATATCAGATATCTAATAGTATCCTATGTTTAATTAGTGTGTAATTGAATTTACACTTAAAAATACATAGGAGAAAAATTATGGTAGAAGAAATAACTATTAAATTATTCCAAGAGCAGGGAATACGAGCAAAATGGGATTCTGAAATAGAAGATTACTACTATTCCATTATTGATGTAATAGGAATCCTAACAGAAAGCAAAAATCCAAATGCCTATTGGAGAAAGTTAAAACAAAGATTGAATGAAGAAGGCAATGAAACCGTGACAAATTGTCACACTTTGAAAATGCCTGCTAAAGACGGTAAAATGCGCAAAACCGATGTGGCAAATACCACTGAATTATTAAGGCTCATTCAATCAATACCTTCACCAAAAGTAGAACCTTTGAAATTATGGTTAGCTGAATGTGGTAATGAACGCATTAATGAAATAGCTGACCCTGAAATTGCCATTAATAGAGCAATTGAAACATATAGAAAAAAGGGCTATAGTGAAGAGTGGATTACTCAGAGAATGAGAACTATTGAAACTCGAAAGGATTTGACTGCTGAGTGGCATAGGTCAGGAGTTAAAAATCCTACAGAATATGTAATATTGACTGATGAAATTTCAGAAGCATGGTCCGGTATGACCACACGCCAGTACAAAGATTTCAAGGGTCTTAAAAAAGAAAGTTTAAGAGATAATATGACTAATATGGAGCTAATTTTAAACATGTTGGCTGAAGGAACTACCACAGAAATTAGCAAAACTGAAAATCCACAGGGTTTTGAAGAAAGCAAATCCATTGCACATGAGGGCGGTGAGTTTGCTGGTGACTATCGAAAAAAACTTGAAAATAGGATTGGAAGAAAATTGATAAGTAAAAATACTTCTGAAAATCCAAAATCTCTTGACGATGGCCCTCAAAAATCATTAAATGGATTTAAGTAAATAGTTTTTTACTATTTACTTTTTTTAAAAGCATTAACAGCAGGCACTGTCAATAATTCATTTTCAATCATTTGATTTACTTCATCCCAGCTAAACCAACCGTATTCATCATGCTCTTCACTGATGGTAACTTCATCACTTTCACATGTTACTTTCATTATCAATTGGATTGATTTAACCTCTTCAGCAGTCTTGCATGCAGTGTAATCGTTTCTAACTACATTGTAAAGTGAATCAACATCAATTTCAAGGCCTGTTTCTTCCAGGTATTCCCTTTTAAGCGCATTGTCAAAAAATTCGCATTTTTTCACCTTGCCTCCAGGAATTTCCCATTTTCCAGCATCATGGGCAGAACGAGACCTGATTTTTAAAAGTAAAACCTTATCGTTGAATTCACAAATTCCTCGAACAGCTAATCCCCACATTGTAGACATAGTATCATAAAAAAAATAGTAAAAAAGGGTTAAACCCCTTATTTTTTCATTGCTTTTTCAACAGCGACTGCAACAGCCACTGATGCACCGACCATCGGGTTGTTTCCCATACCGATTAATCCCATCATTTCCACATGGGCAGGTACGGATGATGATCCTGCAAACTGTGCATCGGAGTGCATTCTTCCCATGGTATCTGTCATACCATATGATGCAGGTCCTGCTGCCATGTTGTCAGGGTGCAAGGTTCTTCCGGTTCCTCCACCTGAAGCAACTGAGAAGTATTTTTTGCCTTGCTCTATGCATTCTTTCTTGTAGGTTCCTGCTACAGGATGTTGGAAACGTGTAGGGTTGGTTGAGTTACCTGTAATTGATACGTCAACTCCTTCAAGGTGCATGATTGCTACACCTTCACGTACATCATCGGCACCGTAACATCTTACTTTTGCCCTTTCACCGTCAGAGTATGCTTTTTCACGCACTACTTTGACTTCTCCTGTGAAGTAGTCAAATTCAGTTTGAACATAGGTAAATCCGTTGATTCTTGAAATAATCAGTGCAGCGTCTTTTCCAAGACCATTCAATATTACTCTTAACGGTTTTTCCCTTACTTCATTAGCTGAGTTTGCAATTCCTATTGCTCCTTCTGCTGCTGCGAAACTTTCATGACCTGCAAGAAATGCGAAGCATTCACTTTCATCACTTAAAAGCATTGATGCAAGGTTACCGTGACCAAGACCTACTTTTCTGTCATCAGCCACACTTCCAGGAATGCAGAATGCCTGAAGGCCTTCACCTATTGCCTTTGCAGCATCTGATGCCTTTTCGCATCCCTGTTTTACAGCTATTGCCGCACCAAGAGTGTATGCCCAGCATGCGTTTTCAAAACAAATCGGTTGAACGCCTTTTACGATTTCATAAGGGTCAAAACCTTTGTCAAGACAAATCTGTTTTGCCTCTTCAAGGTCTTTAATGTCATATTTTTCTAAAACAGGAATGATTTGATCGATTCTTCTTTCATAACTTTCAAATAAACTCATAATATCACTCATTTCTAGGGTCTATTTTTTTAGCTGCATCATCAAATCTGCCATATTGGCCTGTTGCCTTTTCAATTGCATCCATTGGGTCAATGCCATCTTTGATTGCATCCAGCATAACACCTACATTGAGGTATTTGTATCCTATGATTTCATCATCTTCATCAAGCCCGATTTCAGTAATGTAACCTTCAGTTAATTCCAAATATCTTGGACCTTTTTCTTTGGTTGAAAATATTGTTCCAACTTGGCTTCTGTGTCCTTTTCCTAAATCTTCAAAACCTGCACCGATTTGAAGTCCTCCTTCTGAAAATGCAGATTGGGTTCTTCCATAAACGATTTGCAGGAACAGTTCACGCATTGCTGTGTTGATTGCATCACAGACAAGATCAGTGTTTAAAGCTTCAAGAATGGTTTTGCCGACAAGTATTTCACCTGCCATTGCAGCTGAGTGGGTCATACCTGAGCATCCGATAGTTTCCACCAATGCTTCTTCAATGATTCCGTCTTTAACATTCAATGTTAATTTGCAGCATCCCTGTTGCGGTGCACACCAGCCTATTCCATGAGTAAAACCGGAAATATCTGATATTTCTTTTGCTTTTACCCATTTACCTTCTTCAGGTATTGGAGCGGGTCCATGGTTTGCGCCTTTGCGAACTGGACACATATTTTGAATTTCAGTTGAATATATCATTATTTTTCTCCAAAAATTTTTACTGTTAATATATATTAATTTTTTTAATTAAGTATTTTTTGAAAAATGGACAATTTCAAATTTAAAATCAATATTGTAATTAAAAAGAAATATTGCAGAATTAAATCAATTTTAAAGCATTATAAACTATTTATTTTATATAATATCAAATTTAATATAATTTTTATAGGTTTTGGCCTCTTGAATATAAAGCATCAACAAATAAGATGATTTTAGCATGAAAATAGATATTAAGTTCAGTGCTAGCTTAATTATAGAAATAATCAAACTAATCATCATGATTTTAAAATAGATTATTTTTAAAAATGCAATATGCCGTTGAATGCAAAGGAAAGGGTTTAGCATTTACCCAAGAGGAGTCATTCCTACAATTTTAATCAAAAATATCATATATCTAAAATAACATAATTATTAAATGGTTGAAATCAACCTTATTTTGTGGAGTAGGTTAGAA
>JAFUIW010000136.1 GCA_017473945.1 Methanobrevibacter sp. | reverse complement strand
TTTAGGAACAACGTCTTCTACTTGTTCTGGGTTCATTTTTGCTCCAGATCCAAAGGTTCTTACATCGATATTTGGTCTGTCTGCTCTTTCGTCTAACAATAGGTCAATTACTGGTGAAGTACCAATATTACCACTTTTAATTATTGCTATTTTTACTACCATAGTATCACTTTTTATAGTTTATTTTTTCAAAAATTAAAAAAAATAAAAATGATAAATGAATTAAATATAAAATTGATTAATAAATTAATAATTTAATTAAATAGAGTTATAGCTATTAAAGATTAAAGGAGATTAACTTCAATAGCTATTGTAGACAGTGAAAGAAACCTACATGAATTTTCATATAAATCTCTCTTCGTTTTTGAATTAATTATCCTATATCGATGGAGAAAAATTAATAACTAAAATTGGTAAAGCTAACAATAATAGTTACTGGCTAATGATGATTATCAACATAGACATAATTAATCTGAAAAATAATCAAATATTCTCTATTCAACTATCTTTCTAACATTAGTAACAAACTACTAATCTTAGAAAGATAACTTAGGAAGAGAAGTAAATAGTTAAAAATTTAACTATTTACAATCCTATGGCTGGCTAATTTGATTATTTTAACTCTAAAGGACCAAGTTTTGATAAAGTTTTATGAAATTCCTCCATAGTTCTTTGGAATTTTTCACCTTCAGATGCTGAAATCCATTCATGACGGAATCTTTCTTTTTCAATACCAAATTCTTCAAGTATATCTTCAACAATTTTGGATCTTCTGGACCATTTGTAGTTACCAGCATCATAATGGCAATCACCAATATGACAACCTCCTACAAATACTCCATCAGCTCCTTCTTGGAACGCTTTGAAGATCATTGAAGGATTAATCCTTCCAGAGCACATTACACGAATGATTCTAATATTTGGTGAATACTGCATACGAGCAGTCCCTGCAGTATCAGCACCACCATAACAACACCAGTTACATAATAAACCTACAATTTTTAAATCATCAGACATCAAACCACCTCATAATTCAGTTTTTTCTGGACTATATAATGGAGGTTTAATATCATCAGAAACTCCAGCTACATAACCAGTTCTTTCACAGTATTTTTTCTGCAATTTATCGAAAATTAATGAAACAGGAATGTCCATAGGACATACATCATCACATTGTCCACAATCAACACAACTAAAGCTCATGTGAGATAATCTTACTCCTTGGAATGCAATTGGACTAGGTGGAACATTAGTTTCATCTTTAAAGTAAGGTTTGTTTAATTCACAGTTTTCAAAACACCAACAAATTGGACAAACATCACGACATGCATAACAGCTTATACAACGACTCCATTCATCCATTTCACTAACGGTTGGATAAATAGCATCTTGATTCTTTTTAGCCATTTTAATCATGATATTTTCAACTTTAGTTCTTCCTTCAACTGCTGCATCAGATGGATTTTTGGTTTCTAAAATTCCTGCTTTCTTAGCACCATCAATTAATTCCTGACCTTTTTCATCATTAATCTCAATGAATGTCCAACCGTCTTCAGCACCCCAGTTTCCACATGCAATATTTGCTTTTCTAGGGATTTTTACATCACATCTTTGACAGTTGTTACGACGTCCATATCCTTTTTCTTCAAGTTCATGGATTTTAACTGCTTCTTCAGAACCATCTGCAAATTCAATGATAAATTGACCTTTATCAATTTCTTCACTTACAACATCATCCGGATCTGCTTCATAGAACAAATCAATCATTTTTCTACCACTTACAGGTGAAACAGTTCCTCCACAGTTTAAACCAATTAAATAAATATTGTCTCTATTGATTTTGTGTCTTGTAATAAGTTCTTCTACAGCTCTCATATCACATGGTTTTACTGAAACTGCTACCTTTTTATCATATAAATATTTTTGAATTAAGTCACCAACCATTGTTGGAGCACAGTGATATGAACCTGCAGTATTTAGTAATTCTTCTGAATCAGTGATGAAAGTAGGCATAGCATCATACACATCATCAAATGGAGATAAAGCTAAAACTCCATCTACAATGCCTTCATCAAGTAAATATTTAAAAATACTTGTTACAGCCCCACCACATTCTCCTGCTTTAAGTATATCATCATTTTGAGATTTTGCTAAAATATAACTCATATTATCCCTCTTTTTAACCTTTCAATTTTTCAATTATCTCAATTTCACTTAAAACATCAGATTCCACAATAGTGTTGAAAGTTTGAATACTGCCCATTGCATTTACAAATGATCCATCTTTTTCAAGCCATGTTTTAATTGGAACAACAATATCTGAAATTTTTGTTGTTTCATTTTCACATGGAGCGAAACTAATTATCTTTGAAATTTTTGAAAAATCATAATCAAATTCTTCAACAACATCATCATCAAATACTAACAGTAATTTAGTATTGTCAAATAATTCAAGCATTTCATCTTTAGATTTTGATTCTAAAACATTTAAAGCTCCTTTAGAATTTGACTTGCTGAATACCGGTAATAATTTACAATTTAATGCTTTAATTTTATCTAAATTTTCAGCAGAATCAATTTGATTAAATATCAATACTGAAGATTCATCAATATTTGCATTATTAACATCTAAAAATTCATCTACAGAATTATTGAAACATTCATCAGCAAGGTTACATATTACTGAAGTTTCAGACTTACAATATGCAAAAATCTTAGCCCCATTTTGTTTTGCGTGAACAATTCTTCTTCCTATTAAAGGATTTTCATATAATAAATCGCCAATCACAAAAATCTTTTCTGCGTTTTCAATGTCATCGTATGAAGCAACTTCATCAACATTAATTAAATTGTCTGCATAAAAACCAATGTTAAAATCATTAGATTCCGCAAATTCCTTAATAGCATCAATTTCTTCAACACTATTGTTACCTGAACAAATTACTGTGACATTAAAAGAATCAACAGATTGCAATTCTTTTAAAACATCACTGATTAAAGCATTAACTTCAACATTTTCAAATTTGTTTTTGTAACAATTAATGGAATTTCTTCCATTTAAACAATTTTTTCCAGCATTTACTGGATGTCTTTTATAAGGAAAGGTTCCTACAATTTCTCCATCATCCAAAACAACATTGATACCACAACCTACGCTGCATGAAGGGCATAATGTGTGCTTAATCTCTAACATAATACATCACCAAAATTAGTTATAAAGAGTATTAGAAATGTTTTCACTGCCTATATATGGTAAATCAGAATTTGACAAATCATGACTTGATTGTCTGGTTATAGAAATCATGTCCATTAACACATTACATGCTTTATCAAAAAGTATTTGGGAAATTTCCTCTTGAATGAAATATTCAAATAAATCTAATTTCAAAATTCCTTCAATTTTAAAACTGAAGTTGAAATTTTCACATGATTTCAAAATAATATCAAAATTTATTTCATCTTGATCAGTATTTCTATACTCTACAGACCAATCAATATCCAAATTCAAAGTGGAATTTTTTGGATTAATATCTTGTTTAATAATTCCGATTTTATTCATATAAATTTCCATATTACTCCCCGAACCATTTTATTAATAAAAATTATCTAATTAAGAAAATTAATTAAATAATCTAATACTAAAGTACTAGTAATAAACATATAAATGTTATTAAAGTATTACTTTTGAAATTCCCTTTTAAATTTCAAAATAAAAATTTTTAATAAAATTTAAAATAAAATAAGACTAAAAAATCTGCTATAGATAATATAACAAAAGGACAACATAGTATAGTAAAAAAATAATAACCGTCAAAAAAAATAAAATATTCAGAAACTCCAATAAATTCAAAAAAAATTATAATCCTTTATTTAAAATTAATAAATAATTATATAATCCAATATTTCATGAAAATAATTAAATTTAAGAAAAAAATAAAAAATAAATATACGAAAACAAATAGTAAAAAAAATGTAATACTTTTTTTAAAATTATTACTACTTGAAAACATAAAAATTTATTAAAAAGTATTACTAATATTTTAAAAATAAAAAATGAGAGAAAAATTATGCACTTCTCTCAAGTACAAAATCTGCAATGTCAACAAGTATCTGTTTAGATGAAGAATCATCTAATATTTCGAGTACTTCTTTAGCTTGGTTGACAGATTCTAATGCCAAATTGCGAGCATATTCAATAGCCCCACAATTTGTTAAAATTTCAATTGCTTCATCTATCTCATCTTGAGAATTATTTTCAGATTTCAAGATTTCAAGCAATCTGCCATCTTCGACAGTTTCCAAACCTTTGATTGCAATAATGGTCATCTTTCCTTTTCCAATGTCTGAACCGATTGGTTTACCTAAAGTTTCTTCATCAGAAGCAAGGTCAAGATAATCATCCTGAATTTGGAAAGCAAGACCTATCAAACGACCATATTCATACATTGCATCAATGACTTCATCAGATGCTCCTCCCATGATAGCTCCAGCTTTAGTTGCAGCAGCAATAAGCGCACCTGTTTTTTTGAAAATCATTTCCATGTATTCATCTTCAGTGACATCGAATCTTTCTTCAAATCCCATGTCCAACGCTTGGCCTTCACAGATTTTGACACATGCATCAGCAACGGTAGCTAAAGTCTTGTTGTTTTGTTCTGAACTGGTTCCTTCAGAACCAATGATAATTTCAAAAGCTTTTGAAAACAATGTGTCTCCTGCAAGAATAGCTACATCATCACCCCATACCTTATGGACGGAAGGCATTCCTCTCCTCATATCATCCTGATCCATAATATCATCATGGATAAGAGAAAATGTATGAATCAATTCAATAGCCGCTCCTGATTTTAATGCATTTTTACGAGCTCCGCCAACAGCTTCAGCAGTAATTAATGTTAAAGCAGGTCTAAGCATTTTTCCTCCAGCTCTTGTAAGATAAACTGATGATTCTGCAAGATTATCTGGAGTAATTGTTGCCAATTCTTCTTCAATTGTTTTTGTAATATCACCTGAATAATTTCCAAGTACTTCTTTTACATCACTCATTTAAATCCCTCTTAACTTTTAAAAACTTGTGCTTGAGCATTTCTTAAAATATGAATATCATAACCTATTCTATATCCTTCTTCTTCAGCAAGTTCAGCATAAGCTGCAAGCATTGATAAGTCTCCGTGTGCCGGAATAATATGTTGTGGTTTTACCATACGTAAGAATTCCCTGTGGTCTTCTCTTCCAGCGTGTCCGGAAACGTGAGCATTAGGATAAATTCTAGCACCTTTTAATTTTAATCTTCTTTCCATAATATGCCTGTTAGCAGCATTGGTTGGATTTGGAATAATTGGTGCTGAAATGATTACATTATCTCCTTTTTTAATATTGAATGGGGTTCTGCCGTTTGCAATTCTTGGAAGCAATGCATCAGGTTCACCTTGGTGACCTGTAGTTACAAGCAAATAATTTGCTCTGTCTTCATCGGCTTTCATCAAAGCTTTGTTTACTGCTTTTGGAGAACCGTAAATACTGGCATTTTTTGGTAATTTTAAGATTCCTAATTTTTGTGCAATTCCGCAGAATCTCTCCATGGATCTTCCAAGGAAAAATATTTCCCTGTGACTTTTTTTGGCAATGTCTGCGATTGCCTGTACACGTTCAACGTGTGATGAAAATGTTGTAACAATCATTCCGGTTTTTTCTTGAAGAGGTCCTCTCATTACATCCTCTAATATGTTTCTTGCTATTCTTTCGGAATGTGTTTTAACTTCATTGTAATTTTTAGCATTTGTTGTCTCTACTATTAATGCAAGTACACCTTTCCTTCCGATTTCCTTAAGTCTTTTATAATCAGGAGGCGGTGATACTTTCTGATGATTGTCAAATTTGAAATCCAATGCATATACAATAACTCCTTCAGGAGTGTGCAATACCGGAAATACTGCCTGTGGAATACTGTGTGTTGATTGAACAAATTCCAAGGTAATGTCTTTAGACAATTTCATTTTATTTCCAGGATTCAATGGTTTAATTGGATTTGTCACTTTAAATTTACGTTCACCTTTAATTTGCTTTTCAATTAAAGCAGAGGTATACGGTGTTCCTATTAACGGTGCATCATATCTGTGAGCTAATTTAGCTACTGCACCTATATGGTCCAAGTGACCGTGAGAGAATACTATTCCTTTTACCTTACCGTCAACATCTTTCATTAATGTATCGTCAGGAATAACTCCTCTTTCAATTAAATCTAAGCTATGCATTCTGTCGATGTCAGTATCTTCATGCATGCTAATTCTGTCAAGATGGATTCCCATATCAAAGATTATTACATCTTCGCCAATTCTAACAGCAGTCATGTTTTTCCCGACTTCCTGGTATCCACCTATGGCGATTACTTCTACGCTCATGTTTTATCTCCTTGAATAATTCTTAGTGTTAATTCCTCGTTCATTGAGCCACTCTCTTGTTTTTCCACGTATAACAAGATTGGATTGTTTTAACTCTTCAATATTACTGGCTCCAACTAAAAACATTGCAATTCTAAGTGAATCATTAAATCTGTTTATAAACTTGTTCAGTTGCTCTTGAGATGAAGAATTTTTTAAAAATGGCAATGCCATTCCAACTGCATCTGCTCCAAGAACAATTGCTTTGGCAGCTTCAAGACCAGTCCTGATTCCACCGGATGAAATAACTGGAACATCAACGGCGTTGGTTACCTCAACAGTACTTACTGCAGTTGGAATTCCCCAATCCCAAAATATTTCACCCAAATATTTATCTTCAGAACGATATGTTTCAACGGCCGCCCAACTGGTTCCTCCAGCACCTTCAATATCAATATAATCTACACCTGCGTCAACTAACTTTTTAGCTGATTCCTGAGATATTCCGCATCCTGTCTCTTTTGCAAGTACTGGAATATCAACAGTCTTGGTTATTTGACTAATTAAATCAAGATATCCTCTTGCATCTAAATCACCTTCCGGCTGTATTGATTCCTGAAGAGGATTTAGATGAATAGCTAAAATATCCGCATCTAATATTTCAACAGCCTTTTCAGCCAAATTTAATTGTGGTGCACCAATATTACCAACAAGTAAACAATTTGGAGCATTTTCACGAACAACAGTGTAAGTATCCTCCAGTTCAGGATGTTCACATGCAGCTCTTTGAGAACCTACTCCTAAAGCAATATTATTATTTTCAGCTGCAATAGCTAATTGTTTATTAATAGTTTTTGCAGCAGGATGTCCGCCAGTAATAGCAGTGATAAATAAAGGAGAGTCTAATTTTTTACCGAAAACAGAAGTTGATAAATCAATTTCATTTTTATCCACTTCCGGCAAAACATTGTGAACTAATTCAATGTCTTCAAAGCCTGTAGTTTTATTTTTAAACTCCACATCATAATTTTCACAAATTAATAAATGCTCTAATTTTCTATCTGAAATCATATTCTTAATTTCCCCTTGAAATTACAGTTCCTTTAACATCTCTGTTTTCTAATACTTTGAAAATATTGTCATTAACTTCAGCATTTATTATTTTAGATTCAATTCCTAAATCTGCTAAGTATAAAAGTTCTTTAATTTTCCCAACCATTCCACCAGTAACATCCACATTAGTGGTTCCTTCCAAGGTTTCCAAATCTTCAAGTGAAGAGAATTTTTCAAAAAATATTGCATCTTCATGTGTTTTAGGATTTTTATTATAAACTCCATCCACATCAGTTCCCAAAACAACCATGTCAGGATTTAAGTTTTTAGCCAAGTATTGAATTAATTGATCTCCTGAAATTACACAAATTTCAAGCTGACTGTCTAAAACAACATCACCATATATTACCGGAATGAAACCTTTCTGCAAATATTTGGTGAAATATTCAAGATTTCCATCAGTAATCCTCTTATTTGATGCACTCATAAAACTTGAAGCAGGAATAGCAACAACAGGCAATCCTTCTTCAATGAACGCTTCACAAATAAGCATGTTTAGCTTTTTAACGGCATTTTGAACTTCACAAAATCCTATTCTTTTTTGAGGATATTCACTCTTATCAAATGCCTCGCCAATCTTATATTTTTTTGCAGGTGGATGACCAAAAGATCCTGCACCATGAACAATAATCAATTCTTTGTCGGACAGGTCAAGTGAAGCTTTAATTTCTGACGCTATCCTTTTTAAACTAACATCATCAACTTCACTTTTAGTTGAATCCTTATTGGTAAGTATACTTCCACCAATCTTTAAAATTATCATAAAAATCACTTGTAAACTCTTGAAGAAACGCCTTTTCTTGTGAAATGGATTTTTAAAATATTATCATCACGGGCAATAGCATTTGCAACTTCTTCAACTTTTCCAGGACAAAGTGCAATTATACTACCACCACCACCAGCACCAGTAGTTTTAGAGCCTATGGCACCTGCTTCTCTTGCATTATACACCATACGAGACAATTCTAAAGTGTTAACACCAATTACATCTAAAAATCCATGATTGATGTTCATTAGCTCTCCCACAGTATTGAAATCTCTTTTTAAGATAGCCTGTTTTGCATAATTTGTTAAATTTCCCATTGCAGTAATGACTGGATTGATAATTTTTGGGTTTCTATCCTTTAGATTTTTAACATCCTTGACCATTTTTCCAGTATTTCCATGTTTGGTAGTAAAACCTACGACAAAAGGAACATTGAAATTAACATTAAAACGCTCAACTTTCTTATTTCTTGATAAGTAAACCAGACCACCATATGTGGAAACCAATGTATCCAATGGACTGGCTACCCCTTGAACAGCCTGTTCAACCATATGGGCATCGTGAGCTAAAGATTTTTTATTAAAACGAATATTATGATATCTGTATAATGCAGCAAGTGTTGCTACAGTTACTGCTGCGGATGACCCGAGTCCAGAACCAATAGGCACATTAGAAGTTAATGTAATGTCTATTGGAGTGTGATCGTGAGCTCTATAAACTGATTCTAAAATATATCGAATAATACCTGGTTTTCCTTTCCTTAAAATATATTTCTTTTCGCTGGTAAGAAGTTCAGCTTCAAAATTAATATTAGGGGCTCTAAAAATAGATTTTTCACATTCAGATTCTTTAACAGTAACGTACGCTCTTTTATTGACAGCACCCGCTATAGCAGGTTCACCATAAACCACTGAATGTTCTCCAAATAAAATTGCCTTTGCCGGAGCAGAAGCTTTAGCTATCATAAATACACCTTATTTAAAAATACCTGAAGCGTAACCTACAACAGAAGTTAAGTCCCCAGTAACATCCCCACTGGTTCCATATGCCAATATTTCACAATCGTTTTTATCAGTCATCTTTGAAATGGAAATGGTAGTCATTACCGGACCGTAACCACACATGGTAATATTGTATTGAATGACCTCTTCAAAAAGTTTAAATTCATTCATTTCTTCAATATCTTCCAAAACGTATCCATCAACAGTATTGGCTTTTTCTTGATTGTTAAAATGAGATAAATCAGTACTTGCAATTACTGCATAAGATTTATTTAATTTCTTGCCCGCCTCAAAGATGGCCTTCGCCAAATCACTTGAAGCAGAAAAGGATTGGGAACCCATTGTTATTGGAACAATGGAAAAATCCTCAGAAAAATATTGTAAAAAGGGTAGTTGAACTTCTATGCTATGTTCATATAAATGTGCTGAAAAATCTGCGGTTGCAATGTCCGAATGGGAAATTATTGAATTTGCAAATTCATCGTCCACATTAACTGATCCTAAAGGAGTAATCCATTCCCCCTCATTGAACACAGAAACTTCACTACCATAACCTGTATGATTAGGACTTAATATAATAAAAACTTCAGGAAAACCATTTTGAACTAATTTACAATAGCTATGACTAGCTATTGCACCTGAATATTGATAACCTGCATGTGGAACCATGATATTTAACGGATAATCTACACCATCAAAAACATTCAGTTTTGGTATGTCACCGACGCCAAAATCATCTAAAAAACATTCTTCAATAGTTTTTTTAAGGATTTCAGGGTTATCTGGATAAAATGCTCCAGCTACAGCAGGTTGTCTTAACATTTAACTCATTTAAAATTTAAGTTCAAAGTCAGTTGCTTCGATATCTAAGTCTCCATCTTCAGGAATGTCTCCTCTTTCTCTTAAGATTTGTCTTGCAAGTAACCAGTATACTAAAGCAATAGCTTTTCTACCTTTGTTGTTTACAGGTACTGCAATATCAACAAAACTGAGTAAGTTTTCAGTATCACATAATGCAATTACTGGAATACCGTTTTGTTTGGATTCTAAAATTGCTTGAGCGTCAGATCTTGGGTCAGTTACTACAATGATTTTTGGTTCGATGAATTTAGCATAGTTTGGGTTGGTTAAAGTTCCAGGGATGAATCTTCCAGGAATAGTTTTTGCACCAGTGATTTCACCGAATTTTTTAACAGGAGCTTGACCGTATTGTCTGGTAGCTACTACTAAAATATCTTCAGGATCGTATTTTGCTAAGAGTTTCGCGATTTGTCTGATTCTTTCATCAGTTTTTTGAATATCTAATACGTATAAACCGTCAGATCTTACTCTGAATATATATTTTTCCATGTCGCTTGTTTTTTGTTGGGTTCCAATATGTAAACCTGCTGCTAAATAGTTATCTAAATCAATTAAAAGTTCATTATTCATTAATAATCACCTTTTTTATTATATTTAATCTTCATCTTCAATTTTTACACATTCATTTGGACATACATCCATACATACTTCACAATAGCTGCAATCTTCAGGATTGTTAATTGTGATTTTGTCTCCTTCGAGAACTAATACTTCCATTGGGCAAACATCAGAACATTCTGCACAGTCAGCGCCATCACATTTGTCATAATCAATAGTTACTTTAGCCATTTTATCTCTCCCTTGAATATTATTAGAATTTGCCCATTTGTGAATTTGAAAGTTCTTCTTCAATACGGATAAGTTCGTTTAATTTTGCTATTCTTTCACCACCGATAGCTCCAGTTTTAATCATAGGAGCTGCAAAGCCAACAGCCAAATGAGCTATAGTTTCGTCAGTAGTTTCACCAGACCTGTGTGACACAACCGGTACAATATTATTTTCTTTTGCCAATTTAACTGTAGCATAAGTTTCTGATAATGAACCGATTTGGTTAGGTTTGATAATAATAGCATTTGCGGCTTTCATTTCAATTCCTTTTGCCAATAACTCTTTATTAGTTACAAACAAATCATCACCACAAATTAAACATTTATCTCCCACTTTGGAAGTCAATTGAGAAAATCCTTCGAAATCAGATTCGTCGAATGGGTCTTCTACATAAAACATATTATATGTATCAATGATATCTTTTACGAAATCGATTTGATCTCCGGTGTCTCTTTTAACACCATCTTGAGCATAAACATATTTCTGCTCATCAGCATTCCATAATTCAGAAGCTGCCATGTCTAAAGAAGGCCTAATCTCGATACCTAACTCATCACCAACTTCTTCACATGCTTTTGCTTGTATTTCCAAAGCAGTATCGTTAGTGATATTAGGCACCCATCCTCCTTCATCCCCTTTACCGCCAGTGAAATTGGAATCTTTAGTTTGAATTAAATCTTTAAGTCTTTTGTGAACGGAAGCATTAGCAAAAATTGCATCAGCAACATTAGTGGCACCAATTGGTACAACTAAGAATTCCTGAATATCAGGTGCATTGATACCTGCATGCGCTCCACCATTCATCATATTTCCTAAAGGAAACGGCAATTCATTTACTAAATTTCCACCAATGTATTTGTATAGCGGCATGTTATAAGATTTAGCGGCGGCTTTGGCTACGGCCATGGATACTGCTACAGTAGTATTACCCCCAATAGCTGCGAAGTTATCAGTACCATCAATTTCCTTTAACACTTCATCAATAGTAGTCAAATCTTCAGCATCCATACCAATGAGTTCTGAAGCTATGAACTCTTCCATTTCACGAACAACTACATCTACTCCGCCTTCTGGAAAAGATACAACTTCTCTGGAACCAGTACTAGCCCCACTTGGTGCAGCAGCTCTACCGAAACCATTCCAAGTGATTACATCCACCTCTATGGTTGGGTTTCCTCTGCTGTCCAAAATCTTACGAACTTGGACATCTTCTATTACACTATCCAAAAAAAACACCTCAGTGTCATTTAATTTATTACCATATAATCTATACTCTTTAAAAAATCAGTAAGTTTCTTTATAGAGTTATGTTGGTATTTTTTATTTTTTTTAAATAAATTTAAGGAATAAATAGATAAAACTATTTATTCATCTCTAATAACATCTAATGGTAAAACTCCAGCTTTTAACTCCTCATAAGCTATATCAATCGGATCAAGAGAGTCTTTAATTTCAACTAAAGGTTTGGCACCCATTGAAATTTGAATTGCTCTAGCCCCAAGGAGTCTAGCTCTTTCAAACCTTGTTAATTTTTTTTCAACATTCATGAATATTACTTCCATTTAGGCATATTTTACCAAGATTATATTTTTACAATATAACATCCCTACAATTGTAAAATTATTCCCAAGTTTCCACATGAGAAATTAACATTCTTCTACAACAGTATCTAGTTAAACCTAAGTCATCTAAAACATCTTTTGACTTTTCACCATTAGCTACTCTTTTGTTATATTCATCAAAGTAAGCTGAAACTGGTTTTCCACAACTTAAGCATCTAATAGGAATCATTTATATCATCTTTTTTGATTTAATTTAAATAAAATATAAAAGATACAGAGTAATTATCTGTAACTTTTTTGTTTACGAGCTCTTGCTCCAGGACCACCGTATTTTTTAGGTTCTGAACGTCTTGGGTCACCTACTAACATGGTTCTGTCATATTGGATGAATTTTTCTTTTAAATCCATATCTTGTGACCATTGTACGAGTCCTTTTGCAATTACCATACGTGCAGCTTCAGCTTGACCCATTACTCCT
>JAFUIW010000135.1 GCA_017473945.1 Methanobrevibacter sp. | reverse complement strand
TCCGCAAGATCAAACAGATTGCATTGATCTTGATTACATGGTATCTGAAAATATCTTAACCGATGAAATAGACCTTGATACAGATAAGCTAAATGATTTTTTGCATGATTTTGAAAAGCTTGAATTCAATGAGTCAAATAAGTTTTTCACATCTGATTCCACATTTTTCAATATCGTCAACGTTGTGGATTCGGATAAAAGCAACGTATATCTGCTTGATGGTATGCAGTGGAGTTATCTGGGTGAGATTTTAGAAAATCTTGTCGGTTTTGATATTTTAAACATCCGGAATGTGAAATACATTATCACAGACCTTGACTATGACATTAGAAGGGACGGGGTTTATGATAAATCCACTAAAAGAAGGCTGAAGTTAAAGTCGCTCAATTACTGGAGGAAATCCGTTTTTGATTCAATGCATTTTCCACAATTCATTATTGACTTTGAAAATGAAAAGATTGATGGTGAGGACGCATCTTCCGCAACCCTGAACCTGATTCTGGATTTGCTTAGAAAACATCACATCTGGGAGCTTGACGATAAGAGATACTGGTCTGACGCATTAAGTCAGCGTAAGTGGGTTCAGGACGGTTTCAACTGGAGATTGAGTTTGCTTTTCGAGGACAATATACACTGGCATATTGGTTATTCAAATGACTATCCTGATGCATTTGTCAGGTTTGCCCGTGAATTTAAGCAATTGACCGGAACAGATTTGGAAGTATTTGAAAAGTGATTCATTAAGTAATAATATAAAATGGGATAAAAATATATTGAAAAAGGTTTTATGAATCTGAAAATTGATGCTTTTAAAAAGAGATTGGAGATGAGGTACGGTTAATAAGTTAACCATACCTCTATGTAATTATCAATAATATCAATTCTTGGATTTCATTGAAAGAGCCAAATTAAATTGCCCGCATCAAAAGATTTAACCGGACAGTAATCATATTTAATTCATGTCTTTCAATAAAACTAATTTCTTATCTAAAAGAAATAGCAAGAAATTTATTATCAATGTTACTCACCGACAAAAAACTTTCTAAATGTTAGAAAAACATGTAAATGTTTTTCTAGTTGTAAATATGATTTCACATTATTTAAATTTTTACATGTTTTTGGCATCTGTTTAAATGGATTTATGATTTTTATAGAAGTCTTTTAAATTTATTTTTCATCATCAGACAGGTCATGCCAGCGGATATTCTGTATGGCTCCCTCCAGTGCCATCAGTCTGTTGATGCATGCGCTTTCATCTATTTCTTTGATTTTCAGCCATGCTTCCATGCTTCCTATATCCATCAAATCGTCAGCGGTGTTTATTACAACGTCGTTCAATTGTCCTTCAAGCACTTTGCCTATATTTGGCAGTTTGGAAAGTTCACCCATTTTCAATGCCTCCGATAATTTGTCTTTAAAGAAATTTGGCAGTTTTAAGATTTATATTTATTGTTGTTTCTATTAAAAATGACGTCATCAATTATACTTTTTTATTAGCATGTTATTAGCAAATTATATATTGTGGGTAAGATAATAATAACTATTATAAAGGAGGTGTAGAAGATGTTCAAGAAAAAAAGTTTGATATTACTTTTATTGCTTATTGGAATCTTGACCATTTCAAGCGTTAGTGCAAACGAAATTTTAAACGATTCTGACAATCAAGTAATTGGCGAAGAAAATATTGCAGAACTGGATTCTCAAAATGAATTGAATATTGGTTTCGAGAAAGACGATGCAATTTTAAATGAAGATGATGAAGACTACGAATATTATCTGGGTTTTGAATGTTCAAATTATTACAATGATGCATATGTTAATTTGACATTGCCTAAAAATGCTGAAGGTAATCTGGTCGTTTCATTGATTGGGTATGATGATGATTATGATGAAATTTACACAGAAATTGGAAATGTAAAATTGGCGGATGGAAAAGCAAGTTTTAAACTGCCGTGTTCTGAGCTTATTTCCTATGAATATATGGCGGAATACACCGGAAGTGATTATGAAGTTCAATCTGTTGATAATTCTATTTCAATAGTTCCTAAGGTAATTTATTCTCCAATGGTCTGGATTGGTCAGGACAACTACATGTCTTTCCAGATGCCCGAAAATGAACAATTGAGATTATTGTTATATCAAAATTATAATCTGGTAACTGAAACACTTATTCACGACGGTTCTAAAATAAAATTAACTAATCTCTCCAAAAATTACATCAGTTATCAACTGGAATATTATAAAGTTGATGAGGAATGGGAATATGCTTCATCAGATTTATATCTGGAAGTAATGCAGGACAGTCCTGATTTCAAATTAAACGTAACAGTATCTGATGAAGTTATAGGCTCAACTATTTCTCATATTCTAATACAATTGCCTCATAGCCATTCATATTTTGAAGATATGATAACTGTTATTCTGGATGGAGATGAATCAAAATCAATTAAAACAGATAGTGCGGATTTTTATATTCCAATCAGTAATCTGACAATGGGAACACATACAGTTGACGTGATATGCAAAGCGGATGAATATTATAATGAATCTCGAGCCCGCACAACATTTGATATAAATTATATTGCGGTCAATGTCGATGAAAACTATGACTATGGTTCTTTAATATATATTTAGGGGTCTAGTAAAATTTGCCTTCTGAGAACTTCTGAAAATCTGTTTTTGAGTTAATTCTTAAGTATGTGATTATGCCTGCTAATAGTACAACAATTGAAGTGTATTTTGACATT
>JAFUIW010000134.1 GCA_017473945.1 Methanobrevibacter sp. | reverse complement strand
TAATATTCATTTGATTTTACTAAAATGCTGTTAAAAAACACTAATACATTTATTAACTAGTGTGCACTATCTAATTGTATGTCTAAAATCAAACGTGTTACAATTAGCATCAATAATGACATTGACTTGAATTTTAGAAAAATAGCTTCCAATAAGATGTTATTTAAAAAGGGTTGGTATTCAAAAGCTATTGAAGAGGAGATGTTGTTGTGGATTGAAAATGAGAATCGATAAATTTTTTTCTCTTTTTTTCTTTTTTTAGCATTAACTATTTAAATTAATCTTAACTATTAATTAATATAGAGTGGTGTTAATAATGGAAAGTGATGATGAATTTAGAACTGTTCGAGTTTATACTAAAAAATATAACAGTAAAGACAAAGACGGTAATCCTGTTGAAAAGGAATCAAAACAAAAACAAGTCAGTCTTAAAAAAGAAGATCCGTTTGAAGACAATGAGCTTGTAAAAGTATTAGCACAAAATGAATATGAGAATTTAGTTGAAAATCAATTTTCTGATGAGAAACTCAATGAATTTGACCAAATCATCAAAGAGAAAGATGATGAAATTGCAATTTTAAAAGAACAAATTCAAACCCTTAAAGGATCATTTTTTGATGATGTTGATTCACTTAAAGAGCAGCTTAATGATAAAGATGAACTCTTAAAGGCAAAAGATGAAATTCAGGAGTTAAATAAAAAAATCACTAAAATTGATGATGAACGTGTAGCTATTTTTAAAGAACTTGATTATAAAAACAAGATGATTTTGGCTTATAATGTTGAGCTTAATAAATCTATTTTAAATGCTATTAATGTTGTAATTGATGAGGCAAGGGAAAATATCAATAGGCGTAATGCTGAGCTAGTTGCAGGCTTGGAAAAATCCATTGAAAAATCCAAACATGAGGTAAATGAGAAGAATAAAGCTATAGCATATGATATAAAAGCAACTGTTGAAGACATGAATGACCAAATAAGAAATACCAGCACTCTTAAAATGGTACTCAATAAGAAAAAAATTAATTTGAGAGTCCCTGTGGATGATTTGCTTAAACCATTTGACTTTGACTTTGATGTCGAGCAATTGCTTTCTGGACAAGCCTTGGAACTTGATGCATCTGAAATCTTAAAAGAGGTAATGCCAAAACTTCCTGAACCATTTTCCAAATACATTGACACCCTTGAAGAAGAAGGCATTGAAACCATTAATGTTTCATCAAAAAAAGAGGAATAACTTCATGAGGACATTTAATAACGGAAAAATCACCTTTGAATATCATGATTCATGGGAAGTGGAAAAAGCAGATATATTGTCCAATCCCGACTGTATTGCAACATTATCCAAAGGTGAGGAAAATCTAATCAATGCAGTCATGTTTCCAACTGCCACTAATCTGGATGACTATAAGATTTTCATGGAAGATGCCATTAGTGATGATGGTGGAGTGATAATATCCTCTGATTTTGTCAGGATTGCCGAAAAAGACGCAATTAAACTTCATGCAAACATGGACACTCCTGAAATCAATTTTGATATCCACACATACGTTTTCATTGAGCATGCAAACATCTATATTTTTGAAATGAGAACATTGGATATTTCCGGCGAATCAGAACGTGAATTCAAGAACATGATTGATTCATTTAAAATAATTGGGTAAATTCTAGTAAGTAATCCATAGCAGTTCTGTCAAGTATCTTTAATGTTGAGATATTTTGAGGTGTGGTTCCTGAGCGCTCCTCTACAAGATTTCTCAAGGACCTATTTTTCATATGGGCATGTATTTCTTTTAGGACAAATTCCATATTTTCAATATTTTTAGCCTCTAAATCTTTTTGAGAGATATCCTCATAAATAGGATAATTATTCAAATCATATGATTTTGTTGGAGTTTGAAGCACATTCAAATAACTGTAATAATTTGCAGAATCCACTAAAAATCCGTCAATTCCCATATAGGTCAATATTGGCATGAATGAAAGTTCTGTAAATGAAAAAATAAAGTAACTTGTTTTTTTGGCTTCTTTTTTAAGTGATACTATGAGTTCAACAAGGTCTCGTGGATTTGTCAAGAGTGTATCTCCATTGGCTATTATGAATCCCTTGTATCCGATTTTTTCTAGCTGTTTTAAACAGTCTACTCTTAAATCGATATATTTGGACCCTTGAATTACTGCGATATCGCAATCATCTACATTTTCCTTTGCAAATCTTAATGTCTCTTTAACATTAAATTCAGCAATTTCACGGTCAATATTGTATGCTGACCCTTCTGAAGGTGCAATTTTTAAATCTTTTTTGCAGAATAATCTTGGAGTAAGGTCTCCGTCAACTTTTCCAACTCTTCCGGGTCCGTCATGGGATTTAATTTCGAATTTTTTAATCATTTGATTCGTTCCTATTTTTTATTTATATTTTAATATTTGCTTTTTAAGGTTTATAAAAATTTTTTTACTAGTGTAATCATTTAGGTTACACAAATCAAAATTTTAGTAACCTTTATATATTAACTTTTAAAGAATATTAGTATGGATTTGAGGAAATTATTCCGATGATTATCCGAGGTGTGTTTTCAATGTCTATTATAAATCGATTAAAATCTCTATTTACTGGAGAAACTGATAAAGAAGAAAAAGACATCAGTAATGATGTATCAAACACATCTGATGATGTCCAAGTTACATCTTCACAAATTGTAAATGATGACATCGTTTCTGGTACTAAAACTACTGTTCCTAGAGAACCAGTTGCAAAGGAACCAGAATCTGATAAAAAAGATTTAACTTTTAAAAGCGACATCGAATCTTTAGAAGAAACTGCTGAAACTGAAGAAATTGTGGAAGAAGCTGAAGAAACTCCTGAAGTAATTGAAGTTGAAGCTCCAGAAGAAGCTGAAGAAATTGTGGAAGAAGTTGAAGAGGTTTCTGTTGAAGAAAAAGCAGTTGAAGAGGCTTCTGTTGAAGAAGATGTTGAAGAAGATTTAAATAAAAAAGAAACAAAGAGAGATACTATGACTTTATTGACTGATAAAGAATTATTAAATGATAGTAATCGTGATCCAGATTTCACTGCTGAATTTATTGACGCAGGTATTGAAACTGTAAAACACTGTTTCCAATGTGGTACTTGCAGTGGTAGTTGCCCATCTGGAAGAAGAACTCCGTACAAAGTAAGACAAATTGTCAGAAAATGTTTATTAGGATTAAAAGAAGAAGTTATCACTGACGATGCTTTATGGATGTGTACTACTTGTTACACTTGCCAAGAAAGATGTCTTAGAAGTGTTAAAATTGTAGAAATTATCAAAAAAGCACGTAACATCGCTGCTCATGCAGGTTACATGGCAAAAGCTCACAAAATGACTGGTGTATTTGTAATGAATACTGGTCACGCAGTACCTATTAACGATGCTGCTAAAGCTTTAAGAACTAAAATTGGTCTTCCTGAAGTTCCACCTACAACCCATGCATACCCAGAAGCATTAGCTGAAGTACAAAAATTATGTAAAATCACTGGTTTCGATGAATTAATCGGTTACGACGAAGCTACCGGTGGATTAAAAGAATAGATTTATGAGGAGAGTTATAATATGGAAATTGCATACTTCTTAGGTTGTATTATGAACAACCGTTATCCTGGTGTTGAAAAAGCTACCAGAAAATTATTTGAAGCATTAGATATTGAATTAAAAGATATGGAAGGAGCATCTTGTTGTCCTGCTCCTGGTGTATTCGGTTCTTTTGATGAAGAAACCTGGGCTACTGTTGCAGCTCGTAACTTAACTCTTGCTGAAGACATGGGTGCAGACATTATGACCGAATGTAACGGATGTTTCGGTTCCTTATTTGAATGTAATCACATCTTAAAAGAAAACGATGAAAAAAGAGCTAAAATCAACGAAAACTTAGCTGAAATTGGCAGAGAATTCAAAGGTACTACTAATGTAAAACACTTTGCTCAAATTTTAAGAGATGATGTTGGATTTGAAAAATTAGCTTCTTTAATCGAAAAACCTTTAGACTTAAACGTTGCAGTTCACTATGGTTGCCACTTCTTAAAACCTACTGAAACTATCGGTATTGAAGATCAAGCAGAAAACCCATCCATCTTAGATGACCTTGTAGAAATTACTGGTGCTAAATCAGTTGACTACAAAGACAAAATGATGTGTTGTGGTGCTGGTGGTGGATTAAGAGCAAGGGATTTAGATGTAACTACTAGTTTCACTAAAGAAAAACTCGACCACATGACTGCTGCTGGTGTAGATGCTATTGTTAACGTATGTCCTTTCTGTCACATGCAATTTGACCAAGGTCAAACTGAAGTAAACGAAAGATACGGTACTGACTTTGCATTACCTGTATTCCACTTAGCTCAATTATACGGATTAGCTATG
>JAFUIW010000009.1 GCA_017473945.1 Methanobrevibacter sp. | reverse complement strand
GTGTAGTCGAAATTCACAGGGAAAATAATTCTAAATCCAGTTCCAACATCACAATCTAAAATTTCAATTTTTCCGTTAATTTGTCTGGTTAAACTGTTTATTATCTCCCATCCTAAATTATGATTTATTAAGGAGTCAGGGCTTTTAAGTCCAACTCCATTGTCTTTTAGTATCAATTCGCATATGTTCTCATCAATAAATCTTATTTTTTTAGATATGGTTTTATTTGGCATGTCAGAATCCGGGAATGCATGTTTTATTGCATTCATTGTGAGCTCATCAACTATCAATAGCAATGGTGTGATTATATCCATTGATAAGTGGATTTCAGAATCAACTTCTGATGTGAAGTTGATGTCTTTCGCTCCAAACAGGGAATGTAGTGTAGAGTCCTGATCGGTCATGTAATCCTCGAGGTTTATGTTAATGAAATCTTCAGTATTATATGTCTTTTCATGAAGCAGGGCAAGTGATGATAATCTTGCTTGCATATTGTCTAGAATTCTATTTGGATTGTTTCCATATGCTCTGCGCTCAAGGTTTAGGAAACTACTCAACACTTGCAAGTTGTTTTTAACTCTGTGGTGGACTTCCTTAATCAGAATATTTTTGGTTGCATTTGATTCGACTAATTCCTGTTGTTTTTTGCGTGCATAGGTAATGTCTGTTAAAAATCCAATGCTGTGATTTTTATTTCCGTAGTTAAATCTTTCAATAAATAATTCGCATATCTTTTGGGTTTCGTCATTACCCTGCACTTTATATGTAAATACTCTATTTACTTCAGAAATCTCACCATCTATTAATTGGTTAAGTTCCTCTTTAACATCTTCTTCAACAATATTGTTTATAATGCTTTTGCTGTGAACATATTCTTCTTTAGGGATTTCAACCATTTTATAAAATCCTTCACTAAACTCATATCGTTTGCTTAAGGGTTCAACAAGAAGGGATAATTTTGCATTATGATTAAATCCGTTTAACATAAAGTCAACAGGTCTGGTCATATGTTTGTGGGTATCAACACTGATGTCCTTAAATAATCCATAATGACTAATCTCTTCACCATTTTCATCAAATTTGGAGTATAAATATGTGTCTAGATATTTGATGTGTCCGCCAGGAGTTTTTATCCTGATAATATTTTCATAAGTGTCAGTTTCAGGACTCATTGTCTCCAGTAACTCTTCAACCAATGGGCGGTCTTCAGGAATTACCAAATCAAAAATAATGTTATAATATGAATCTCCAGGCTCCTTGGAACGGTTTATTATATTATAAATTCCTGGAGTCCATGTAAATTCATTTCTTGTTTTATAGTAACTTCCGGTCTGTGAGAAATATTCTATTAGATTCGCTTTATTTTCATCTTCTTCCTCTTTTTGTTCCTCTTTAGTTTTAACTTCCTCAAAATGATTTTTTAAATCGGAAATTATGTAAATTTCACCTTCATCACAAAGAATATTGATGTTTGCAAGTGTTCTGATTCGATCACTAATGTAGTAAAATATTCTCATGGATTTGGTTTTTTTGCTTTCCAAAACTTCTTTAAAATTATCTTTTAAAAGTTCATAGTAAAACGGTGAAAGTTGGCTTAATTTACGACCTTCCACGTCTTCTAAATGTGCATTTGCTCTTTCCAGCAAGTTCCAACCAATTCTTTCTATGATAAAATCATTTCCATCATCAATTGGTAGGAATACATTAATATCTGAAGGTACGTGTTTCATTACATTACTAAAACGGACTTTTTCAGGTTTTTTAACTTGAGGAGCTTCCTGATACATGTCATCGGGATTAAGATTATAAACTCGAACCTCTTCGATTTTTTCCAATTCTCTGTATTGTCTTTCAACATGCATGCGAATTACCTAAATTATTTAAATAGTATATACATCTTTATTTTATATTATATTTATATTATATGAAATAATTTTGAATATAAAACTTAAATTTTGGAAAAGCTTTTTAATTAGTAATTATATAATATTAGTGGTATGAAAATTTTATAAATTTTCAAATATTAATTTTATAAGGAGTTATGTAAATGACTTGTAGTATTTTAGTTGGTGGAGCATGGGGTGACGAAGGTAAAGGAAAATGTATTACTTACCTTTGTGACAATGATAAACCAGATATAATTGCTCGTGCAGGAGTTGGGCCAAATGCAGGGCATTCTGTTGAATTCAATGGAGAGAAGTATGGTTTAAGATTGACTCCCTCTGGTTTTGTACATACTGATGCTAAACTCATGATTGGTGCTGGAGTTTTAGTTAATCCTGATGTATTATTTAAGGAATTTGAAGATTTAAAGAAATATAATGTTAAAGAAAGAATGTGTGTTGATCCTAGATGTGCAATCATTAACGAGGATCATATGTCAAGAGATAAAGCTTCAGAACATTTGGCCAAGAAAATTGGAAGTACAGGTTCTGGATGCGGACCGGCTAATTCAGATCGTGTATTAAGAACTATTGATTTGGCGAAAGATGTTCCTGAACTTGAAGACTACATTACCGATGTGTCTCTTGAAGTCAATGAAGCTATTGACAATGGTGAGGACGTATTCATTGAAGGTTCACAGGGTTTTGCCCTTTCACTTTATTACGGAACCTATCCATTTGTAACAAGTAAAGACACTACCGCATCTACATTTGCTGCAGATGTCGGTGTGGGACCAACTAAAGTTGATGAAGTCATTAATGTATTCAAAGCTTATATTTCACGTGTTGGAGAAGGTCCGTTCCCAACAGAAATGACTCAGGAAGAAGCTGAAAGCAAAGGCCTTGAAGAATATGGTGTTGTAACCGGAAGACGTAGAAGAATTGGTTACTTTGACATGGAGCTTGCTAAAGAGTCATGCAGAATCAATGGTGCAACTCAAATTGCTTTAACATGTGTTGATAGATTGTTTGACTGTGCTCGTGTACAGGACTATGATTTACTTTCTGATGAAACAAAAGCTTTCATTGAAGACATTCAAACTGAAACTGGTGTGCCTGTAACTATTATTTCAACAGGTCCTGATTTGAAAGATACAATTGATTTAAGAAAAGAATTATTATAATTCTTTTTACACTCTTTTTTTATGATTATTAAAACTGGTGAGGATTATATTCCTCAGGTTAAGAACTTATTTTGGAATATACTCAAAGTTTAGATAGGGATTTATCATTTCAAAACTTTAATGAAGAATTAAAATGATTTAAAATTCAAATATTTGCCTCCAAATGGTATTGGGGCCGTTAATAAATATGAGGTTTTAGGAATGGTTGCATATATTGAATATATTGTAACAATAAATGCGGTTAATAATGACTAAAAAATTGAATGAGGTACGATTTTAATGTTTACTTATCCAAAAATATTGAGACGCAAGGATTTGAAAAAAATTGAAAAGTATGATTGTGATGAGCAGGTAAAGGGCGCCTATCTCAAATATCTTACAAATTATTCATTTATTGAATTTGTCAAATTTTGTGAGGATGGCGAAGATATGGGCATGGAAAGTAAGCTTTTCAAGTTCACAGATTTGCAACTGGAAAAATTTGAACCTAACTCTCTGATTTGGATTTCTCATGTGCTGATTAACTTTTTGATATATTTTGATGTAAATTTGGATTATGGCGAGTATTATGATGCCTATGCATCTGCTCTTCAATTCACTGTTCTTTCCCTTTCCATGACAGTCTTAGTTGAAAAAATTCCTTTTGAGGATGTTCCATTACCTGAGAATTCTAAAACTTGCTTTAAAAAATTATTTGATAAAAACCCTGATTTCAGATTTAACTTAAATAAAGATTGTGAATTGGCTTATAAATCTTTCAATAATGATTTTGGCTTTTCAAGTGATGAATTTTATCTAAAAATTAAAAATCACTTTGATCAACAAGGTTATTAAATTTGTCGGTAAATTTTATTATGATTCAAAGTAAATATTAGAGTATGTACCAAGATATGATAATCATTAGGGGAGCGAAGGTTCATAATCTAAAAAACATTGATGTTGATATTCCTCTTGGAAAGATTGTAGCTATTTCAGGAGTTTCAGGGAGCGGCAAATCATCGCTGGCATTGGGGGTATTGTACTCTGAAGGTTCCAGAAGATATTTGGATGCTCTTTCAACATATACTCGCAGAAGAATCTCACAAACCGAAAAGGCACAGGTTGACTTAATACAGTATGTTCCTGCAGCCTTGGCGCTTCATCAGCGTCCCAATGTTCCAAATATAAGATCAACTTTTGGAACATCCACTGAACTTTTAAACTCGTTAAGATTATTGTATTCAAGATGCGGTAACTACACCTGTCCGAACGGGCACCTTCAGGAAGCAACATTGAATGTGGCACGTGAAATTCCAATCAAATGTCCTGAATGTGGTGAAGAGTTCTATGGATTGGGTGCTGAGGAATATGCATTCAACTCAGATGGGGCATGCCCTACATGCAGCGGGACTGGTTTTATAAGAGGCATTGATGATTCAACATTGGTGGGTGATGAGACAAAAACTCTTGAAGATGGTGCTGTCGAGTCATGGAACATGTTTGGTATTTCATGGATGTATCATGTTGCAGGCGAGCTGGGCGTTAGGATTGATGTGCCGTTTAAGGATTTGGCTGATGAGGAAAAGGACATTGTCTATAATGGGCCTGCAGTTAAAAGATATATTAACATTCCATCAAAAAACGGCAAGTTGTTTGAGCTGAATGCAGAGTATAGAAATGCCCATAAGGCTGTAGAAGAGGCTCTTAAAAAGGCAAAAACAGAAAAGGGTCTTCAAAGGATTAACAAATACCTGACAACACAGCCTTGTCCAGACTGTGAAGGTGCCAGAATTAATTCAAAAGCAAGGAAAACTTTACTTGGCGGAATCAACTTGGCTGAAGCCTGCCATATGGATCTCAAAGAGCTGGTCATATGGATTCGGGAAGTTGTAGGCGAGCTTCCGGATGGCGTCAGGCAGATGGGAGAAAACATCCTTGAAGAGTTTATGGATAATGCCACAATTTTGCTGGATTTGGGTTTAAGCTACATTTCCCTTGACAGGCCGGCCAATACATTATCAACTGGGGAGCTTCAGAGAATGCAGCTTGCAAAAACATTGAGAAACCATACAACAGGAGTTCTATATGTATTGGATGAGCCGTCAATCGGTCTTCATCCTGATAATGTCAATGGTCTAATCAGTGTCATCAGGCATTTGGTTGATGATGGAAATTCAATCATTTTGGTTGACCATGACACAAAAATATTGGGCATTGCAGATTATATGGTTGAATTGGGGCCGACTGCAGGTGCTGATGGAGGAAATATTATAGCACAGGGAACTCTTGATGAAATAAAATTCAATGAATCATCACAAATCGCTCCATTTTTATCAAATTCAGAAAAAATCATCATAAGGGATAAATCAGGGGATGTTTTTGAAAACGGTTTTATCGAGATAAAAACTTCTGAAATTCACAATGTAAAACCGATTGATGTTCAAATTCCAAAGGGCAAGCTGACAGTTGTAACAGGTGTTTCGGGAAGTGGAAAAACAACCTTGCTTTTAGAAGCACTTTATCCTGCAGTTAATGCCCACATTAACGGTGATGAATAGCCTGAAAATGTTCAAGATTTGGACTGTGGCAACATCAAAAAGATTGATTTGATTGACAGTGTTCCAATAGGTAAAAACGTAAGAAGTACTGTTGGAACCTATTCTAAAGTTCTTGACGAGTTAAGGCGAGAGTTTTCCAAACTGTCTGATGAATATAAAACAGCTGATTTTTCATACAATATTGGAAAACTAAGATGTGAAATATGCAATGGAACAGGCAGTGTGTCAATGGATGTACAGTTCCTGCCGGATGTTGAAATGACCTGTCCTGACTGTGATGGATCAAGATACAATTCAGATATTGAAAAAACAAGATTCAATGGGCTGTCTCTAGCGGATATAATGTCGCTGACAGTTGATGAAGCTCTTGAAGAATTGTTTGAACTTAAGAAAGTTACATCCAAATTGCAAAAGCTGTCTGATTTAGGATTAGGTTATTTAACTTTAGGTGAAGCAACTCCAAGCCTGTCTGGTGGAGAAGCGCAAAGACTTAAACTGGCATCTGAAATTGGGAAATCACAGAAGAATTCAGTTTTCATATTTGACGAGCCGACAATAGGACTTCATCCGTTGGATGTTAAGGTCTTGATTGATGTGTTTGATAATCTGATTGACAGGGGAGCTACCGTTATTGTAATTGAGCATGATTTGGACTTGATTGCAAATGCAGATTATATTATTGATATTGGGATTGATGATGACAATTACGGCGGAGAAATCTTAGCCAGTGGAAGTCTGGAAGATATTATCAACACTCCAAATAGTTTAACTGGTAAATATTTGGCTGAAAAAGAATTATTGTGATACCTATTTTTTAATTGGTGGTTTAATAATTTTAGGTAATTCATGAATTACTTTCTCCTTTTTATATTCATTTTTCTAATATGTAACCATGAAAGACATATTTGATAACACTAAATTTGGCAATCTTGATGTTTCCAGCCGAATTATAAGAAACGGCTTGTGGGAATCACAAAATGATTCAGGAAAGAATTTAACTCAAGAAGTCTTTGAAAGATATGAAAAACTTGCTAAAAACAATGTTGGCATCATTGTAACTGAGTTAATTTCAATGTATAGTCATGATAGGTTCAGTGATTTCACTGATTATATTAATGCACCATCATTCATTAAGGATTTTAAAGAGATAACTAGCATTGCCAATGAAAACAACACTCCAATTTTTGCTCAAATTGGTTTTGTTAACTGCAATGTAAATGGCAAGCAGATGATGGAAGTCAATGACTTGACTTTGGAAGATATTCGTACAATTCAAGCAGATTATGTTGTTGCAGCAAAAAAGATAATGTTTGCAGGTTTTGATGGAATAGAACTGTGCATTGGAAACAATTTCTATCTGTCTCGTGTCATGGATCCATTTGAAAACACACGTGATGATGATTATGGTGGAAGCACTTATAATCGTGTAAAAATGGTTTTAGAGATAATCAAATTAATCAAAAAGACTACTGATTTGCATGTACACTGTAAAGTTAACTTGTATCAAGATGAAGAAGATTCTTTGGAAATTTGTAAAATTTTGGCTGAAAACGGTGCGGACAGCTTGCAGATTACCAGATTTCTATCTCCACAATATTTTAGAAAAGGCCAATCCAATCAGGACATGCTGGTTGGATTTGCAGATAAAGTTGCAAAGAATGTTTCTATTCCGGTTGTGTTAGGTGGAGGGAGGTCAGATATGGATAAAATCAATGAACTGCTCAATAACACTGATATTGGTTTTGTTTCAATGCAAAGGCCTTTTGTAAAAGACCCTACATTTTTAACCAAATGGAAATCTGATGGGCATGGAAAATCTGAATGTAAGACATGCAATAATTGTTATTGGAAAAAGGAAAGTGTCTGTCTAATTTCCTAATTTTTTTTAAAATATAAATATAACAATTGTTAATATTTATAATTGAGGTTGAGAAAACATGGAATTTTTAAGACAGACTGATGTTATCCAATGGAAAGATGGTGAATATAAAACCATTAAAGAAAACAGTGTGGATGATGAATATACTTATCTATTTATTGATTATTTGCCTCCACGAAAGTTTTCAACATATCCTAAAGACTTGAAAGACTTTGCAATAGGATATTGCCTTGGTGAAGGTTTAATAAAGGATTACTCGGATATAGAATCAATTAAACTCGATGGAACAAACGTACTTGTTTCAACAAAACTCACACACAATCCTGAAGAAGACCTTGAACAGGAGGGCATTGTCCAGGAAAGAAAGGGAAACTGTGAACATGCATGTGTTTGCAGACTTCTTGAATATCAGGGTGTGAACTCTGACAATGCTGGTGGTATTCGTTCTGAGCTTAAAACAATTGAGCCAAATACGTCAGATTTAATAATTGATGCTACCCAAATAATCAAAGATATCAAACATCTTACTGATGAGGCTAAAATCTGGCAAAAGACAGCTGGTGTTCATGTTGCCCAGCTAAAATATGGGGATAATATTATAATTCGTGAAGATGTGAGCCGTCATGTTGCGGTTGATAAAGTGATAGGTGCTGCTTCAAAGGAAGGATATGACTTTTCAAAATGCTACATTTCATATAGTGGAAGAATGCCTGCTGACATGCTTATAAAGGTGATTAGGGTTGGAATTCCGATAATCATTTCAAATGCTGCACCGGCATCATCAGGTATTGATGTGGCACATGCAGGAAACATTACTATGGTGGGTTTTGTACGTGACAATAGATTTACTATTTTCACTGCACCAGAAAGGGTAAATCTTGAAAAATAGCTTTAATTATTTTTTTCACTTTTTCATTTTTTCATATAGTCGCACTTCAACAATTAATTTGTATTACTTTTTATAAAATATGTATTAATTGTAATGGGGATGCCGATTATGTCACACCAAAATATAGACAAATTTTTCAAAGTTGCTATGATACTGTTTGGACAGCTATTTGTTGATGCATTTAATTTAGATTATCATGTAATCAGATTGTATCGAAATGAATTGTTGAGCTTAAAAGGAGGGAATCTGTTCACTGATTTGGTTTTTGAAACTCGTGAAGGGGTTCTTCTAAACATTGAATTTCAAGACACAAAAATCACGAAGAAACATCTGAAAAAATATATGGAATATAAGGTAGCTTTGCAGTGTCAATCTGGAAAACCTGTTGTTACGGTAATAATTTGCACTTATCACATTAAATCTGAAGTTTTGATTTTCAATGAGACTGAAACTTCAATTTTAAAACCAATTGTCCATTATTTGGTTGATTATTATGATGAAGTAAAATTTATAAAATTAAAAAATAAAATAAACATTAACATAAAGTTTTCTTCAAGAGAAATTCAATACTTATTGCTATTTCCATTCATGGTTAATAAAAATCTGAGAGCTCAAAAAGTTAAGGATGTTTGTAATGTAATTGAAGAAATAAAGAAAAAACAATTGTTTGACGATGAAAAATTGTATTTGCCTATGATATTGGCAATTAAACAATATATTTTTGATGAAACGGAGCAAAATAAATTAATTGAGGTGTTAACTATGGATATGCCTGCGGATGAAATATATGAAAAAGTAATGAAAAGCGGAGTGTATGAACAAGGTTTAGAACAAGGTTTAGAACAAGGTTTAGAACAAGGTTTTGAAGAAGGTGAAAATCAAAATCGTCGTAAAAATGTTTTGGCTTTGTTTGAATTTGGAATGAGTGCTAAAAAAATTTCTGAAGCTTTAAAATTAGATTTAAATATTGTTAATAAAATTTTAGAATAAATGAATAGAAATTAAGTTTCTATTCAAATTTTCTCTAAACTGAATGAACCTAAATCCAATAAGTCAAATGTTAATATTTTCGGAGCAACGGTAACTTTACCCACTCCAGTTATTATTTTATATGCTTCAAATGCTTCAAGACATCCTATTAAATTAGGTGTTGGTCCAATGACCGGTGGAACTCCTGAAGTCACATTTTTTAAAGCTTCAATTGTTTTATTGTTTAATTCTTTACCTATTGAAGGCAGGTTAAACATTTCTTCATAGGTCTTATCACTGTTTGGTAAAAATACTGTTATCTGACCTAAGGTTCCATGAATTGCTCCGTGAATGTATGGGATTCCTTTTTCTTTTGCTTTTCTTGACACGATTACTCTAGTCAATACGTTGTCAAGCGCATCTATAACAATGTCGGAGTCTCCAATTACTTTTTCAATGTTTGTCTGATCGATATGCTCATTGAATGTGGTAACTTTAACATACGGGTTGATTAGTCTCACCTTTTCTTTTGCCACTGCACTTTTATCAAGGCCCAAATCAGCAATGTTTGCCAATGTTTGTCTGTTCAAGTTGGATAGGTCAAATGCATCCTTGTCAACTAAAACCAGTTCACCTATTCCCATTCTTGCAAGCATTTCAATGGTTTCACCACCGATTCCACCGCAGCCTATAACTGTGATTTTTGCATCCTTGAATCTTTCCTGTTCGCTTCTTGTTACTATGCTCATTTGTCTGGAAGCTATTTCCCAGTATCCGTCACCTATGTATCTTGTTGGCATTTAATCACCTATATTTCTTCTTAATTTTGATAATATTTCCATAAAAGTATCTAGTGCAATATCATAATTTTCTAGGTCCTGTCCTTCGATTAGTCCATTTTCATGAATTATAATATTTTCAACTTCAATTTTTTCAGTTGTTTCCCGCTCAATTTCATCCAACTGCTTTTTTGTATTTTCGAGGTTTATGGTAAATGGTAGCTGGTATGAAAATGAACCTTCGTGAAACTCAAGGGCAATGTATTCATCATCATCGATTTGCGATAAATTTAGTGCAACTTTTCTAAATCCTTGGGATTTTAATTCATCATTTACTTGTTTAAATTTGTGGTCTGATAAAATTTCATTTAAGTTATCTACTTCAACAACACCAAACTTTCCATTGTCTCTGACTTTAACGATTTCACAGTTTGTGTTGGATAAAATATAATCCTCACAATAGCTAATCCTTTGAATTTTTTCAGGAGTGGTTCGGGTATTTGTTGGGATTCTTGTTGCAAGGCATGTGGTTGACCTGGAGTAAGGTATACTGTTACTGTTTAAATATGCGTGAATTTCTTTAGAAGTTAATTTGGCTGTAATAAACGGTGTTTTAAAACCTTTGTTATAGGTAACCAATATTCCCGGCCTGTCAATTACCAGATCACTAATGTTATTGCCGTCGCAAATAAAGTCAAAACCATTTTTATGTGCCACTTCCTCGATTTTTGAATACATCAAATTTCTACAGTTGTAGCACCGTTTGGAATCGTTCAGCAAAAAGTATTCATTGTCATAGAAATTAATGTCGATTATTTCATGTCTGATTCCAAAAGATTCGGCAACCCTTTCTGTGTTTTCGACAAAACCTGTGGGTAGCAGATGATTGTCAATTGTAATGGCTAAAGTGTCTTTCGCTGCCTTGGATGCCAAGTATGCCATTAATGTTGAATCGGCACCTCCTGAAAATCCGATTGCAACTTTTTTATCTCTTAAAATATTTTCAACAATGTTAATTTTATTTTCTAGATTCATTTTATCCCTTTAAATAGTTAAAGAGCATCAGTGATGCTCTTTGAATTAAGGAGTTATGTTTTTCATATTTCAAACTCGACATGTTTTAATTTTGGAGTTAATTAAACAATTTTAGGGAGTTTATATGTATTTGCTTGAAATATTTTACCCGAGCTAGGAAATATAACAATAGTTATTTTTTTCCTAAATTAATGTTGTATATTTTAGTATATAAATCTTTTTGTATGGATTTATAATTGTTGCAAACTATTTTTAAGGATTATTAAACATTATTTAATTATTTTGGGGCTGTTTTGTATTCTTGTAGTAAGATTTAAATTATATGAAAATTATATAACAATTGTTAATATTATTTGGAGGTGTGTATATCTACGATGTAATTGTCATTGGAACTGGTGCTGGAGGGGCAACGGTTGCAAAAGACCTTAGTCTCAAATCAAAAAAGGTTTTAATGTTGGATAGAGGGTGCCGTCAAAGGAACGGGACCTATGTAAAGCACATGAAAACGAAGCAGATATATTTAAAAAATAATCTTTCTGATGAGGATAAACAAAAATATGAATTTTTAACCTATCCTTTGGATTTAACAAACATTGAGGAAATCGGCGGAACAACAACCTCTTCCATTGGTAATGCCTGTTTTTCATGCAGTAGTTGTTATTCTAACTCAATTATGCAGCAGTTTGAAGATAAAAATTTAGATATCTTTGAAGAGCTTCTGGAAGCTAGCGGCGAGCTGAACGTTAAATATTTTCCCAAAAAATTATGGGGACATTCCACAAAACTGATTGCTGATGCCGGTGAAGAGTTGGGTTATATTGTTGAGCCGATGCCAAAGTTCATAGACTTTGAAAAATGTCAATTCTGTGGAAAGTGTGTAAATGGGTGTATTTTTGATGCAAAATGGGACTCAACATACTTTGTTCGAGAAGCATTGGAATGCGGGGCTGTGTTAATTGAAAATTTCAATGTGTTTGAAATCTTGCATAATGACAAAAAGGTCATAGGTGTTGTTGGAATTGATGAGAATAATGAAAAACATATTTTTAAAGCAAAAAGGGTAATTGTTTCTGCAGGATCATTAAACACTCCAATAATATTGAAAAACTCAGGAGTTGAAAATGTCGGTGAAAGTATTTTCTTTGATATTTTCACAACAATCGGAGGATATTTAAAAGATGCGAACCTAAAAAACGAGCTTATGATGGGTGTCAAGGCAGAATTCGGCCCATATTTTTTATCACCTCACTATTCTATGCAACTACAGCCATTGATGTCTAAAAAAGGATTTGTTGTTGATGATAAAGATATTATTGGTTTAATGCTTAAATTTGCAGATACATGTATTGGAACAATTGATGAGAAAGGTCAAATTGAAAAGACACTCACAAAGGTTGATGTTGATTTGATAAAGGAGGGATATGATAAGGCGGTAAAGATTTTAATAAAATTAGGTGTTGATCCACAATCGATTGTTGCTACATCCCTTAAGGGAGCGCATCCTGGAGGAACAGCTGCAGTTGGTGAAGTGGTAGATAATAATTTTGAAAGTGAAATTAACGGATTGTATGTTTGTGATGCAAGTGTGATTCCTGAAGCACCCGGAAGGCCACCAATACTCACAATCGTTGCAATAGCAAAGAAAGTAGCAAAAATAGTAAATCAAAGTTTGAAGGATGATGAAAATGAATTTTAAATTGAAATATAAACAAATTGATGAAACCAGAGCATTAAACGAAAATTATACAATTAAAGATCTGTTGTCTGAACTGGGACTGTCTGCCCAAACTGTTGTTGCAAAACAGAATGGGGATTTGACAATCGAAGACAGTGTGATTGAAGACGGTGATGAGATACAACTTGTTCAAATCATATATGGTGGATAATTATTTTTTTGCAATAACTACCATTATGTAATCGTTTTCTTTAATGTAACTTTCAACGCTTTTAAAACCAGCATCGAGTAGGTATTTTTCTAGTTCGGGAGCAGTATAGACATGCATGCCCTCAACTGTTGCCAGCCATTTTTCATCGTCAGGATGATTTCCGTCTGTTCCCTGAGCTATCATGAACTGTCCGTTTGGTTTGATGATTCTTGAAACTTCCTTGAATGTTTCACCTATATCCGGCCAGAAGTAAATGGTCTCAAATGCACTTGCCAGATTGTAGCTTTCATCATCAATTGGCATATCTCTGACATCTGCCTGGATGACGCTACATCTTCCGCAGTCTACCTCTTTCTGATTTCTTTTGATAGATTCGGATACTGAAACTTCTGAATAATCCAGACCATCCACATTTTCTGAAGTCAATTTTAGGAACTTTTCAATATTTACTCCGCCTCCACAGCCGATATCTATTATTTTGTCAGTTTCACCAATCTTGACATTTTCAAATGCGAATTCAGAGATTTCCCTGTGATTTTCATTCATATTTTGTATTGTTTCAATGCCTTCTTCCCCATGTGGTTTCATGCACTGGGTAATTTTTTCTGCAACCATATCATAACCTTTAATAATTTTTCAATATAATCTAATATTGGTGATTAAATGGATAAAAAGATTATTGCAATTATCGTTGTTGTTATAGCTGTTGTTGCCATTGGAGGATATTTCCTCATGGGTGGTGGTAATAATACAGTAACAATAGGTTATTTGCCTTCTGACCATGATGCTGCTTTGTTTGTTGCGGATGCTCAGGGTAAATATGCAGAAAATGGTATAAATACTAAACTGGTTCAATTCAATAATGGTGGGGACTTGATGACTGCTATGGCTAGCGGTGATGTTGATGTTGGTTATGTTGGAATCACTCCAGTATTGTCTTCAATAGAAAAGGGTGTGCCTGTCAAAGTCATTTCAGCCGCTCAAACTGAAGGGTCAGGCATTGTCATTGCTAAAAATTCAGACATCAATTCAGTTTCAGACCTTGCAGGCAAAAAGATAGCCACTCCCGGTGAAGCTTCAATCCAGCACATGCTGCTTACTTACTATCTGGAGCAAAACGGCATGTCCATCAGTGACCTGAAAGTTTCAGCCATGAAGGTGCCTTCAATGAATGATGCATTAAAAACCAACAATATTGATGGTATGATTACTTTTGAGCCTTATGTAAGTATTGCAGAGAAAAACGGTGCAAAAGTATTAACAGATTCAGCAGATATCTTGCCGAACCATCCATGCTGTGTTGTTGTGGCTTCAGATAACTTCATTAAGGACCATCCTAATGAAACCAGTACAATTGTTGAAATCCACAAGAATGCAACTGATTTCATAAACAACAACACTGATGAGGCTGCTACATTATTGCCTTCTGACATTGTAAGTGATGTTGAAGTAGAGAAAAAAGCTATTGCAGGTTTCCCATTCATATCCGGTTTAAATGAAAGTTTCAAAAAGGATGTTATGGATTTCATGAATCTGGAAGTCGATTTGGGAGTTCTCAAAAAACCAATTTCCGAAGATAAAATTTTCTGGGAAGGTAGTTAACCCTACTACTTCTCACTCTTTTTTTAAAACATTACTTTTAAATACTAAGAATAATATAACAATAGTTATTGCAATATAACAATTGTGATAAAAAATGATGGGAGGATAATATATAATGTGTGAAATTTTTTGTTTTAATTCAAATACGCCAAAACAAGTAAATGAGTGCTTAGAATGTTTCTATAATCATTCAGAAGAGCATCCACATGGATGGGGATTGGCAACCATGCAATCAGATGAATTTGTTATACGTAAAGAACCTATAAAAGCAACATGTAGTCAATACTTAAAAAATATATTGTCCGATCCCGTTGTTTGTAAAAATGTATTCGCTCACATCAGATTAGCAACTGTGGGCGAAATTATATCTCCCAATTGTCATCCATTTATTGAAGCCGATGATAATAACCGATCATGGATGTTAATACACAATGGAACCATTTTCGATTATCCTGAACTTGATAAATATAAAGATAAGGAAAATGGGGACACTGATTCTGAGCGAATACTTTTATATATTATTGATAAGGTGAATGAATTTGAAAAGGCTAAAAATGCGCCATCAACAATAAAGGAACGATTCAACCTTTTAACAGAAGTAATTGCTGATTTATCCAAAAATAACAAGCTTAACTTAATGTTTCATGATGGGGACTTGACTTATATCCACTCCAACATGAAGGATTCACTGCATTATCTTAAAAATGAAGATGGATTTCTGGTGGCATCAACTCCATTGACAGATGATGAAGGATGGAAATCTGTTGAATTAAATAAGTTATTCGGATTAATTGATGGGAAAATAATATTTGAAAGTGAAGAGCATGAAAATGAATTCATTTTAACAGAATATCATGAAAAAGTTATTGAAGAATTCTTAAAAGCAATTAATCGGGATGAAGTAAATGATTAGTCGGAATTTGGTTAGAGATAAATTGTATGAAGAGTTTATAAAACCAACGATTCAGGTTAAAAATTATATAGGTATTGAAATTGAAATTCCAATCATAAATTTGAATAAGCAGGCCGTGGATTTTGATGTTGTTCATAAAATCACTTCCAAATTTCAAAGGCAATATTGTGATTTTAAAAAAGATGGAATAGACTATGACGGTAATGTTTTTGCCTTAAAAAATCCCAAAAATGATGATATAGTTTGTTATGACTGTTCATACAACAATATCGAATTTGCAATGGGGAAAGAAAAGGAATTGTTTTCTATCAATGACCGCTTTTGCGATTATTATTCATTTGTTAAGGAATCCTTTGAAGAGTTTAACCACACATTAACCGGAATGGGAATAAATCCATATCGCAAATACAATGTCAATAAGCCAATCCCTTCTGAGAGATACCTGATGCTTTATCATCATCTGAAGTCATTTAAAAATTATAACGACATTCCGATGTTTTTTCACAAATATCCAGGATACGGAATGTTTTCATCAGCATCCCAAGTTCAATTGGATGTTCAAAGGGACAATCTGATAAAAACCATCAATGTATTTTCAAAAATAGAGCCGATTAAAGCATTACTGTTTTCCAATTCTGTTCTGATAGAAGCACATAATCATCTTGCCTGCTTCAGAGATTCCCTTTGGGAGTATTCAACCCATGGTGTAAACCCTCACAATATCGGTGCTTATGATGTTGACTTTAATGATATTGATGATCTTCAGTCATATATGGAATCATTGAATATCTATTGTGTCATGAGGGATGGAGCATACATCAACTTCCCTTCAATGAACCTGTTGGACTATTTTTCAAGGGATTATGTCCGTGGGGAAATATACTGCAATGGTGAATACAGAAAAATTGATGTTAAGCCTTGCATCACTGATATAAAATACTTAAGACCATTTAAATTTATAAATTTGACATTTCGAGGAACAGTTGAATTCAGAAGCATCTGCACACAACCAATTAAGGATTCAATGTGTGTTGCAGCATTTCATTTGGGTTTAAAGGACAATTTGGATGAGTTAAGTTATATTGTTGATAATGATGATGTAATATATCATAACGGTTATACCGCTTCGGAACTTAGAAGATTATTGATTCGTGATGAGGTTCCTTCATTCGTTGATGAAAATGATTTGTGCAGGTTATGTAAGGATATTGTTGATCTTGCATCAGAAGGTCTTAAGGAAAGAGGAATCGGTGAAGAAATATTCTTAAATCCATTGTATCAACGTATTAAGAAGCACACTAATCCTGGAAAGGATTTATTACAGTCAATCTATGCTGATAATGAAATTGAAAAGATTATTAAAGAGTATGGTGATATATAGTAGGGTATTGAGTTGATTTACTTTTTCTTTTTAAAAAACTATATATAAAAAACTAAAACCGATATTTTTTAAGTCCGTTTTTTAAATCATTGTGATTATTAAAGGATAGTTATTATTGCAATGATAGGCAAATAATTTTTACTTTTAAAAAGATTTATATATTATTCTTTTAAATATTTGTATAGGGATTCATTTATAACAATTGTTAAGTTAAAAGTAATTTATTTATAATATACATTTAATATTAATAATTGTAATTAATTTAAATTAATTCGGTGAAATAATGAATAAAAAAATTACATTCGTTTTAGTGTTGGCACTTGCTGCATTTTTAGTAATGGGTTCAGCTAGTGCAGGTCTTTTCGACTTTTTAGGGGGAGGAGACGACACTGTAAAAATAGGATATTTACCATCTGACCACGATGCAGCTTTATTTGTTGCTGACGCTCAAGGTTTATATGCTAAAAAGAACATTACTACTGAACTTGTACAATTCAACAATGGTGGAGACTTAATGACTGCTATGGCTAGTGGAGAAGTCGATGTTGGATATGTTGGAATTGCACCTGTTTTATCTTCTGTTGAAAAAGGTGTTCCTGTTAAAGTTATTTCCGCAGCTCAAACTGAAGGTAGTGGAATTATCGTAACTGAAGACTCAGGAATCAGCTCTGCAGCAGATTTAAAAGGTAAATCTATTGCAACTCCTGGTGAAGCTTCAATTCAATACGTATTGCTTTCATACTACTTGAAACAAAATAATTTATCCACTGATGACTTAAACGTTTCAGCTATGAAAGTGCCATCCATGAATGATGCTTTAAAAACCAAACAAATTGACGGAATTATTACTTTCCAACCTTATGTATCTATCGCTGAAAATAACAGTGGTAACGTTGTCTTAGAAGATTCTGCTGACATCTTACCAAACCACCCATGTTGTGTAGTTGTTGCATCTGATGACTTTATCAAAAACCATGAAAATACAACTAAAGATATTATAGCTATTCATGAAAACGCTACTAAATTCATTAATGACAACATTGAAAATGGTAGTTCTGATAAAGTTGTAAAACTTTTACCTAAAGACATTGTTTCCGATGAGAATTTGGAAGCTGACTCTCTTGAAAGTTTCCCATTCATTTCTGGTATCAATAATACTTTCAAATCAGATGTTGACGCATTCCAAAAACTTGAAGTGGATATTGGTATTTTAAACAGTACTATATCTCAAGATAAATTATTCTGGGAAGCATAGTTTTACTATGCTTTAATTTTTTCTTTTTTTAGATTATTTTCAATATAATTAAAATGCAATTTCGTTAAATTATGATTGCAGTTATCATTAACATTTATAGAATTTTAATCATATTTTTAATTTAATTGATTTAAAATGAATTAAAATAGGTTTGGTGCAATGCCATACACATTACTGGGATTTAATCAAATCATTTTTAGGAAATGCATCTGCAATTTTGTTTAGATTGTTGAATATATTCATTAGTTTGCCAATAACATCTTCCAAAAATTCATTTTCAACACTTCCAAGCATTTCAATATATTGTGGAAATGTTTGTTTTCCATTCTGAAAAAACAGGTAATATTCATTGAGATTGACTTCTTCTTGGTTTAAATCTTCAACAATATCTGCGTATAATGTTTGCAGGTCATTTAAACTCTCTTCAAACATCGCTTTAACATCATCAAGGTTGTTGTCGTCCAGTTTTTCAAAAGCAGTGTTCAATCTAATGATGGCTAATGTGTAAAGTTCCAAATCTATTTCGCCGTACATTTAAATCACGAAAATAAAAAAAGAGAGAAATTTCTCAAAAGAGAAATTATAATTTGATTTTAATATCAAGAGCGCTTGATCCTTCTTCGTAAACGAAGATTGGGTTAATATCAAGTTCTGATATTTCTGGGAAGTCTAAAGTTAATCTAGCTACTCTTTTGATAGCTTCTTTGACTTCTTCTACATCGCAAGGTGCTTCTCCTCTGTATCCTTCAAGTAATTTGGATACTTTGGTTGATGCAATTTGCTCTTCAATTTCTTCAGAACTCATTCCTTTTGCAAGGTTGAATGAAACGTCCTCGATGAGGTTTACGTAGATTCCACCCATACCGAATGCAATCATTGGTCCGAACTGTTTGTCACGAATCATTCCAACAATTACTTCTTCACCGGAATCCATCATTTTTTGCACTTCAACACCGTCAGGGACTATGTCTGGGTGTGCTGCTTTAGCGTTTGCAATGATTTCATCATATGTTGCTTTTGCTTCTTCAGCTGAGGAAATTCCTACTTTTACACCGCCGATGTCGGATTTGTGTAAAATCTTATCTGATGCGATTTTGAGTACAACTGGGAATTCCATTTCTTCAGCAAGTTCAGCTGCTTCATCTGCACTGGTTGATAGTTTGATTGGAGCAGCGGAAATTCCATAAGCTTCTGCAACGGCATATGCTTCACTACCAAGTAATGTGTCTCTTCCGTCAGCTTTCACTTTGTCAAATATTGCTTGTACTGCGTCTTTGTCAACGTCATCGATTTTTTCAATTACGTCATCGTAGTTTTTGTCTTTGAGGCCTGCGAATTTAACCATTGCTTCAAGTGCAGTTACTGCAGTTTCAGGGAATACGTATGTTGGCACTCCGTTTTCTCTTAAAGCGTCGTTTGCATCTTCAAAGGATGGTCCACCCATGTTAACAACGATAACAGGTTTGTCAAATTTCTTTTTCTCTTCCAGGATTGCATTAGCGATTCCGTCAGGGTCTGCTGATGCGGTAGGACAAACCATCACGATTAAACTGTCAACGTCTTCATAGCCGAGAACGATTTCCAATGACTCTTTGTATCTGCTTACAGGTGCGTCTCCTAATACGTCAATAGGGTTTTTTGCACTTCCTTCATCGGTAACGCATTCTTTTAGTTTTGCTGTGGTTTCTTCATCAAACTGAACAAGTTGGAGTCCTGCTTTTTCCATTGCATCTACAGTAAGTACTCCTCCACCACCTGCGTTGGTAATGATAGCTACTTTATCACCTTTTGGAAGTGGTGCTTTTGAGAATGCTAAACCGAGGTCAAATAGTTCTGCCATGGTTTCAACACGCATGATTCCTGATTGGTGGAATGCGGTATCGAATGCAAGGTCACTTCCTGCAAGTGCTCCTGTGTGTGAGGATGCTGCCTCTGCTCCTGCGGAACTGGAACCTGATTTGAGTACAATAATAGGTTTCTTGTGAGCAGTTTCCCTCATGGTTCTTACAAAGTCGTCATCATCAGAAATGGATTCTAGATAACAGATGATTACATTGGTTTCATCGTCTTCTGCCAGGTATTGTAATAGTTCAATTTCGTTAACTCCAGCTTTGTTACCTAAACTGATTACTTTACTGAATCCGATTCCGGAAGTTACACTCCAATCGATGATTGCAACCATCATAGCTCCACTTTGTGAAATGAATGCCATGTTTCCGGTTGGAGGCATCATTTGTGAAAATGATCCGTTTAATGGAGTGTGTGAGTCGGTTATTCCTAAACTGTTAGGTCCAATAATGTTTATACCATATTCTTCACCAAGAGCGGTCAATTCAGCTTCTAATTTAGCTCCTTCTTCACCTACTTCTTTGAAACCAGCAGTAATAACTACCATGTTTTCTACGCCTGCTTCACCACATTCTTTAACAGTAGGGTTTACAAATACGGAAGGAATTGTAATTATTGCTAAATCTACTTTTCCAGGTACATCTTTAATATTTGCGTATGCTTTTTTGCCTAAAATCTCTCCACCTTTTGGATTTACAGGATATATTTCGCCTTCAAACCCATCGTTAATGAGATTGTCAACAATAATGTATCCTACTTTTCCTGGGGTATTGGAAGCACCAATAACAGCCACAGATTCAGGTTTAAACATTTTATTGAGATCTATCATAAGTTTTTCTCCTTATAACTTTATAATTGTATAATATTTATAATGATAAATTATTAACAATTACTAATGAAATAATATATGTTATATTAAATATTTAAATATATTGTTTAAATTTAATGCTAATTTCTTTTTATAATATTTAGATGGTTGTATAATCTTTTTTAAATTATTTAAAAAAGTTAATTTGTTGTTTTAATAAAAAGATATTTTTTCAAAAATATAATTTTTCTTAAACTATTTAAAACATGATAAATATAAATATATTCATATAATAAATTTTTGATATTTTAAACTATTAAAATATCTATTTAGGGGATATTATGAGCTTAATTATCGCTTACATTGGAAAAAAAGGATGTGTAATGACTGGAGATAAAAGAAAGATAGGATATTTCGGTGATAAACAAAATTTAGAAGTATTAGAAAAAGAATTGTATGAAGGTAATATTAGCAGTGATGATGATTTTTTAAATCGTTCAAATGAGCTTGGCATTTCCATTAAAATAACTGATGATGCAAACAAATTAAAAATAGTTGGAAATACTGTCAGGGGAGAAGTAAGTACAAAAGGAACCTTTGAAACAAAACGCAGAAGAATTTACGGTACAACAAATGGGTATCAGATACTTGAATTGTTAGGTTCCGAGCAGAAGTCACGTAAAGCCGGTGAGAAAGGAATAATTATATTTGGAAATAATTATGCTAAGCAATTGGCTCAAGAACTCATTCAAAAGAAATGGAAAGCTTCCCAAAGCTTAAAATATATGGGTGAGGTGTTTGAGGAAATTCTAGCTGAAGTTTCATCAAAAACACCGACTGTTGGAGATAAATTCGATACTTTAATTCAACAACCTGATTATAATCCCTCTGAAGCTCAAAAACATCTCAATATTACAATTGACAATGACATTAAAGTATTGATTAAATTTAGACAGGATTTGACTGAAAAACTGGTTCAACAAAGTATTGCAATTGACATGGCAAACAAAATCATTGATAAGGGAGATGTAGGTAAAGTCGTCTCAATAGATGGAAACATGCTGCTTGTTCAGTTAAACGACAAGACACAGGCAATGGATGGAAACTGGAAACAGCTTGCAGGCCCTGGCCAAAACGTGCTGATGTTCTGTGAATCCGATACTGTAAAAATAGGAGATAAAGTTGTCATTGAAAATGAAGATTTATGCCTTAAAAAAGATAAATCCTCTCTTAGTTGTGATATAATTTTATGTTCTCTATGATTGGGGGTTTAAATGAAGATTACATTTTTAGGTAGTGGTGGTGGAAGGTTTTCCGCCATTTCACAGAGAAGAATGACTGGAGGGTTCAGAATTGATAATCTTGGCGGAAAGAATTATCATGTTGACCCTGGTCCAGGAGCTTTAGTTAGAACTTACCAATTCGGTTTCGATCCGCGTAACTTAAGCGGTGTTTTTGTAACACATGCTCACACAGACCATTATAATGATGCAGAAATTCTCATCGAAGCTATGACACGAGGTATGACACGCGAGTTCGGTACTATAATTGGAAGTGAAAGCGTTTTGAACGGTTTTGATAAATGGGGTCCGTGCATTTCAAAATACCATCAGTCCAACTCTGAAAAGGTGGTTTTAAAGCCTGGAAAACAGAGTCCTGTGAATAACATTAAGGTTAAAGGAACCAGAACCAATCATGGTGACCCTACTGGTTGCGGGTTCCAGCTTGATTACAATGGGTTTAAGGTTTCATACACTTCAGACACAGGATTTTTTGACGGTTTGGTGGAAGACCACAAGGGTGCAGACATTTTGATTGCCAGCGTATTGCGTCCGGGAAACAAAACAATCAATGGACACATGTGTACTAGAAATTTCATTGACTTGATTAATGAGGTCAATCCAAAAGTAGCTGTGATGACACATTTGGGTCTTAAGATGATTTCAAGCAATCCGGTCACTGAAGCTAAAAAGATTTCAAAGCAGACTGGTGTAAAAACAGTTGCAGCATTTGACGGTTTGTCATTTAATGTTAACTACAACAATCCTAAAAGATTCAGATTAATTTCTCTTAAGGATGTTGATTCACCAAGCCACAGCACAAATCATAAGATGTTTGCAAATGAAAGAAAAAACTCATATCAATTGGCTTTCAAGCACAATGAGTTTGATGAAGTTTCTTTCATGAAAAAAAATTAATGTTCTAAGTTTGTAGGATGAATGAATCCTGAGCGAATCATATGGTCTGCAAGGACAATTGCAGTGCTTGATTCGGCAACCACTGTCACTCTAGGGCAGATGCAAGGGTCATGTCTTCCCTTAATTTCTATTTTTTCGTTTTCCATTTTTTCCAAGTCGATTGAATCTTGACATTTGGAAATTGATGGAGTTGGCTTAACTGCAATTCTGGATATAATTGGCATTCCATTGCTCATTCCACCGATGATGCCGCCTGAATTGTTTGTTTTTGTAGTGATTTTGCCATCTTCTATCTGGTATTCGTCATTTATCTCGGAGCCTGTGTGTTTGGCAACGTCAAACCCAAGACCAATTTCAACTCCTTTAACGGCACCTATGTTCATTAAAATCCTTGCCAGATCGCCGTCGAGTCTTTCGAAAACAGGTTCTCCCAGTCCATGTGGAACTCCAAGAGCGATTGTTTCAACGATTCCTCCGACTGAATCCCCTTCATGTTTTTTTGAGAGAATTAGCTCTTCCATTTCTTTGGCAGCATTCAGGTCTGCGCATCTGACAGGATTCTTTTCAATGTTTTCCTTGATTGTATCAAAGTCTTGAGGCTCCGCTTTGACATCTCCAATTTGCGTTACATGTGAAATTATTTCAATATTTTGTGTTTTTAGAAGTTTTTTAGCTATTGCACCACCGATGACATGGCCAATTGTCACTCTTCCGCTTCCACGGCCTCCGCCGTTATAGTCATAGTTTCCGTATTTCATCATCCAGCCGAAATCCCCATGGGAAGGGCGTGGTGTGCTTTTAAACAGGGAATAGTCTTTGGAATGCTGATTTTTATTAAATATGACTCCGGTAATTGGTGTTCCGTCAGTCTTTCCTTCAAAAATCCCTGATAAAATTTGGACTTCATCGGATTCTTTTCTTGGTGTTGTAACGCTGCTGGTTCCCGGTTTTCTTTTATCAAGTTCCTTTTGAATGTCTTGGACTGTCAGCTCAAGGTTTGCAGGGCAACCGTCTACAACGGCTCCAACTGCAACGCCATGGCTTGCTCCAAAACTTGTTATTGTGAATTTTTCTCCAATTGAATTTGACATGCTAATCCTCTTTTTAACAATTGTTGTAATATTTGTATTTCAAACATTTAAATTTTCACAAATATTTTTGCATTGTTTTAAAGTTAAGCTACTTTTCACAGTTCCCATTTCAGTATCGAGAGAAAAATTAGCACTATTTTTAATAATTTCACAGATAAATTCTTTATAATCTTTTAAAGCTTCTTTACCATTGGGTCCTGCTTCTTTTTTTAGTTTTTCAATATTGTCTTCACAGTTAATTAAACCAAATAGTTTCATTAATCCTTTTTTTCGGAGTGATGTTCTTTTGACATCTTCTTCTGTGGGATTAGGGAATGAAAATTTAATATTGTAAGACCCTTTTGAAATTTCTTCAATGTGTAAATCTTCAGCAGTATTTAAATTGATTTCTATTAAATTTATTGTTGAATTTTTAACAGTATTAAATTTATGGCTAAGTGAATACATGTTAGTTAATGATAATGGTTTATTCATGTGGGTGCCGTCTAATTTTAAATTTATTTCGTTTAATTTTTGTATAAAATTGTATCTGTTGTTGTTATAGATATCAAAAATATGTTTTATAGTTTCATAATTTCCTTTTGTACCTTGTGATTCTGGATGTTCTTTAAGATATTCAGCTATTTCTTCCAAATCTTGTTTAATTTCATTTAAATAATTGTCATATTCTTCTATTGTTTTAAACTTCATAATTCCACCTCAATTAAATGTACAATTCCTTTGGGAATCTCATTTTTATCGCTGCTAAATAATTCAGTTAAAATTCTTAATTTGGCAGTCAATTAAGCTTCGTATTTTTTCTCATCTGCTGCAGGATATCTATATATTCTCCAAGAGTGGCATAATCCTTTGGTTTTTGATTTAGAATTAGTTATGATGTTATCTACTTTTTGATAATCATTATTTTCATCTACTTTTTTTCCATCAAATTCAGTTAAGCTATCAATATCATTGGGATTTTCTTTTTTTGAAATAAAACTGCCATCAATCCAATGATCAAGAAAATATCCCGTGTTAATTATTTCACGTAGATGTTTTTCATATTCTTTAAAAATATCTTCTCTTTTAGAAGAATTTTTGCAAAAATGTTGTTTAAACTCGTCAAAAGTCATGTTATACATTCCATAGGGGAGATATCCGTTCTTATCAAATCCGTTAAATTTTTTCATTTTCATAGTATCACATAAAAAATTTAACAGGTACCTGTGTTTCACTATATGGGATGTTACATATAAATATTTTTTTCAAACGCGTTCCAATATTCTTCCATAGTCATTCCACACTTTTATAGTATCTTAAATCAATTTTACAGAGTGAATACAATTTTTTGAAATGAAATCAATTTTTTTAAGTGACTGCAATTATAAATTTATAAATAATTTTAAAACATATTTAATAATAAGTGATAATTATGGAATTTCCTACAACCAGAATGAGAAGATTAAGAAAAAATGCTAAAATAAGAAATATTGTGCGTGAAACAAAACTTGAAAAGGATGATTTGATTTATCCGATTTATTTCAAAGAAGATTTGAATGACATGGAAAAGGAAGAGATTTCATCTCTCCCTGGAGAATTCAGATACTCATTGGATGCGGGAGTTGAATTTGCAAAACAGCTTGAGGAAAAAGGCTTAAAATCAATCATCGTATTTGGAATTCCTAAAGAGGATACAAAAGATGAGATAGCTACTCCTGATTATTCAGCAACAGGAATTGTTCAAAAAGCAGTAAGAAGACTTAAAAAAGAAACTGATCTTGTAGTTATTACCGATGTTTGCTTATGCCAATACACTTCTCATGGACATTGTGGAATGATAGTTGAAAATGAAGACACTGATGACGGAATTGAAATATTGAATGATGAGTCTCTTCCATACATTGCAAAGGTTGCATTATCTCATGCTGAGGCTGGTGCAGATATTGTAGCACCGTCAGACATGATGGATGGAAGGGTTGCAGCAATCAGACAGACTCTCGATGACAACGGATTTTATAATGTGATGATTATGTCATATTCAGCAAAATACGCATCAGCATTCTATGAGCCATTCAGGGTTGCAGCATGTTCATCACCTCATGCAGGAGACAGGAAATCTTATCAGATGGATCCTGCAAATGCGGTTGAAGCAATCCGTGAATGTGAGCTTGATGTCATTGAAGGATGTGACTTCTTGATGGTAAAACCTGCACTTCCATACCTTGACGTTGTTCGCATGGTTAGAGATGAGTTCATGCTTCCTCTGGTTGCATACAATGTAAGTGGTGAGTATGCAATGCTCATGGCAGCTATCGAAAAAGGATTTTTAACAGAACGTGCAATTTTAGAATCTCTTCTTTCAATCAAAAGGGCTGGAGCAGATTTAATTATCACCAACTTCGCACCATACCTGCTTTTAAACGAGTTGATATAAATGGATGCAAACGAAATAGCAAAAATAGCACAAATCTCATCAGCACTTGAAGTGAGCGGATATCCAAAGCCTGGAAATGTCCACAGAACTCGTGACTATGATGACATGGTGTTTGAAGACTTTGTAATAAGTGGAATCGTTATCGGAGATACCATACGTGAAGCATGTACTGATGTTGATGTTGAAAACCCTGAACTTGGTAGATACATCCTGCAGGCTGTGGCTGAAACAGACAGGTGGATTAAAAACAACACCAACCTTGGAATTGTCATGATGATAACACCTATTGCAGTTGCAGCATCAATCAGTGGATCATTCGATGAGATTCGTGAAAATATTAAAGTGCTTATGGCAAACACTTCAGTTGACGATGCATGCGACTTGTATGATGCAATCAACATTGCAGATGCTGGAGGAATGGGTGACCAGGACGAATACGATGTTGCAAGCGACAATGCTAAAAATGAATTGAGGCAAAACAACCAGACAATGTATGATGTCTTGAAAATCTCCGCTCCATGGGATATGCTTGCCCGTGAGATGACCTCGGACATGCCTGCAGTATTTGAAATAGGCTATCCTACTTATCATAAGTTAAGGGAGGAAAAGACCCAAAACGAAGCATGTGTTCTGACATTCCTTACAATACTCTCTCAAGTTCCGGACACATTGATTTCAAGAAAATACGGTTCAGATGAAGCCTTGAAGATATCCATGATGACAAGGGACTTGTTAAATCTTAAGGACAGCGAGGATTTCATGGAAAAAGTCAGTGAATTTGATGAGTTCCTATATAAGAATAAATATAATCCCGGAACCACTGCTGATTTAACAGCAGCATCAATTTTTGTAAGTTATTTGAAATCCCATTTTGAATAACTTTTTTTTGGTTATTGTGGGTAAAATCCGAATTTAAAACAAAAGAAATCTTTATATCTTTAAATTCAATATTGCTTGGGGCACACGGATATATTCTACTGTTTGATTGTAAATTTAATGTGATTGGAGATTTGAATAAGGTTATTAATGGAGTGGATGCTTAAGTGAAAATATGAGTTTGAATGATAACTCCGACTTGATTAAAAAATGCCGATTGACTGTGCTTCAATAGGAGCATTGCTCTTAAATTAAGGAATGAAAACTGGTGGTTGTATGGAGAATAAAGTTGCACTTGCTTCTTGCAATGGAATGAGTCCAAACGGACTGGTGTCACGTGTTGCTGTTGGAGACTGCAAAAAGAAGCAGGATAATGTGATATCCATTTGTATGGGTTCGACTTCAGCTGACATTAAATGCGAAAACAATGAAATGCTTAAGAAATATCCGATAATTGCAGTCAATGGTTGTTCTGGTGGTTGTGTCAACAAGATTTTGGAAAACAAGGGAATTCATGTATCTGGCACAATAGGTGTCGGTGATGTTTTAAGCGGTTGTGAAGTATCTGCAAAGGATCCTTTCAGATTAGATGATGAAGCTGAGGAATGTGTAAAAATAATTGTCAATGAATTAAGTAAAATGATTGATGAATTGATGTAAAATATTTCAATTAATTTTAGATTCTATGATTAACTATTTAAAGAATCATTATGAAATATATTATTAACATGAATTTCTATTATTTGGATATTCAAGTTTTGACTAATGGTGAGGAAAATGGAGATTAAATATAATAAAAATGTTACAAACCCTCCTTTGATTGAGGATTTAGTTAATGAATTATTAAAAGACGATTTTGTACACTTTAAGGTATTATGCGCAAATGAAGTGCACCATTTCAACAAAGAAGAAGAATCTATCATTGAATTTCAACAAACTTACTTAAAAGAAACCAGACCTAACGGCGACATGTTATACATTGCATACCCTGACATATTCAGAGTAAAATTGTACAGGGACATGGAACAATATCTTGAAGACGAAAAGAGAGCTGATGCTTTCAACGATGATGACGACTGGACTGGAAATAGAATCATATTCTAATTCCTTTCACATTTTTTTTTAATTTCTTTTACTTTTCTAATTTTAATGTAATCTATTTTACTATGACTAACATATTTTAGATTATGAATGTGGTAGTTATTAATGCAAGTCCTAGAAAAAAGGGAAATACTGCTGAATTATGTCGAAATGTAGTTGAAGGTGCTCAAGATAATGGTGCTGATGTGGAATACATTGATTTGTACACTTATGATTTTAAGGGATGTATGAGTTGTTTTGCATGCCATCTGAAGAAAAACAGTGAAAATCCCCTATGTTTTTGGAAAGATGAGTTGAAAGATGTTCTTCAATTGTGTCTGGATGCAGATGCAATAGTTATAGGAACTCCAATCTATTATGGGTCAATTTCATCATCCGCACAGGCATTTCTTGAAAGGCTTCTTTTTGCAGCCGATACTTACGTTTTGGATGAAGAGGGCAATAGGGTATCCAAAATCAAACGTGAAATCAAAACTGCAATGATTTACACCATGAATGTTACTAAGGAAATGGATTATTTCAATGGTGAGGATCAGCTAGCTATAATGATTTGAGTCATCCTCAATGATGTTTTTGGAAATCAGTTCCTTTTTTTCAAGATATTTCAAGGTATCTGACAATACCACATTGCTCAGTTCGGGTTTGTCCTGTTTGAATTCATTGAAGTGTTTTTTGCCCGCAAACAAATCTTTCATAATGCCAAAAACCTATTTTCTGCTAAGTAAATCATTAACGCAATTGATGGGGCATGCATTTTTTCTGATAAATTATGTCGTTTTCCATGTTAAAACCTAATTACATTTTTGTCATGTTAATATTTAATAGATTAAGGCAAGTTTGAACTAACCTGTTAGTTTGAACTAACTTTTTAATTAATATTAAATGATGCTTAATATTTCTATAGGGGTTATAATGAATTTTTTAGAAGTAATGGAAAAAAGACACTCTTCAAGAGACTTCAAAAAAGATAAAGTGACTGAAGACACATTAAAAGAGATTGTTAAAATTGCAGGAATGTCTCCTTCTTGGGAAAACTCACAGCCTTGGAATGTTTACATCGCAACCGGTGAAACCCTTGAAAAAATCCGTGAAACCTGGATTGGCGAAAACGATAAAAAAATCAAAGGGTCAGCAGACATGAACCCTGGCCACAGAACTAATTTCTCAGAACGTGTACAAAAGAATATGGCTGATTTTATGGATGCAATCGGAAAATTCGATGACGGTGAATATTTGGAAAACTTCAATCATGTTCAACACATTTTATTCAATTCTCCTGCTGTAGTGTATTTGACTCTTCCTAAAAATCATACTCCCTGGTCAATATATGACTTGGGTGGTTTTGGAATGAGTTTAATGCTTGCAGCAACTGATTTGGGAGTAGATTCAATTCCTGCTTATGAACTTGTAAAATATCCTTACATCTTAAGGGACAACTTACCTATTCCTGAAGATGAGGATATCATCATGGTAATTGCATTAGGATATGAATCCGAAGAGCATATCAACGAATATGAATCTCCAAGACTTGACTTGGATGAAATCTTAAAAATTAATCAATCTTTTTCTTTTTCTCTTTTTTTTTAAATTAACACTATCTTTATAAATCATTTTAGACATATATTATTATATTATTAATCGTAATGTATGGTGTTTAAATGAGTGAGGATATTAAAAAAACCATTAATGAATTGCATATTTATGAAAAGAAACTTTTAAAAGAACTGGAAGCTAATAGTGAAGTTACTCCAGAAGAAATTGCTGAAAACACTGGTATGGATATCAAATCCGTCATGAGTGCGGCAGGTTCTCTTGCTTCAAAAGACATTATCGAAGTTGACAAGGAGGTTCAAAAAACCTACTCACTAACCGATGATGGGCTTGAATATGCTAAAAAAGGTCTTCCTGAAAGAAGAATCCTTAAAGTTTTGGCTGAAAAAAAGGAAATCTCCATGAAGGACCTTGCAAGTGAAACTGGTGTTGACAAAAAAGAAACAGGTATTGCACTTGGATGGCTACGTCAAAAGGATTGGGCTCAAATAGATAAAGGAGTACTTAAAATCACTGAAATGGGTAATGACTTTGCTGACAGGGCAGGTATAGATGAAAAAGTACTTGATTATCTTCAGGCCAATGCAGATGGTGTAAAGCTTTTCACTGATGATTTAAGGGACGGATTTAAAAAATTGACTGGTAGGAAAAACATTTTAAACATTAAAAAGGAAACCTCACACTCTTTTAAACTCCTGCCAAAAGGTGAAGAAATTCTAAAAGTTGGTTTTACAATCCAGGAACAGGCCACTCAGTTAACCCATCAGCAATTGAAAGATGGCGAATGGAAAAATCTCCAATACCGTCCATATGACATTAACGCTGAAGCACCAACTGTCTTTGCAGGTAAAAAACACCCATTAAGAGTTATCATTGATGAGATAAGGGATATCTTTTTGGACATGGGATTTGTTGAGGACAACGGTGAATATGTTGAATCAGCATTCTGGAACTTTGATTCTCTTTTCCAACCGCAGGACCATGCAGCTCGTGAAATGCAGGATACATTTTATCTTAAAAATCCTCTAACCTGTGACTTGCCTGATGATGATTTGGTTAAGCTCACCGCTGAAACCCACGAAACAGGAGCAGATACCGGTTCCATCGGCTGGCAATATGACTGGAGTGAGGATATTGCACGTCAAAGTGTGCTCAGAACCCATACAACAGGAATATCCACAAAACACCTGTTTGAACATGAACCTCCAATCAAAATGTTTTCTGTCGGAAGAGTATTCAGAAGAGAAACTTTCGATTACAAGCACCTTCCTGAATTCCACCAAGTCGAAGGACTTGTCTGCGGACCTGACATCAGTTATCAAAATCTTTTAGGTGTCTTAAAGGAATTCTACAAAAAACTTGGTTTTGAAGTACGGTTCAGGCCTGCTTACTTCCCATATACATACCTTTCTACAGAGTCTGAAATCTATCTGGAAGAAAAGGAAAGCTGGATTGAACTTGGTGGGGCTGGAATGTTCAGACCGGAAGTATTAAAACCTTTAGGTATTGATCAGCCTGCTCTTGCATTTGGTATGGGTATTGAAAGGCTTGCAATGATTAGATATGGTGTTGAAGACATCCGTATGCTTTATAAAAGTGACATCAACTGGCTTCGTGAAGTGCCTCTTGACAATGGGGTTAGGTTATAATGTCAATAAAGCTGGTTTCTTGGAACGTTAACGGAATCAGGGCGGTCTCAAAAAAGGATGAATTTTGGAACTGGTTTGAAGGTACTGATGCGGATATCATCAATTTTCAGGAAGTGAGAGCCACTCAAAAGGATATTCCGAAGAAACTGGCTGACGTTGAAGGTTATCATCAGTGTTTCAATGAGGCTGAAAAGAAGGGATACAGTGGAGTTGGAACCTATTCAAAGATTGAACCTGTTGAAGTTGTTAAAGGGCTTGGTGTTGAAGAGCTTGACAGCGAAGGAAGGGTCTTGAGAATTGAATATCCTGACTTTTTTCTGTATAACATTTACTTCCCGAACAGTGGAATGAATGCAAAAAGGCTGGATTTTAAGGTCGATTTCTGCAATGCTCTACTTGAACAGTTGGTTGAGCTTAAAAATGAGGGCAAAAACATCGTAATAACCGGAGATTATAATATAGCTCACAATCCGATTGATGTTTACAATCCTAAAAACTGTGAGGGAAAGTCCGGTTATCTGCCTGAAGAGCGTGCCTGGCTCGACCAGCTTGAAGAAGCTGGCTTTGTCGACACTTTCAGAATGTTTGATGAAGGTGAAAATAATTTTACATGGTGGAGCTACAGAACTCGTGCACGTGAAAGGAATGCTGGTTGGAGACTGGATTATTTTTATGTAAATGAAGAAATCAGGGATAATGTAAAATCTGCTGAAATTTTATCGGACATTTACGGCTCCGATCACTGTCCTGTTACACTTGAACTTGATTTTTAAAAAATAGTTGATTTTGGTGAGTTATAAAATAGTATCAACATCACCAATATCATCAATAATTGTAATGTCTAATTTTTCTTTTTTGATATATTCGCGGTCTTCTTCAGTAACATCGGAATTAACTAGAATTGCACTTAATCCTGCATTAACTGCACCTAAAGCGTCTGCTTTAAACTTATTTCCAATCATAACTGATTTTTCAGGATTTCCGTGCATTTTTCTTAAGGCCACATCAAAGATGAGTTTTTGAGGTTTTTCTTTGCCGACCTCTTCTGAGGTAATTACTTCATCGAAAAATGAGTGTATGTTTAGTCTTACCAGTTTTTCCCACTGTTTTATTGTAATTCCGTTTGAAATAACTGCCAGGCGATATCCTTGGCTTTTAAGATAAATCAGGGTGTCAAGGGTTTCTGGAAATGGCCTTAACAGTGCCATCTTAACGTTGTGGTAGGTAATCATCCCGAGCGCTACAAGCATAGGATCCTCATGGCCGAGCACAACCTGAGTCAGTACATTGAAGTGTCTTCCGTAGTTTGATCCTTTTTCACGAATAATTGTTTTTAAAACACCGTACGCTTCATCTTTATCAAGAGGCAATCCATTATCCACCATGAGTCCGATTGCTGCTTTTCTTGCGGTTTCAGCAAAATCAGAAGTGTCCAATAGGGTTCCATCTATATCGAAAAAAACGACACGGTTATCATCATCAATCATATAAAGAATATTATAACTTTAAAATTATTTAAATTTTTAGAAAAAAGCATCTAGACTTTGTTGGACTTCACCACGTGCCATGTCTTCAAGGTCCTTTTTTGTGTATCCGAATGCATACATTATCCTTTCAACTGCTGGAATTAATTGGTTGTTGATGTAGTAGTCTTTGTCATATACATAGCCTTCGCTGTATTCATAGGGAACTGCACGCTGGCTGATAGAGCCCTTTCCTTTAACGATTATATATTGGATGATGGTACCTCTTGTCACTTTAATGCCATGTTCCTCTATTTTCCTTGCAGCAACGACATGGGGTCCGACCTGTTTGTACTGGTCTAGCGGTTTGGTGATTTGTGTGTGGATGATAAGTTCCTTTTTGTCGACATCACCTTTCTTGATTCTTTTCAATACTTTTTTAACTGCCTTGATTGCCTTGTCGGAGTCTCCTTCCTTTAGGATGGCCATTAAAATGTCCTCTTGGGTTTTCTTAACTATTGGTGCCCAGTCTCTTCTAACCAATTCCAAACCTTTAGCTATTATTTCGCCATCTTCAATGACGGCATATCTTTTTTTGCTTACAAAAAATCCTCTTCGGTAGAATCCTTCATATTCAAGTTCCATGCTTTCTGGAAGTGTTGAATTAAGGTATGTTATGAATTTTTGAGCTTGCTCTTTGATTTCAGCTTCTAGGGCCAATTGTTCTGGGCTTTCATTAACCAATTTTTCACCTAATGATTAATTATATTGCATCTTCTTAATATTTGTTTTCAAAACAATTTTTCCAAATCATTTCAATTTTATTGCTTTTAAATTACTTTATTTAGGTTAAAAATCTCAAATATTACTTTTCAAATGCTCTCGCGGTTAATTTATATGTTATTTTATCCAATGTTTATTTGAGGTTGATAACATGGAAAAAGAAACTTTGATTTCAAGTTATGATGAGATAAATGATACATTTGTCGGTAAAATTGAAGGTCGAAATGGTTATTGTGCCGATTATGGCATATCTGAAGGAATTTATCTAATTGTGGATAAGGATAACATTCCAACTTCAGTTTTGGTAGACAGAGCATCTGAAGTGTTCGATGTCTCTAAAAAATTTTTGGAAAATCCCAATGTTAAGATAGGCATTGACTGCGACAGCATTTGTCTGTACTTTTCTGTTTTCATTGAAGATTTAAAAATCTGTTCAGTCAAATGCAGAAACAACTTCGGAATTCCAAATGTTAACTTTGTAATGGACAGTAACTCCTAGAGTTGCTGCCCGTTAACCTTTAAATATGACTAATTTTAAAATATTAGTAATTAAGAAATTTCAATTTTTAGGAGTGATACTTTGCAAAATCAAAATATCGATGTTAAACCTGGCGATGAGATAGTGATTGTCGTACCTGAAAGCGATGATGATGAAATAGTGATAGACCTTGATGAGTTAGGTATCGATTTGGAGGCCTTGGGTGAAGACGTTAACATAGTAATTCAGGTTGAAGGAGAAGAATCAGAGGAAGGCTTCGTTTTAGATGATGGTGATGATGAAATCATTGAGCCGAACGAATGGTATTTTGATGATGATCCTTATGATATTGTCTACTATGAGTTTCCGGATTTTGACTAGGTGATAATATGGAAGATGTTCCTTACTATATTTACGATGACGATGAAAACTCTCATATGATGAGTCCTGACGGTGAAGCATACATTGATGATGGCGATTTAAGGGATTTGCTGGTGGACATGTTGGGAGATGATGTTTCAGAAGATGAAATCCAGAAAATCTTGGATGCGGCATCTGATGAGAATATCTCCGAAGAGGATTTTGACAAACTTGTCGATGATTTTATTCTCAATCACAAATCCTAATTTTTCTATTTTTGCCCTAAAAATAAAACATTTATATATAATGATAAAGTAATATTTAATTATCATTATTCTTTAAGGCTCTTTTTTGCTCTCAAAAATTAGGCTATTAATTATCTTGCAAATAGTTTTAATTGAAAAGAGGCTTATTGACTGCGATTATTATATTATAGATTATATTTATTTAGGTGAAATAATGGCAATTTCTCAAGGAAAATCAACAAGAAGTCCATCAGGTGCAAGAAACGTTGCAAACCGTGGAAAAAGGAAATCAGAATTAGGTAGAGATCCTGCAGAAACTAGATTAGATGAAAAAAAATTAAGAAAAATCAGAACCCGTGGCGGAAACGAAAAACTCAGATTAGCTACAGGTAATAAAATCAACGTTACCGATGCAAACGGTAAAACCCAAGTATTAGATATTCTTGGTGTAATCGAAAACACCGCAAACCCTAACTACGTAAGAAGGAACATCATTACCAAAGGTGCTATCGTAGAAACTCCTGAAGGTAATGCTAAAGTAACATCCAGACCTGGTCAAGACGGTGTTATCAACGGTGTATTAATTTAAGTTTAAAACTTAAATTTTTTCTTTTTTTCAATACTTTTTTTCTAAGTAAACAATTTTTTTCAAAAATTAACTATAATTATATACTTGTTTTCACATATTATATATTGATAATTTATTTAGGAGATATGATGTCAGACGATAAAATTAGTATGAATCATGGTGCTGGTGGAGAGGTGATGGCCAACTTGATTGCCAGTACCGTTTTAGATAATCTCACCAAAAAAAGTGTTAATGGTGGTATTAGTTTAGATGCATTAGATGATGGAGCTTCCATTCCCTTAGGGGATTGGGAAATTGTTGTTACCACAGACGGTCACACTATTGACCCGTTATTTTTCCCAGGTGGGGATATAGGCAGAATTTCCGCTGCTGGAACAATCAATGACGTTTCAGTAATGGGAGCACGTCCATTAGCCATTTCCAATGCAATAATCATGCAGGAAGGTTTCCCTATTGACGATTTGGATAAAATCATGAAATCCTTAAATGCAACCTGTGAAGAGGTTGATGTGGCTGTAATCACTGGAGATACCAAAGTCATGCCTCAAGATAAGCTTGATGGAATCGTGATGGTCACCACTGGTATAGGTATTGCTAAAAAAGGTGAAGTGGTTCGTGACTCTACATTGGAAGTCGGAGACAAAATCATTGTCACAGGTAGTCTGGGTGACCATGGTATGAGTCTAATGTCATTTAGGGAAGGATTCGGATTTGAAACTGATTTGAAATCTGATGTTGCTCCAATGTGGAATATTATCAGTAAAGCATTAGAAATTGGGGGAGTTACTGCAATGAAAGACCCTACTCGTGGAGGATTTGCAAATGCAATAAACGAAATGGCATCAAAAGCAGGTGTTGGAGTAGTTTTAGAACAGGAATCCATTCCTATCAGGGAAGAGGTTCATGCAGTATCTGAAATGTTGGGCATTGATCCATTTGAAGTAGCTAACGAAGGAAAAGTTGTAATGGGAGTCAAGGCCGATAAGGCTGAAGCAGTCCTTGAAGCTATTCGCAGTGAAAAGTATGGTGAAAATGCAGCTATAATTGGGGAAGTTGTTGAAGGAGATTACGTTGTAATCAATACTCCTATTGGCGGAGAGAGAATTCTCGAAGCACCTATTGCTGATCCAGTTCCTAGAGTATGTTGAGGTGAATTATATGGCAAGTGTTTTTTCAAGAAGGATTTTTGCATATATTATTGATTTTTTTGTAGTTTCTGCATTCATGTGGATTATATCATTTTTATGTTCCCTTGTAATAAATCCTATTGAAATCAGTTCAACTTATGCTGCCTTTCCAATAATCGCTCCTATATTGGGATTTGTTTATTTTGTATTTTTAGAAAAAACCAGAGGAGCCACTATAGGAAAAGCATTGATGTATTTGGAAGTCAGGTCCAGAAACGGTTCCTATATTAATTGGGCACAGGCAATTGTGCGTAACTTGACCAAAATATATTGGGTTCCTGTAATATTTGACTGGCTTATAGGTAGAATTATGAATACTGAAAGATTATTCGCAAACATCACTAAAACCGTTGTTGTAAATGCGATTTAATCATTTATTTTATTTTTTTGAGTCTTATGATAAAGAAAGTTCAGGTTCTATGGTATTTGAATAAGGAAGATTTGGAAAATTATTGCATTGATTTTAAGGAGTATAAATCACATAAGCTTGATGGATATGAAATCTGTGAGGTTGATGAGGATTTGATTTATGATTTATGTGACAGGGATTCCGACAGGCTGGAGCCTATAGGATACTTTAAAAACATAAAGGAGATAGAAAATTATCTGTCTGACACAATTACCAACAATGAATATGAACTGGAGATTGGCTCTCCGGAACTTGAAGGTAAAATCAAAAATGCAATAGAAAATATCGAATTTTCCGGTGAGGATTATTATATTTCCATTGATGATGGTGAACGCATAGCCAGCTGGTTTGATGCTCTCAGACGTGAATACAACAGCGCTTCAAAGGATAATGTGTGGGTTTTGGCTGTAACCGGTTATGATCCTTATGATTTATCATTGACTGGCAGGACATTATCTTACGTTCTTGCTGATATTTTGAACTTGAACGAATCATCCCTTGATAGTCTGATTCCAAATAAGGGGCACATAAGTGTCGAGGAATGGAATTCAATTTTAGATAAAATATATAAGAAAAATAAGATTTATCTGGGCTTAAATAGGGTTGTTTAGATTTCACCCTTTTTAAACTCGCTTGGTTCGAAGTAACTGATTTTTGCAAGGCCGCTGTCTATCAGCTCCTTGTTGACATCTGTAGTGTTGGTGTATGCGATAGCCAGTGTCCGACCGTATTTGTCCTGTGGCTGTGCATTGTCAATGTCAAGATATACTGTTTTTCCAAGGCACAAATCTTCAGTTAACTTTTTGGCATCACTGAAACCCGATTCGTTCATATCTGGTGTTTTTACCTGTGTCAGCTGAACTTTTCCAACGCCATATACCTGTATTGTATTTCCGTCAATCACTTCAACGCATTTTCCAGCATTGTCATAATTTACAGTTTTATTTTTAAGCGTTAATGTTCCGGTCTTGTTTTCAACTGTGCTGTTTGGCTCCAGAAGAGCGTTGGCTAATGCAAGGCCAATGCCTATCAAAAAAATTATTAATAGGATAATGGAAATTTTCTGTTTGTTCATGGCTATTCTTTTTTGTAATGTTCACAGTAACGTTTGTATCTGCATGACCTGCATTTGTTCGGGTTTTTGGTAGGTACGAAAGGTTTTGAACCATCCAAAAGACCGTGCATCCTTTCAATTGTGAACTTGATTTCCTTTTCAACTTCTGGAGTGAATATTTCAATCCAAAACAGGTTGTCAGTTCCGCGTTCCCTTAGTGCGGACTTTATCATTCTTGTATCGTTGGTCATATCTTTATATGCAAGTGCGTATGCCCTTACCTGGTTCATTGTGGACTGGTACGGTGTGCGCCCTGGCTTGTCGTCAATTATTACAATTTCATCAGGTTTCATCCATATTTCATCAATATATCCTCTGATTCCGTAGTCTGGCGCAACCACAAAGCATTCTCTTGACATTGATGCGTTTTCTTTTGATGCTTCAACGGCCTCTTCGAATGTTGCAGGTTCAGCGTCTTTTTTGAAGATTGTTTCAAGCTGTTCGTGAATGGCACTTCCATGTGTCATTTCGGGTGTGGGGACTGTTTCAATTCCTTTCATGTACTGGAGATATATCTGGTATTCGCAATATCCCTGTTGGTTGAGCCAACTTATCGGGAAATTGTTTTTACCCTCAATAATTTGAAGACCTTTAACGTCGGGATGGTCTTTAGTTTCATATTCCTTCTCATATCCTGTAATGTTTTTTTGTTCCATAATTCTATTTTGTAATTTTTAGTATATGTTACTTTTCAAATGCTCTGTGGTTTTGTTTAAATATCAATTGAGATAAATTAAGAATCATGCATTATGTGGAATCAAAAAGCATTCTCTCAAAAAGCAATGGGATGAATCTCTATAGGGGCTGCACCCGTGGATGCATATATTGCGATTCAAGAAGCAGGGTCTATGGAATGAACCATAAGTTTGAAGACATTGAAGTTAAAGGAAATTGTCTTGAGTTGCTTAAAAAGGAACTCAGAAAAAGGCCGCCTGCCATGATTGGAACCGGTGCAATGACTGACCCTTATATTCCATTGGAAACTCATCTTGAATACATTAGAAAATCTCTAAAACTGATTTATGACTATGGATTTGGGTTTACCTGCATCACAAAATCTGATTTGATTTTAAGGGATTTGGAGATGCTTAAGATGATTAATAAAAAGACAAAGGCGGTAGTTCAGATGACTTTGACAACTGCAGATGATGATCTGTGCGGAATTCTGGAGCCGAATGTATGTCCTACATCAAGGCGTGTTGAAGTCTTAAATATTCTGAAGGATGAGGGAATTCCGACTGTCGTATGGCTGTGTCCGATACTGCCATACATTAATGATACGGAAGATAACATTAACTCTTTGTTAGATATGTGCATTGAAAGCGATGTCAAGGGGATAATCTGCATGGGCATGGGATTAACTTTAAGAGACGGCAATCGACAATACTTCTACTCAAAATTGGATGAGCATTTTCCAGGCCTTAAAAATAAATATATTAATGAATATGGGAACAGTTATTCAATTCCCTCTCCAAATGAAAATCAACTGATGGATATTTTCAATAAAAGGACATCCGATGAAGGCATTTTAAATAATCATCAGGAAATCTTTAGATATCTGCATCAGTTTCCCCAAAAATCATATCAAGCAAAGTTAATCTAAATTATTAAATAGCTATTTTTTTAAATATTAATATGATGAATTTTGATGATTTGTACATTTCAGATGAAATAAAAAATGCTATTGATGATATGGGATTTAACACTTTAACACCAATCCAGAAAAGGGCAATACCTGACATTTTAAAGGGTCTTGACGTGACCGCACAGGCACAAACAGGTTCGGGTAAAACAATTGCTTTTACAATTCCTATTCTCGAAAACATTTTCATTGATGATAAATCGCCACAGGCAATAGTGCTGTGTCCGACAAGGGAGCTTTGCCTTCAGGTTGCCGGTGAAATCGAAAAAGTTGGCTCAAAAATAAAAAAATTTAAAGTGCTTGCGGTTTATGGTGGCCAACCTATCGGAAAACAGACAAGGGTTTTAAAAAAGGGTGTTCATGTCATCGTTGGAACTCCTGGTCGTGTGATTGATCATGTTGAGAGGGGCAATCTTGACCTGGCCGGAATCGAAAGGGTGGTGTTGGATGAAGCGGATGAAATGCTTGACATGGGTTTTAGAGAGGATATTGAAAGAATTCTGGATGAGGCAAAGTACAGAAAGCAGACATTAATGTTTTCTGCTACAATTCCAAATGAAATTCGCCAAATTGCTGAAAATTATCAAAATAATCCGAAATTCATTAAGGTGTCAGACAAAAGGCAAAACCTTCCAAAAATCACGCAGCATGCTTTTAAGACTGTTCATAAATATAAATTCAAGGATTTGACAAGGTTGATTTTTCTGTATGATATAAAGTCAGCTCTGATTTTTTCCAATACCAAAAAGGGTGTTGATTTTGTTTTTAAAAACCTTAAAAAGGAAGGCTATTCAGTTGAATCTCTGCATGGGGACATGACCCAGAAGGTCAGGGACAAGGTAATGAACAAGTTTAGAAACGGCAATGTGGACTTTCTGGTTGCAACTGACGTGGCCGCCCGTGGTTTGGACATCTCAAATCTGAAATTCATCATCAACTATGACGTTCCTCAAAACACTGATGACTATATTCACAGAATCGGCAGAACTGCACGGGCTGGAAAAAGCGGATATGCATTGACTTTGGTTTCAAAAGATGATGCCAATAATTTTAAAAGGATTAAAAATGAGTTTAAAGGTAAAATTGTTTGGGAGGACATACCTTCTGATGATGAAATTGCCATATTAAGACTTAAAAATTCCTATAAAGAAATTGAAAAGTCAATAAAAGAAGAGGATTTGACATATTATGTTGAATTTTTAAAAAATAATTCGTCTGCAGACGTATCTTTTGAAGAGATAGCTGCAGCATTGTTAAAAAAAGTGAGGGAAAATTAATTATTTTGTCCCGTCAATAATATTGAATTTTATTTTTTCGTTTTCAAGTTCACGGGTGAATGCTTTGCTCATTTCACCTACACATATTGCAAGGATATTCAATCCTTTACGTGCAGCATTTGCAGATGCCTGTGGAGCGGCAAATTCAATGTCCAGAGGTATTTCCAGTTTATTCACAACAGCACGTGCAACAGTTCCCGCTACTGCAATTTTATCAAATTTGTCCCCGCTGTTGGTTCCTTTATCATAGACATTTTTGATTAAATCTAAATCACAAGCCTTGGACCCTCCATCTTTGATTGTAGGAAGGTTAATCACGGTAACTTCTCCAACGCTCATATCAATTATTCCTGTAAGGTTGGTCAATGACACGTCCATATTTGCTTCCGCATCATCCAGAACAACACCAGTTGCGTTTTCTTCTTTTTTGTGAGCGTACAATACTCCATCTTCCATAAATAATCCGACGATATCATCTTTTTTCAAATCTTCAGTTGCAATAGCTGGCCAAATGGTTTTGTAGTGATTCATTGTTTCCAATACTGAATCTGAATATTTTCTAAGGCTTATAGCATCTTTTTTAACTTTGTCGATACCTGCCTGTGTTATTTTATAGGGTGACCTTCCATCTTTTGATGTGATGTATCCTTGTTCTATTAATGTTTTTATGTTTTCTGAGACTGCTTGAATTGTTATTCCTAAAGTATTAGCCAAATCTTTTTGTTTTAGGTGTGGATCTTGTTTAGATATCTCACTTAATATTTGAAAATGAGTAAGTGCACCTCTTTTTTTAAATGATTTCATCATTATATCATCCCTCAATTAAACTTGATATATTTATATTTTTTATTTTAATCTTATATAAATTAAGTAGTTAGGAGCCCATTTAGTTTATCATTGAATAATTCAAGGAATTCTGATTTTTTTTCAATTGGAATGTAGGCGCCGCATGCCATTGCGTGGCCTCCGCCACTTCCACCGACCTCTGCTGAGATTTCACGTATGATATTTCCGAAGTGTATTCCGTCATATGAAAGCAGTCTTGAACATCTAAGTGAAACCTTAAGCCCATCGCTTTCGGTTCTTGAAAATCCGATGATTGGCTTTTTCCAGTTGCAGTATCCAAGAATCATTCCGGTTATTGTCCCTACAATTTCCGGCTTGATGCCGTCACAGTCAAAGTACTGGAGGTTTTCCATTTCAATGATGTTTGTCTCGTCGCCTTCAGCAACTCTTGCGATTGATGTGGCAAGGTTATATCTATGGGTTTTGCTCACGCTTTCAAGCTCGTCAAGCGCTACAAAACGGTCTCCCTTCAAAACTTCCATAGCAACTTTCTCTTCCTTGTTTCTTCCACATGCGTTCATTGCTGTTGAAAATTCAGAACCGTCTCTAAGGAAGCTGTCATAATCCTCTTTTAGGAATGTATATGAGTCTCCGATGATTAATTGTGGAAGATATTGGATGTATTTTGGAGGCACAGCCTTTGAAAGCATTCCCATCATGTACTGGAATACTTTTCCCTTTTCTTCTTCGGTGAGTTCATTCAATGTCTTGCGGTTGTGCTTTTCGTCAATTCCAAGCTCTTCAAGAACTGCCATGGTTTCTGTTGTGTTGTTTGTGATTGGAAGCTTGACATCACTGAAGTATGAAAGTGCAACGAAAAGTGGCCTTGTGTTTCTGCCGTAGATGTTGAGGTCATTTTCAATCAGTTCCAGATATCCTCCGTCAATTGCATCCTGCTGTATGATCTTGTTTAGACCTTCCATATGACCTGTTTTTTGGTTTTGCATATCTCCTATGGCTGATAAAACTCCAATCCAACTTAAATCGTTATATCCGAATTCCTTTGCAAGGAAATAGCATAATCCTCCTCCGCAAACGTAATATGACCCGTCAATCCCATGGTGAAGAGGATTGATTTCGAGGTATGTGTAGGGCTTGTCGTTTTTATAGTCAAGTTCCCTCAATGGAGGGTGGTGGTCCATTATGATAATTTTCTGGTTGTCCTTTGCTTTTGTTGTGATGTGCTGACCTGAACCCAAATCCGAAAATATTGTAAGCTCGTGGGTCAGTTCAATGTCATCAAGGACATCAAGATTGACGAATTCAATTTCGTGCTCCTTATTTTGTCTGTCTAGTATGGTTGATAGTATTGCGCCTGAACAGATTCCGTCACAGTCAATGTGGGAATATACCTTGATATCCTCACTGTCTTTGATTATTTTGGCTGCCTCATGGTACTGCTCAGACATCAGTTGTGGTATTTGCATAATAATCAGTTTCTAATCTCTTTAATTTTTAAGCTAACTTCTTTAAGTAATTCTAATTTAGTGCCTTCCCATTCAACAAGGACTCTTCCGGATTTCTCATACCATTTTCCCGGATATGATTTTTCCTTGTCGGTGTTGAATTTCAGTCCCATTCTTTTCAGGGCTCTTTCAATTTCGGAAATGCTTGGCTCAGCAACGGCAATTTCCTTTGAGACTTTCCTGCCTTCATTAAGGGACAAGTTTTTATCTAAATACTGTGGCCAAATTGTAATCATTAAATCACCTATTTGATTTGGTTTTCAAAGACTTCCAATGCTTCCTTAACTACAAGGTCCATGTTGTAGTATTTGTATCTTGCAAGTCTTCCTAAAAATATCACGTTTTCCTCTTTTTCCATTTCAGCTTCATATAGCTTGAACTTGTCAAGGTATTCCTGGGTCGGATAAGGGTAGCATTTCTCACCGTTGAATCCAGGATATTCCTTCATTATTGCGGTTTTTCCCTCAACATCCTGCCAGGTCAATTTTTTGAACTCAGTAATTCTTGTAAAGTAAGGGTCATTCGGATGGTTGACAACTGCAACGTCCTGATATGAATCTTCATCCAATATTTCATAAACGAAGTTCAGGCATCTGTATAATAATTCTCCATACTTGTAGTCATAGAAATAATCGATAGGCCCTGTGTAGATTAATGTTTCGTAATCGATTTTATCAATGTAGTCTTTATAATCTGCCTTAAGACCTACATGGATTTTATCGGATTTGATCATGTTTTCGCACATCTTGGTGAACCCTTCTTTTGGCATTCCTTGATATGTGTCTGAGAAGTACCTGTCGTCATGGTTGAACCTGAACGGAATTCTTGAGATGACTGTAGGGCTCAGGTTTGCTGCTGAAGTTCCCCACTGCTTTTCGGTGTAGTTTTTGAAAAGCTTTTCATAGATGTCACGGCCCGCATTTTTCAAAACAACATCTTCAGATGATTTTACCTCATCAATGTCTTCCTTGTGGTCTTCAATCCATTCCTTCATGGAATTTTCATCAAGGTCCAAATCATACAGTGCATTCAGTGTGTCGATGCAGATTGGCATAGGCACGAGCTTTCCATCGACATAGCTCAATACTCTGTGAACATAGTCATTCCATTCTGTAAATTGTGAAAGATACTCATGTACCTTTTTTTCACTGGTGTGATAGATGTGAGGTCCGTATTTTTGAATCAGAAGGCCGTCATCGTAAAAGTCATACACGTTTCCTCCGATGTGGTCACGCTTTTCGATAATCAGTACTTCCTCGTCCAGTTCGTTTGCAATTCTTTCAGCTATTGTAAGACCGGAAAGTCCAGCCCCTACAATCACGTATTTATAAAATTTAGCCATTGTCTTTTACTCCTTTGAAGTGAATATAGCAGTTTCAAGTGCTGTTGTCATTGAAGACATTAACATTTTTGATTTCAAATCTTTATTGTGGATTTTTTTAAGCTTTTTAACTTTACTGAGTAACAATTCGTTTTCCGCTTTGGTAAACGGTGAGGTTTTCCACATGTGTGTCCAGTGAAGCAAATGCGGATTCAATGAAACGTTTTGAACCTCCCTGGAAAATCCTTCAGTAAGTTTTCTGCAGTAGATATAGGCTTCCATCAGTTCATCCAGAAGCCTTACGTTAACGTTATTTGTAATTGACTTGTCGTTCGGCAAATCACGGATATAATAGTCGTAGCTCATGAAATTGTTGAGGTATACGATTCCTTCCGCATTCAGAAGTGCTTCGAGGGTGAATGCCATGTCGTCTCCTGATACGTACGGCTTGAAGCGGATGTCATTGTCCATAATCAGTTCCCTTTTGTAGATTTTACACCATACTGAAGGTTGTATTTTTAATAAATCAGGTTCCTCCTCGATATTGTCGACATGGATGATGTCTATCGGTCCGTCTCTAGGGTATGTGATTTCAAGGGTTTTGCCGTAGAGGACTCTTTCAACGACATTGTCCCATAAAACATCCGGAATGTCCAGAAAGTTTGCAGACTCGAAGGTTTCGTCGGGATATGCGCTTTTCAAATCAGCTTCATAAGGTGAATAGGATTCCTGAACGTAACCTCCATACTCGAATATTCTTCTAAAACGCGCAAATGCCATGTCAACATCATATTTCTTGATTGTGCTGTACAATACCTCACATGCGTCAGGGGTGTATCTGTCATCAGGGTCTAAAAACATGATGTAGTCTCCGGTTGACGCTTCAATACCTGTATTGCGGGGAGTGTGAGCACCTCCGCTGTTGGTTTCATGGTGAATTGCGACACAGCAATCATACTTTTCAGCATATTCGTCAATCACCTTGTCTGATCCGTCTGTTGAGCAATCGTTAACCATTATAATTTCTAGATTTTCATTACCGATTGTCTGGTTTATTAGAGAGTCTATGCCTCCTCTTAGATGAGGTCCAACATTAAAAATCGGTAAAATAATGCTTATCTTATCATTCATTTTCCTCTCTCCAAGTCTTGAATAAGAGTTCCATCATATCTGGAACGGTATAAGTGTCTGGGTAAATGTGGGCAATGTTGTACTTATCTAAAACTCTTGCTGTAATCGGGCCGATTGAAACGGTCAGGAGATTGTCGTTTAGAAGTCTGGTCAGCTTTTTCTTATCGTCAGACACTTCAAAGAAGTTCTCAACGGTAAGCGGGCTTGTGAATGTGATTGCATCAATATCTCCATTTTCGATTTTTTCGAAAAGTTCTTTGATTGTCTTTTCATCCATTGGAAACAGTGACTTGTATGCTTCTGCTAGAATCACTTCATTTCCAAGTTTTTCAAGCTCCTGCGGAAGTATTGGTCTTGCAGATGCGGTTCTTGGTATTCCAATCATATTATCTGTAATTCCACGTTTTTTAAACTCTTCAATCAGACCTTCTGCTGTGAAGTCTTCAGGCATCAGGTCAACTTTCAAGCCGTTCTTTTCAGCCAGTTTTCCGGTCTTGTTTCCTATAACTGCAAGTTTGCAGTTGAGGGTTGGAATAAAATCAGGATAGAATTTATTTAAAGAAACTATTGTGGTTGGAGATGTAAAGACAATCCAATCAAGTTCATCCTTTCTTGCCACCAATTCCTTCAGGGAGTCGGTGTTAACCGGCTTCAGGTCCAGTGTTGGTGCAAGAACGGGTGTTCCACCTAACTTTTCTACAATCTCACAGGCCTTTTTCGCCCTATCTTTTGGCCTTGTTATTGCAACAACAGGTTTTGACATTTTACATTACCTTCACTAATTTATGAGTACGGTAAAATTTTACGTACTGTTTATACTTTATAATAATTAAATCTTTGATTGAACTATTAATTAAATTTTTTTCAAAAACTCTGCTGCTGTCGGGTTAAGACTTTTTTCATGATTTTTTCTTTAATAGCATATTATTTGATTTTTTAGTTGCTGGATGTATAAATGCTATTTTCATAATTAAGCAATGCAAGCAAGTACTTGCATGCGAAAATCTTTGTATATTCCTTAAATTCAATAATAAAATAATACCTTGGAGGTTTTTTTTTTAATGAAAATGTTAAAAAACAAAAATCATTTAATTTTTGCATTAGTAGCTGTATTCTCAATATTTGTTGCGTTAAGCTGCGTTGCTGCTAGTGATGTTGATGTAATGTCTGAAAATAATACTATTTCAGAACCTGTAGATAATAGTCATAAAGTAATTTCAGATAATAATACTGATTTCACTATGGTCTGCAAAATATCATTCAGGTACTCCTTTTATGTGGAAAGTTAGTCCAGAAACTCATGGTGTTGAGGTATCTAAACCATATTATGTTATAGATCATCCTAGTCTTATGGGTTCTTCAGGTACTGTCTACTTTGACATTCATGTAATCAGTGACGACTACTATGTAAAATTAGTTTTAGTTAGTATTATTACTGGCCAAATTGTGAATGAAATAGATTCTAACATGATAAATTAGATTGGATAGTTTCATTCAATTTTTAAACTTTTTTTGATTTTCAATAACTCATATTGTTTCTCTTTTTTAATTGGATGGATTTTCAAAAAATTAGAAAATAAAAAAAGGAATAACTCGAGGAGAGTTATTCTACGCTGCTGATTTTGTTGGTCATGTCTTCGGTGAAATTCATTTTTGCAAATGTGTCATCGCTTGGAAGTATCATGTTGAACTCCTGAATCTCATCAACTTGACCTGTTCCTTTAAAATCGGTCAAATTCAAGACATGTCCGCCTTTTGTCTTGTCATCGGACAGGAAGTGAAGGTGCCAGCCGTGCATGTTAAGTTCATTCATGTACTCTGGGAAGTATACTGCCACAACGGTTCCGGTCTGGCCTGTGTGGTTGAATACCTTTTGGTCCACTGCAGCAACATCTGTGAATTCCTTATATGGTTTTTCCTGCTTTTCAATGCTTCTGACGGTGATGTTTGAAAAGTCGCCTTTGAGCTTGATTACATACATGTTGTTTGTACCATATTTGCTTATTTCCTTGTCCAATTTGCCTGTTAAATCGTCAAAATCCTTGCCGGCAATATTGTCTATTTTTGCATCTTCGTCAAAGTTTGTGATTGTAGCGAATGGAATGGTTTCATTATCCTGCATGACATTGATGCTTCCGTCAGAGGCTGCCTGATAGACAACGCCGTCCAAGATTATCATCTCATGTTTACTCCTTCAAAGGTTCCAAGACCTGTGTCTCCGTGTGTTTTTAAATCTCCTACGGCAATTACTCCGTTATACTCGCCATGCATGAAAGCCTGCATCAATGAGACTTGATACATGGAATCATCATCGTTGTTTTGAAATAATGAACTTTGAGCACTGACTGCTGAAACAGCAAGCAATCCAGTAATTATTAATAGAAAAAGTATCTTTTTATTCATTTAATTGTTCCTCCTATTTAAATTGATTGAATTTATATGTAATTATAATATAAATTTGATGTTATGAGTTTGATTTATTGATATTAATGTAGAGTCTCTTTGTATCAAATTCAGCTATATTTTGACAAGGTAATTCATGTCATTGTTTTTAATGAGTAAATTTATTTAATATTAGTTTATATATTTAACATATAAGGTTTTGAATATTATAACTCGTAAAACAACTTTATTAGTTTTTTGTTTAGTTTTAAATCAAATTCTTAAAAAATATTTATTTCAATTAATGGAGAACAGATAATTATGAAATATAAGAAAATCATAATGGTGCTGGTGCTGACCATCTTCATATTCGGAGTAGCAAGCGTCTGCGCTAGCGATGTGGATGATACAGTGATTGCCGGTGAAAATGATGCGGCAATTCAATTGACACCTGCAGATAGTGGTGATATTATATCTGCGGGGGAAAATGAGGAAATAATGAGTGATGGAAATGCTGGAACATTCTCTGAATTACAGTCCAATATTTCTGCAACAGCATCCGGTTCAACATTACTGTTAACCAAGGATTACAAATGCGAAAATAATTTTACTGGTGGAATCATTATTAACGAATCCATAACAGTTGATGGAAACGGATATACACTCGATGCACAGGGAATATCAAGAATATTTAAAGTTACAGCAGACAATGTAACACTAAAAAATATAAATTTCATAAATGCTCAAGCAACCAGGAAAGGCGGTGCGGTTTGTTTTGATATGTCAGGTACTGTGACCGACTGTAATTTCACTAACAACAAAGCAACTTATGTTGCTAATTTTGGTGGTGCTATCTGTATGGAGTCAGGTACAATAACTAATTGTAATTTTGTTAATAACACTGCATTATATGGAGGTGCCGTTTATTTGAGTGAGGGCAATATTACAAACTGTAATTTCACTGACAACAAGGCAACTGGCAAAGGTGGCGCTATTAATATTTATTCTAGTTTCGTGACTGGTTGTAATTTTGTTAATAACTCTGCAGGCGATGGTGGTGCTATCCTAATGTATTCTGGAAGTGTTGAAAATTGTAAGTTCATAGATAACACTGCTAAGTATGGTGGAGCGGTCTATTTAGATGAAAACGCTACTGGTGAGATTAAAGATTGTGATTTCACTGATAACACTGCAGAATGTGGTGGTGCAGTTTACTTTTTCAGTAATGGTACTGTGACCGATTGTAATTTTGCCAATAACTCTGCTAAATTGGGAGGTGCTATCGATATGGATTCAGGATCTCTCATAAATTGTAATTTTGCAAATAACAATGCAACTGACGGTGGTGCTGTTTACTTGTTTGAGGGGGCTGATTTGACTGGGTGTAATTTCACTGACAATAATGCAACCGGTAAAGGTGGAGCCGTGTATGTTGATGGAGATTTTTCAAATTCTGAAATCAACTCCTTATTTATTAATAATAGTGCAAAAAATGGTGGTGCAATTTACTTTAACGGTGAAATGAATAATGTCACAGTTAACGGCTGCTTTAAAGGTAATGGTGCTGAAAGGGCAGGTGGTGCAATATTTGTGAGAGGAAAGTCTGGTAATAATAACTTTTCTGCTGAGTTCTATGGCAATCGCGCAAACCAGGCCAGTGGTGGTGCAATATTTTTCAGTAGTTTAGCTGAAAACAATGGCTTTGAAAGTGTTTTCATGGATAACTATGCACTTTATGGTGGAGCAGTATTTTTCTACAACAAGGCGAATGATAATGAATTTAACAGTGAATTTATAAACAATACTGCCAAATCCTGCGGTGGTGCAATGTTTTTCTACAACACTACCAATAATAATGCCTTTGCGGGTAGTTTCATTGGCAATCATGCTTTAGGTGAGGTTGATGCGTCAGTTGGAAACGGTGGGGCTATAACATTCAAGGACACCTCATCAAACAATGTTTTTACTTGTGATTTTGTAAACAATACTGCTGCTTTGAATGGTGGGGGTGTAAACTTCAGGCATACTCCGTATAACATTACATTCAACAGCGATTTCATTAACAACACTTCTCCTAGCGGTGGTGGGGTTAATTTCTTTGAAAGCTTTGAAAACGTAACATTCAATGGTAAATTTATAAACAATTCAGCAACCAGTGGTGGCGCAATATTTGTATTAAATCTTACAAATTCTAAAATCAGTTCCACTTTCATTAACAATAGTGCATCTAATGGTGGTGCGTTATACTTTAATGGTAAAGTTGATAATGTAACAATTGACAGCTATTTTGAAGGTAATGATGCTGAAAGGGCTGGTGGAGCGATTTTTGTTCGTGGACAAGCATTGAATAATAATTTTTCCTCAGAGTTCTATGGCAATAAGGCAAGACAGGCTAGCGGAGGTGCAATAATTTTCCGTAATTTAGCTGAAAACAATACATTTGAAGGCATTTTTGAGGACAATTATGCGCTTTATGGTGGTGCAATCTTTTTCTACAATAAGGCAAATCGTAATAAGTTTAGCTCTGAGTTCATGTCTAATGTTGCTAAATCATGTGGTGGCGCAATGTTTTTCTACAACACTACCGATAAAAATAATTTCACCGGTTATTTCTTTAACAACACTGCTTTAGGACAAGTTAGCGAAGATGGTAATGGTGGAGCAATAACATTTAAGAATACATCATCTAATTCCATATTTACTTGTGATTTCGTAAACAATACTGCCGCTAAGTATGGTGGAGCTGTAAACTATCGTCAAACTCCTTACAACATTACATTCAACAGCGATTTCATCAATAATAATGCTCTTACTGGTGGAGGAGTCAATTTCTTCGAAAGCTTTGAGAATGTAATATTCAATGGTGAATTCATTGCTAATTCAGCTGTTAAAGGTGGTGCAATAACTGCTGGTGAAGGTGTCATCAAAGATGTTTCATTTAAGGACAATCATGCTGAAAACGGAGGAGCAGTTTACTTTAAAGAAAATGGTACAGTGGAAAACTGTAATTTCATAGCCAACTATGCAATCGAAGATGGTGGAGCTATTTATTACGATGAAAACTCCACTGGTGAAGTTATAGGTTGTAATTTTACTAAAAATAAAGGAATAAGCGAGGACAGTAGTGGAGGTGCAATTTGCTTTTATAATGACTCTATTGTAACCGATTGTAATTTTGCCGATAACTCTGCAGACGAGGGCGGTGCTGTTAACATGGATTTCGGTTGTCTGACCAACTGTAATTTTGTCAATAACACTGCAACCGGTTATGGTGGTGCAGTTTACCGCTATATGAGAGGCAATATAACAAATTGCAATTTCACTAATAACACTGCAACCTATAGTGGGGGTGCTATTTACAGTGCTGATCAAGTTACTATATTAAATTGTAATTTTAATGGAAATGAAGCAAATAGTGGTTCTGCACTTGACTTGTGGCAGAAGGAACCTGCAAAAATTAGTATTATTTCCCATTCCACATTCTTAAACAACAAGGCAAATGTGAAGTATGAAGCATTTGAATCAAAAATGAACGGAAGCAATCTGGAAATAACATTTATGGGTTATGATAACCTTTTAAATGCAATATATTCCAGTTATGATAAAGTCAACTTCACCAATGTGACCTACTGGGGAGCAGATGGAATTGCAAACACAGACAGCTTCACTCCTGCAGTATCCACAGGAGAAGCAGGCCAAAACATAACTGTTAAGGGTGTTGTCAACGGCAATGTTATAGATACAGTTATGGTCACAGATGCTGACGGAAAAATTGTTTTGGAAGATGTTGCCGATTACTGGATAACCGTTCGCCACGATGAGGATTCATACTACAGTGAAGCTGAAAAAACAATTTCAAACATGACCTTAAATGTAAATGTCACATCCCAGACAACTACCAACATGACAGTGAACATCACTGCAAAATCCAATATATTCAATGAGGTCATGCCTGGAAGTTTACTTTTCATATTGCCTGACGGTAACAAAATAAATGCGACTTACACCGCCAACGGAACCTGGTGGGCTGAATATACCTTTGAAGATTGTGATGTTTATTCTGTCAATGCATCATATGTGGGATTGGACAATGTAACCGTCAACAACGCCACAATAACTGTTGAAAAAATCAATACTTCTATCTCCGTTGATGATAAGATTGACATGGAAGTGGGTAAAATTGTTGAAATCAATGCTACTTTGACTCCTGCAGATGCAGGCAATCTGACATATGTTTCCAGTAATGAAAGTGTTATCAAATTATCCGGAAATTTAATTGTTTCTGTGGGTAAAGGTACTGCTAATGTTACAGTTTCATTTGCCGGTAATGATATGTATGCTGCTTCAAATAAAACAGTAACTGTAACTGTATCTTTAAGGGATGTTAGTGTCAGTGTTGAGAATGCCACTTTGAATTTGAAAACTGGCGACACATTTGACTTAAATGCTACTGCTGATCCAGATTTGTTGGATGTTCAGTATGTATCCAGTAATGAGTCTGTTGTTCGTGTAACTGATGAAGGCATTGTTACTGCTGTAGGTGCAGGTACTGCCACTATTTCATTGACTGTTGGTGATGGTATAATGTATGCTTTCAACACCACAAATGTCACTGTAAATGTTAAAAGGGCAAATACAACTATTTTGGCTGAGGACTTCACTCAGTATGCATGTGACTATTATGAGGGTGAAAGGGGAGGAAACTTCACTTTCCGTCTTGTCGATGAGAATGGCAATCCTGTTGCAAACAAAACCATTTACATTGGTTATAATGGTGTCACATTGAAAAGAACCACAGATGCAAACGGATCTGCAGCCGTACAAATCAACCTGAAAAATGCAGGATTATACACATTCGTAATAGTATTCTTGGACGATGACGGCTACCATGCATCAATGGCTGTACAAAAAGTTACCATTAAAAAGAAAACTACTTCCATTGCTGCAAGTGCTAAAACATTTAAGGCTACTGCAAAAACCAAAAAATACACAGTTACTTTAAAAACCATCAAAGGCGCTTCCGTTAATGGTAAAACATACCTTGAGGCAGGTAAAATAGTAACCTTGAAAATCAACGGCAAAACCTACACTGGTAAAACCAACGCTAAAGGTCAAGTAACATTCAGCCTTAAAATAACCAAAAAAGGCAAATTTGCCGCAGTAATAAAATATGCCGGTGATGTCACATACAAAGAGTCAAGCAAAAAAGTTAAAATAACTATCAAATAGAAGAAATCATTAATTTCTTCTAACTTTTTTTTATTTTTTTGTCGTTTTTCCCGACTTAAATTTAATCTAATTTTAAACTTTTAACCATTGCATATATATCTATATTTCACATCAAGTCTGATTTTCAGGGCGCTTGATGTTAATGTTAATTTCGATGAAGATAATTGAAGATGTTTTTTCAAGGTCATGTTTAACAAAAGCTATTTTGATTTAAACTTGCACTAACATTTGCTCCCCAAAATATAATTGTTGCGAAGATAAACAATTATATATAATTAAATACTATTTTTAAATAGGTGATATGATGAGCAATGTACTGGTAACATATTTCTCAGCAAGTGGAGTAACAAAAAGTGTGGCGGAAAAAATAGCAGATGAAAACGGCTATGACATTTTTGAAATCAAGCCGGAGGAAATCTACACTCCTGCAGATTTGGACTACATGGACAAAAACTCAAGGTCAACCATTGAGATGAACGACAAGTCATTCAGACCTCCTATTGCAGAAACCTGTGACGTTTCAGGATATGATATCGTAGCTATCGGATTTCCGGTATGGTGGTACACCGCACCGACAATCATCAACACATTCATCGAAAGCGTTGATTTGACTGGCAAGACAATCAAGGTGTTCTGCACATCCGGTGGATCCGGCGTTGACAAATGCGTAAGTGACCTTCAGGATACATATCCCGAACTTAATTTCACAAAGGGGATGAGATTCATGGGTAATGCCTCAAAAGCGAAAGAGTGGATTGAAGATGAGTAAAAAGGTAGTTGTAATAAGTTCATCACCGAGAATTGGTGGAAATTCAGACACTTTGTGTGACGAGTTTGTGAAAGGTGCACTCGACGCTGACAATGCAGCTGTAAAATATAATCTTGAAGATATCAGATTCCATGCATGCAAGGCATGCTACAGATGCAAGACTCCTGAAATGAAATGTTTTCAGGAAGATGGCCTTGCTGAAGTTCTTGACAAGATGATGGAGGCAGATGTTATAGTATATGCAACACCGGTTTACTACTTTTCAATGTGCGGAACCCTTAAAAGGTTCTTTGACAGGTGCTATCCCATATTCAGGCATCTTGAAGATAAGGATTACTACATAATAACTGCTGCGGGTTCTAAAAACGGTGATGTACTAACTGGCATCAGGGATTTCATAGGATTTTCCAAAAATCCCACTGAAAAGGCTGTCATTTCAGGATTTGGTGATGTCAAATCACAGCCTGGACTGTTAAAAGAAGCGTATGATGCAGGTTTTCACTGCTAAAAATTAAAATTGGGAAAGAAACTAATCTTTCCTATCCTTTAAAAGTGTTTGAACTGTCGTATTTTTGACCGTCAACAGTTATTGAATAGTCACCGTATTCAATGTTTCCTGATACAGCTAAAGAGGAAACTACGGAGTCTCCGGTCAGTGTCCATGTTGAACCTTCAGCCACATTGACTGTGGTGTTTCCGGTTGAATTAATTGCACCTTTAAATTCGGTGTTTTTCATGGTCCAGTTAAGTGAGCTTATTGAATCGACAATAACGTTTCCGTCTATTTTTTCATTATCAGTATTCAGCTCAGCCACTCCTCCGTTGGAACCGGTGTTTCCCCACTGGTTTTGACCTGCTATTTCTAAAAATGTTCCGCTGCCGAAACTTAACTCGGTATTGATTAAATCAATCACACAAGCAGTGTTTGTAACGTGGAACATAGGTGCATCCTTATATACAGATGAGTCTTCAGCTATTGACAGCTTGGAGTCTTTAGCAGTGAAAAGTGATGTACCGACATCAGCGTCACCGCTCATGGATTGGTAGATGAACACTCCTCCCAAATCAACATAGTTGTCGCCGTCCTTTCTGTTACCTTCAGCATAACCTGTAAGGTCAGAGTTTGTTACTTCAATGGAGTTTTTACCTTCAATGCATGCAATCTGGGAAACATATGCAGTACCTTTAGAGTTGTCGAGTGTAATGTTTCCGGTTGAATAGATTAAAGGAGAACCTCTTCCGCTGTCCTTGCTCACACCAGTGTTGATGTCTGAGTTTTTAACATGCACTTCACCTTCTCCACGGTCTGTTGCAAGAGCAGCACAGCTTTGACCGTCGGTGTTGATGATAACATTTTCAGCATTGATTATACCTTTATATGTAGCATCAAGACCTCTTGACTTGTCGGAGTGGGTTGTGATTTTCACGTTTTTAACGGTTGCCTGTGTGTTTCCGCTAACGTCACTTGCACCTGAGGGATCTCCACCACCGTTTCCAGGAGCCTGACCTCCTTCACCGGAACCTTCACCTGATGGCATTTCAGGAGGTTGTCCTCCTTCCCCACCTTGTCCGGTTCCGTTTCCAGTTGCTTCTGGAGGTTGTGCTCCGTTGCCACCTTGACCGGTTCCGTTTGCTTCAGGAGCTGCTCCTTGGCTGGCATTTCCTCCGCTTGATGATGTTGAAGCTTCGGAGTTGGTTACAAAGATACCGTTTGAACCTTTGGAATTGGTATTTATTTCAACGTTGGAAATGTCCATTGTTCCATTGGTATTGACCAAAACAGCAGAATTTACACCGTAAAAGTCAGCATCATCGCCAGAGGTGGCAGTGTCTCCAGTCTTATTAACAATGGAATCTTTCAATGACAGTTTACCATTATTTGTTACTAAAATAGAATTCAAATCACTTGCACTGGATGAAATCAATCCCTTCTCTTTTGATTCATCACTGGCGTTTACAACAAGATTTCCCATATCTTCAAGCGCACTTGCATCAACATTAACAGATGTTCCTCCTGAAGAGGTGTTATTATTTGTGAGTGCAAACGCACCTACGCCTATTATTATTACAATTGCAATCGCTGCAATCAGATATTTTCGGTTCATAAAAGTAATAACTCGTATGTTATATTTAAGTGTTGGTATATTTTTTGCATTCTTTTTTCATGATTTATAAAGTTTTTCAAAGTGCGATTTTGTGCTTTTTTGCAGTTCAAAAACTTATTTTTCTTTAAAAATACAATTGGTTAACATAGATTTAAAAACACTACCGGTCGACTGTTCATCATTGTTTTAATCAAATCTATTAAAGTTTTTTAATGGAGAAATAGTATGACAAGAAAAAAGATTCATCACCCATTTGATTTTGCATTCGGTATAATGTATAATGAGTTTCCAAAGGAACTGCATGAGAATTTTGATATTCCAGGCATATTTCGAAGAAAATCCAATGTAAAAGTGCGTCTTAAGAATGGAACCATATTGGAGATGGACGCTTCATATGTTGTAGATCCCGATTTTGAGAGATTATTCGAGCCAGCAGTTGTGATTTTGGAACATCAATCCAAAGCTGTGGACAGGCCTAAAATTCAAATAATCGGCTATTATGAGATACAAAAAATTGCCGATGAAAGACTGCCTCCTTTAAGTGTCATTGCATCACATTTAAGTTCCGAAAAGTCAGTTCAGGAATTTGATAGGACACCAACATCAACAACCAAACTGCTGTTCTTGGATCTTGGAGCCGAAGACAATCAAAAAAGATTAAATAGGCTAAAAAATATAATCAATTATAATGAAGAGCAATTAACAATAAAAGATGCCTTGAATTTGGGAATAATTGTGTTATTTGCTCAAAGAGAAATTGCTCCAGAAGTAACCAGGCAAGCCATTGAATTATATTTGAAAATAGATGCAATGCCAAAGAAATTGGAATATACATTATATTCTGTATTGTATGCGATGATTGATGCATATTTTGATGATGAAAATGAATATGAGGAGTTAGTAAATATGATTAATAATGAAACTGCTGATGAGATTGTTGGTAAGTTTGAGAGTGAGATTATTTCTCAGAATAAGATTATTGAGCTTGAAAAGGAGTTAGATGGGGCTAATAGCAGAGCGGATAGTGAGGCTCTTAGGGCTAATAGTGAGGCTCTTAGGGCTGATAATGAGGCTATTAGAGCTAATAATGCTGAAGCTGAGAATAGTAGGCTTAGGGATGAAATTGAAATGTTGAAAAGTCAGTTAAATTCTAAATAATTTTCTTTTTTATCTTTTTTTGGATGAAAATGTATGTTTGGAGTTAATTTTTATGATTAATGATGGAACTGCTGATGAGATTGTTGGTAAGTTTGAG